>SFCB01000074.1 GCA_004367505.1 Chloroflexi bacterium OHK40 | reverse complement strand
GCCTACCACCGCCTCGACGCCATCGCAGCCGACCACGGAGACGCCCCCGCCCACCCTGGCGCCGCCGACGGTCACCGGAACTCCCGCGCCACCGACGCCCGTGGTTATCGGCGATCGGGCCTACACCGTGCTGCTCCCGGCGGCGGTGAAGGAAGGCCAGCGCTACCAGTACTCCTGCGAGTTCGACGCGGCCTGGGTTGTGCTGCAGAGCTACGGCCTGGATGTGACGGTCGACGACCTGATCGCCCGCATGCCGATCGACACGAGCGTCGAGCCGTACATCGTGGAGAACAGCGAGGGATTCCTGATCTACGGCGGCGACATTCTTCGCGCGTTCTCGGGCGACTACACCAGCAACTTCCTGGCCCGCAGCACCGGCGCGGCGATGCGCCAGCTCTTCGCGAGCTACGGCCTTGAGAGCACCCCGGTGCGGAGCAGGGCCGAGCTGGAGGCGGCGCTGCTACGGGGCGAGTTGGTCTGGATGAAGACGACCGTTGACTTCAAGCCCTGGCGGCCGGCCCAATGGGTAACGCCGGACGGCACGCGCATCCCTACGGTGCTGGGGAACGATCACGCAGTCGTCGTGATGGGCTTCAACGACACAGTCGTGGTGATCCGCGACGTGCTCGGGCCAACCAGCACTGGCCGTGATCGGCCGCTGGAGTACGAGGTGCGCTGGGAGACCTTTCTGGCCGCCTGGGGCGCGCAGAACTACGACGGGCTGGCGGTGGCCAGGCCAGGGGTGTAGCGGATCGGCAGCCAGACGCGCACCTCCGTGCCCTGGCCGGGCCGCGAGATCACGGTCACTCGCCCGTCGAGGGCCGCGGCCCGCTCGCGCATCTGGCGCAGCCCGAGGTGGCCACCCGGCGCATCGCTCAGGCCACCGGGGTCAAAGCCGGCGCCATCGTCGCGCACCACCACCTGGAGCCCACCATCGACCAGGCGCAGCACGACGGCCACGTGGCGGGCGGCGGCGTGCTTGGCCGTATTGTTGAGCGCCTCCTGCACGAAGCGAAATGCGGCCAACTCCAGGTCGTGGGGGAGATCGGGCGGGAGCTCGCTGAGCTCCAGGTCGAGATCCCACTCCTGCTGGTCGGCGAACTCGGCGACGAAGCGGCGCAGGGCGCCGGCGAAGCCAAGCTGGCTGAGCTCGACGGGGCGCAGGGCAAAGATCGCGCGGCGCAGCTCCTCGATCTGGCGGCGCAGATTGGCCTTCACGGCCACGAACTCGTCGCGGAGCCGCTCGGGTTCTTGCTCCAGCCAGTCCTCCCACAGGTCCACGCGCATCCGGAGGAAGGCGAGGCTCTGGGCGATGCCGTCGTGGAGGTCGCGGGCGATCCGGGTGCGCTCCTCGGTGATCGCCTGCTCCAGGGCGGCGATGCTAGCGAGCTCGCGGGCGCGCCGGCGGCTGCTCACAACCGCTTCGGCGAGCTCACCGGCGACGGTCACGAGCAGGGTGTTCGACTCCGAGTTGCTTGCCAGGGGGCCTGCGGCGGGCGCATCGGCCAGCGCGATCTGGCCGGTATCGACGACGTAGCCCTCGATCCAGCCCACTGGTGGGGCGTTGTGCTCGGCGAGGGGGATGAGGATGCACGCGACGAGGTTGAGGGGCGCGCGCGTGCTGGCCTGGAGCACGCGCGGGCCAGAGAGGGGCGGCGCTAAGGGCGGGGTGAGGCCGACGGCGGCGCGGACGGCGGAGAGCTGATCCTCAGCGAGGCCCACGCTACGCGCTGTCAGGGGCGCGCCGCGCTCATCATAGAGCACGAGGGCCGCAGCGCGGGCGCCGACGAGGCGTGCCGGGAGGGTGATCGCGTAGTCGAGCACATCGTCGAGGCTGTCGCTACTAGCCACGCGCTGGTTCAGCTCGTAGAGCAGCTCCAGGCGCGCGTTGGTGCGGCGCAACTCGTCGAGCATCGCCGTCTCGGTGGCGCGGCGCAGCTGCTCCTGGCGCGCGGCCCAGCTGAGGATGGCGAAGACAGCGCCGGCGGCGAGCAGCCCCCAGAAGAGCGGGTCGAGGGTTGTGAGCCAGGGCCCGAGGGGGCGCCACGAGAGCATGGCCGTCTCGGCGAGGCGGGTGAGCGCGAAGAGCAGGCCAACGACGCCCGCCAGGGGCCAGCGCAGGCTGCGAAGCGCGGCGACAATATCGGTGTGCTTCTTGCGCATGGGCAGTTATGCGTCGGCTCGCTCCAACGAACGCATCCGGGCGCTGAGGGCGCGCCAGTGGATCGGCAGCGTCTGCTCGATGTGGCGGTCGGCGCTCTGCCAGGTATGCTGGCTATCGGGGGGGGCAGCGAGGGGGGCGGCATTCTCGACCCCGAGGGTGCGCAGCGCGCGCAGCAAAAACTCGCCCCGGTAGAAGTTCGAGCCCCAGGGCTCAAGCTGCTCAGGGCCATACTGAACGATCCACGTGAGCCGGCGAATGGCCGCGGGGTCGGCGCGCATCAGCAGGGCCACCGGATTATTGGCCGTCAGGTGGGCCTCATCGCGGGGGAGGCCGAAGGGCGCATCGAACATAGGCGGGGCGAAGAGTGAGTCGCCGGGGCGGGCGCGTCGCCCGCCGTCGGTGGTATAAGGGATCGAGGCATCGAAGGCGCCGACACTGGCGAAGAGCTCAGGGTGCAGCGCCGCCGCCTTCACAGCCATATAGCCCCCGAGCGAGAAGCCGGCCACGGCGCGGGCCGTGGGCAGCGTGCGCAGGCGCAAGTCGACGAAGGGCAGGAGCTCCTCGAAGAAGTAGCGCTGGAACAGGCCCGAGCCCACCCCAGCCACTGCGGCGGCGCGCTCGGGGCTGCGAAAGTCGGTGAGCATGCCGGGCACTGTGTTATCGTCACTGGCGAGGCCGGGCATCACCAGAATGAGCGGGCCAACAGTACCGGCAGAGCGCAGCCGTTCATAGACATCGATCACCGTTGTACCGCCGCGACTCTCGTCCTCACGCGGGTTAACCCACTCGCGCTCGTGGCCACGCAACAGCAGCAGAGTCGGAAAGCGCCGCTGGGGAAAGGCGGTGTACTCCGGCGGCAGGTAGACGAAGAGGCGCCTGGGAACGCCGAGCACATGACTGTAGAGCTGAAGCGGGCGGGCGCGGCGATCGAAGCTATGCATGCGACAGTGGCAGGTGTGGCGCCGGATCTAACGAAACTCCAGCGCAAGAAGGATTGACGCCGGGGCCGGCCGGGCTATAATACTTGGAGATGGTTGGAACGTCCTGATCGCCCGGAGCCTGTATCAGCATCGTATCGGCAAAGGCGCCAACCGTCAATGCACAAGGGGATGCTTGGTTTCGACAGGGAGTGAAGGCCGTAGATTGCAGGTCGTGCCGCCCAGTCACGTTAAAGGGGCAACGGCAATAACTGCCAACAACACCAACATGGCTCGGGCTCCGCGCCTGGCCATGGCTGCCTAACTAAGGTAGCCCGTCTGCCTCCGCTCACCCGATGGCGGGGGGTCAGGCGTCAGCAAGTCGGGTGCTCCTCCGGTGACCACCTGCTGGCCGGGGGCTAAGATCAGCGGGTTTGCCCAAAGGCCGCTTTGCTCGTTGTGTGGCCGCGGGCGAGCTCAAACAACGGGATAAACCTGTAGCATATCTGCGGTTTAGCTTTCTGGACGGGGGTTCGACTCCCCCCATCTCCACCAATCCTACGGTCGGTGGTTTTGTCTGCCTACCTCTCCGGAGGGCAGGCACAGGGCCACCGAGGGTACAGCATGTAGCTGCTGGCTGTTACAGTCCAAGACGGTCAACTTCGTGAGTGACTGTTGCGGAACAGGACCGGTGGCGAACTCTAGACCTTGGTGACACTCTTGGCGGGGTTGCACCAGGGTCTTTTGCTGCTCGCCTGAACCTTCGTAGTGGCACCAAGCTCGGCGCTCTCGGCCAGGCTGTCGAGCAGCCGGGTCTTGCCGATGCCGGGCTCACCCTCCACACAGATCAGGCCGCCGTGCCCCAGGGCTGCGCGCTCGAGCCACTGGATGAGCATGGCTCGCTCGCGCTGGCGGCCGACGAGGGCCAGAGGCGCACGGGCGGGCGGCGGCTCGTCCCGCAGGGTGGTGGCCAGCGCGCTCGTTTCCGGCTGAGGCGCGGCGCCAAGCTCGGCTGCGAGCAGCTGGCACAGCTGTGTATACTGCTGGAGCGCCAGCTGCCGGCGACCGGCGCGCCCGTACACCCGCATCAGACCACGGACGGCTTCCTCGTCGAGAGGGTCGGTCTGTGCGGCGCGCTGGTAGGCCACGAGGGCGCGATCCAGGGCATCGCTCGCCTCGGCGCTCGCGCCAACCCGCAGGAGTGCAGACGGTCAGGCGCTCATGGAGTGCAGCGCGGCGAACCACCAGCCAGTCGTCGAAGAGCTCGGGGAGCAGTTCGCCGCGGTACAGCGCTACTGCGGCCTGGGCCGTCTCGGCGTCGTCCTGGGCGGCAAGCCGATCGAAGTCTTCGACATCGACCCAGAGTCGGGGCCGGCACGCAGGGTAACGAGGCCGGCCTCGCTGGTGAGCCACCCTGGGCCGAGGGCCTGCCGCAGCCGGTAGAGCAGATCGGAGAGCGTGGGGCACACCCGCTCGGGTGCTGCGGCAGGCCAGAGGCAGTCGGCCAGGGCCGCTCGCGTGAACGGCCGGCCAGGGTTGAGCGCAAGCAGCGCCAGCAGTGCCTGGAGCTTCGGGCCGCTCACGGGGAGCGCCCTGCCCATATGCTCGACCCGCATTGCTCCAAGCAGCCAGATGCACCGCGCTAGCTGGGGTCGTTCCTCGTCGGTACCGATCATGCGAGCCTATCGCTGAGCGCGTCTTGTATGCGTCACCCTTCGATTATAGGCCCCCACACTGCGCGAACACAAGTACGCTCTCCTCTGCCGGCGCCACTACAACCATTTCCGGGTCAAGAGCTTTGTAATGCGCGAGATGAGCGCCTGGCCTGGACTTTGGGCACATTCTACTCATCAGAATGCGAAAACAACGAGCCCGTGGCCGGTTGAACGGCTGCGGGCTCTCGATGTGCAGCACGACAGAAGTGTAAAAGGTTTTTCGACTACGACCCAGTGCCGCTTCTGATCTCACGGAGGATTGCCTCGACCTGCTCCGGTGATTGACCGTGGCGGGCGAGTACTTGAGCGGTCAGGTCTAGCACCCGGTCGGCAAAGCGTTGCGCAAGGTCCTGACGCAAGCCTTGGCCGATATACAGCTTTATCAGGGCGTCTACCGACATATCGCGAGCAGCCGCGATCTGCTCGAGGTTCTCGAAGGTGTCTGTCGGAACCTTGAGCGGGACGGTTGTGCTCGGCCGCGGGCGCAGCTTCAGCTCAGTTGGAAACTCAGGCTGACTCATATAGTTTCCTTTCGGCACGCGTTGCTGGCCGTGCTGAGATGATTCGTGTTCGGGCGCCTCGCTCGGTGTAGACCACCAGCAGGAGGCGTAACGCTACGGAGTAGCCCAGGATGAAGTCGCGTTGTTCTTGCACTCCGACGGGCGTGGCATCGCCGTACTGGTAGAACGGGTCGAAGAAAACTTCGGCGGCTTCTTCAAAGGTCACGCCATGCTGCGCTTGGTTTAGCTGAGCCTTCTCGTCGTCCCACTCGAACACGACGCCTTGAAGCGAGAATACGATGTCCATCAGAAGCTCGCTGGAGTGGCTTACACGCTTCGCATGATACCACCCGCGCTGCACGGCGGGCAAGCGCGCCTGCCCGCCCGAGGACTGCGGCGGGGTCTGGGGCTACGCCGACTTTCTGGAGGCGATCGCTGACCCAGAGCACGAGCAGCACGACGAGTTGCTGGAGTGGGTCAGCGGCGAATTCGACCCCGAGCGGTTCGACGTGGCCGAGGCCAATGCGGTGTTGCGCCTGATGTAATAGGGAGGGGCGATGGGCAGCAAGTAGATAACACCGGCGCAGCCGCAGCTGCCGCCCCTGAGCGAGGCCCAGATCCGCCAGCACGCTAGCGCGGAGTCATTCGCCCGCGGCGTGGACTACGAGCGTCGTGGCGCGGTCGGCCCGCTGGTGCTGCGCGGCGACCTGCTGCATGCCGAGGTCGAGGGCAGCGAGTATGAGCCCTACCGCGTGACGGTCGCCCTCGACGCCGGCGGCGTGCGCGCGGCGAGCTGTAGCTGCCCCTACGACTGGGGTGGCCTGTGCAAACATATCGTGGCGACGCTGCTGGCCTACATCCACGCCGCGCCGGGCGCGGTGGCGGTGCGCCCGCCGCTCGCCGAGTTGCTCGCCGGGCTGGACCGCGGCCAGCTGGAGGGGTTGCTGCTGCGCCTGGCCGCGCAGGATGCGGAGCTGATCGAGCGGATCGATGCGTTGATCGCTGCCACAGCGACCGGTGCAGCGGCCCTGGCGGTGGCTTCTGAGCCTGTCAAAGGGGTCGGTCTGGCAGCCGGCCGGCGCACCGCCGTCGACGCGACCGCCTTCCGTCAGCAGATCCGGCGCATCTTCCGCGCCGAGCGCCCCGACGACTACATGGCCTACGCGAGCATCCTGGCGAATCTGGAACCGCTGGTCGCCCAGATCCAGGCCTTTCTCGACGGCGACGACGCCCAGAGCGCGCTGCCGCTGCTGGAGGCGCTGACCGACGAGTATAGCGAGGGCTGGGTTGACTACGACGAATCGGAGGGCGAGTTGGGCGGCTTCTTCGACGAGCTGGGCGCGCTGTGGGCCGAGGCGCCTGCGCATCCTGGAGCGTAGCGGCCACAGCCGCGAGGCGCTGAACCTGGCCGCGGCGGCGGGGATGGCCAAAGATCAGGTGCTGCTACTGCTTGGCGTGGGCCGCGTTGATGAGGCGGTCGCGCTGGGCCGCGAGCAACTTAGCAGCGCTGAGGAGGCGCTGGAGCTCGCTCAGGCGCTGCGCGAGCGCGGCGAGCCGGCGCATGCGCTGGCGGTCGGCGAGCACGGGCTGAGCCTCGGCGAGGACGCGCCGAGCATTGCCGGGCAGGAGCAGGTGCGGGCGCGCCTGGCGGCCTGGCTGGTCGATCTGGCCGCCGGCCACGGGCGCATCGACCTGGCGCTGCGCGCCGGGGCCGAGGCGCTGCGGGTCGCGCCGGAACTGGCGCTCTATCTGCGCCTGGCGGAGCTTGCCGGTGCAGACTGGCCGGAGCTACGCGAGCGGCTACTGGCGGCCCTGCGGGCCAGCAAGAGCTGGATGGTCGCGGGGCGGATCGACATCTTGCTCCACGAAGGACTGATCGACGACGCGATCGCGGCGCTGGGCCAACATCCCAGCGGCAACGACCTGGCGCGGGTGATGGACGCCGCGCTGGCGACCCGGCCAGACTGGGTGATCGCGGCGGCGACCGCCCGTGCGGCGGGAATCATCGACGCCGGCAAAGCCCAGTACTACGACTCAGCGATTGATTGGCTGCGCCGGGCGCGGGCAGCCTATCAGGCGACGGGCCGCCAGCCGGAGTGGCAGGCCTACCTGCAGGGCCTGCGCGCGCAGCACGGGCGCAAGTATAAGCTGATGGGGCTGCTGGATCAGCTGGAGCGGGCGCGGCGGTGACGGATCATAGCTCCGGTGGGGAGACGATCTCTTGCTCCAGGCCGGCGTTGTGCTGGGCAATCAGCGCGATTACCTCGCGCAGCTCGGGCGGATCATCAGCCTGGGCCACGAGGGGCAGCTGGCCCAGGAGCAGATCGTGGCCGGCGAAATCGCGAAAGAGCGCCGCGAGGTCGTCAGGCACATAGAGCGTGAGCTGCGGTAGCGCTGCTCGGATGCGCCGGTAGATCGCCAGGCCGGACCAGTCATAGTCGCCGAAGTGGAGGGCGCGCGCCGGCTCCGGCCTGAGCCCGACCAGCGCCTGGAGCGCCGCCTCGGCGATGTTGCCGCCGGTGAAGACGGCGACGATCGTGCCCATCTGCGGCGCGTAGTCCAGGGCCAGAAACGGCTCCCAGTTCTCGACGGTCAAGAGTGTCCAGTGCTGCGGGGGATCGAGTGTGGCCAGGCGATCGCTGGTGACGCCAACAATCCCGCAGCGCCGGGTCAGCTCGGCCCAACGTGCGGCCGGCTCAGCGCTGAACCAGCGCAGCAGCAGCGGCTGAGCCGTGTGGGTGATCAGGCCAGACTTGCTCTTGCGGGCGCGGGCGATGTTGGCGGCCCGCTGGCCAGGGACCGGGGCCGACACCGGTGCGGGGTACGCGGCCTGAAACCACTGGGCAAATCCCGGCTTGTCGATGACCACCACCAGGCGGCGGGTATTATGCACGACCAAAGTAACCAGCTGGAGCGCACGCAGCTGAGCCAGGATCTGCTCGCCATCCTGGTTCAAGCGGCTGTAGGCGACGCGGCCCTCATCAGCGAGCTGCGCTATCCACGCGGGCGGCTTCATCGGCGTGCTCTCGTTCGGTCAGGATGACCTCATTGACCAGCCGGCTCCGATCGCCATCACGCTGCAGAATGTAGGAGTGCGGGATGTCGCTGCGAATCGTCGGGCTGGCGAAGATCGGTAGGAAGTTGTGCTCGGCGCAGTAGGCGATGATCTGGCGGACGTTGTTGCTGGAGAGGCTGCCGACCTCGTCGAGGAAGAAGGGGATGCGGGTGACGACGCCGCGCCGGCTACCCTGCAGCAGCCGGATCAGGCCCAGGTAGACCACAATCTTGACGCCGATCGCCGTCCCGTTCGACTCAAAGGCGTGGATCTCGGTCACGGTGCGCTGCTCGCCGGTCTGAGCATAGGTGACGCGGAACTCCAGCTGGAAGAGATCGTCGAGGTTCAGCTCGCGACCGTGGGCGCGCAGCGTGCCGACCAGGTACTCCTCGATCTGCTGCTCGGCCGCTTCCAGCGAGAGGCTGCCCGTGCTCGGCGCGAACATGTCGAGCTGCAGGCGGCTGGTCTGCCGGATGGCCTCGACCAGCTGGCTCTCCTGCACCTGCAGCTCGATGCGCTCGATGTTCGAAATGCTCACCCGGCGGATGCCGTTGTTCAGCTCGGCAACCCGGCTGCGCACCACCTCAAAGGCCTGGGTGAGCTTGTCGAGCTCGCCTTTAACCAGGGTCACCAGGTTGGCGTAGCTCTCGCGCAGCTGGGCCTCGAGCCGCTCGACCTCGGCGATCAGCAGGCGCTTCTCGGCCACCCAGGCGGCGAAGGGCGTCTCCGGTGCCTCCCGCTCATAAAGATCGTCCAGCCGAGCGCGCGGATCGTGCAGCGCCGTCTCGGCGCGCCGCCGCTCGCTACGCTGCTCATGGTGCCGCTCGCGGTTCAACCGAAAGAGCTCGGGCAGTTCGTCGGCGGCCACAACGGCGATGTCGGCCGGGCATGGCTCTGCGGCATCGCCGATTTCTCTGCCCACCTGGCGCACCTCGTCGAGGCGTTGCTGCAGCGTGCCCAGCTGCGTCCGTAGCGTCACTTGCTCGTCCTGGTTGGCGCGAACGCGCTCCGCAAGCGGCCGCTGCTGCGCCTCCAGTTCCTGCTGCTCGCGCCGGCACGCCGCTAGCTCCCGCGCGACGGATTCCGCTCCGCCGCTGCTTGCCTCCAGCTCTTCCAGGCGCTGGAAGGCGCCGAGCAGTGTTTCGAGCTCGCCGACCTGGCGCTGCAGGGATCGGATCTGCTGCTCGACCTGCTCGCGGTCGCGGGCGATCGTCAACTCACGCTCGTGGGAGAGGATGCGCTGCTCGACCTCGGTGAGCCGGTCAGCCAGCGGCTCCTCGTCGGCGGCCGGGCGATACCAGACGCTGCGGGCGATGCTGAGGCCAAAGCCGTGGAAGACCCCCTGCGGGTCGATCCGAGCGGCGGCGGCCCGCGCGGCCGCCAGCAGCTGCGCCGTATCGGCGACGGTTTCGGCGAGGGGCAGGCTGAGCAACTGCTCGGAGACCAGGAAGCGCAGCAGGGCGCGCTGCTCGTCGCTCAGGTCGACCTCGGCCAGCAGGTGGCTGACGGTGCGACTCTCGATGAGGCGGCGGATGCGGGCACGATCCTCGCGGGCGTTGCGCAGCCGGCCCTCGATCTGCGCGACGCTCACGCTGCCAGCCTGCTCGATCCGCTTCTGGAGATCGGTCGCCTGGTAGCTAAGCTGGTCGCGCTCGGCGCGCACCTCCTCCCGCCGGCGACCGGCGCAGCGCTCGGCCAGGCGCTGCAGCTCCTCAATCGTGCGCTGGAGCTCGCCCACGCGGCTGCGCTGCGCGGCGATCTGGTTGGCGAGTTGCTGGCGCTGCTCCTCAAGCTCCGCCAGGGCCGCGCCGATAGCGGCCGCGCGCACGCGCAGCTCGCGCTGCTGTTCCTCAAGCAGCCCGGCGTAGCGCTGCGCGGCGTGGCTCAGGCGTACCCGTGCCGCCTGCTCGGCCGCCGAGGCCTGCTCAAAGCGCTCGTTCGCCGCGTTCCACTGGTCGATCAGCGGCTTGAGACGCAGCAGACTGTTGATGCGCTCGCGAATGCTGCGGGTCTCAGCATACTTGCGGTCGAAGTCGCGGGCCACGTCGATGCGCGTCTTGGCGCCGGTGCTCTCGACCAGGGCGTTGAGGAAGAGGCGGATATCGCGGGCGGTCAGCCGCTCCAGGCGCAGCAGGTTCTGGAGCAGGCGCCGCAGCAGGCGGAAGTTGCCGCGCCCCAGGTCGAAGAGGTGGACGTTGGCCTGGTCCTCGCTCTGCTCGCCGACCAGGCCGCGCTCGTGATCCTCGGCGCGCTGGTAAAGGTAGAAGCGCCGGTCGGCCAGGCGCACGCCGACGCGCTGGGGCGGCAGCACGTGGCGCCGCTCGTCGAGGAAGTCGGCCAGGGTGAAGGCGCCGTCGAAGGCGAAGACCTGGCGTGAGTCGGCGCTGCCGGTGCCGTAGACGCCGAGGGTGCGCTGGGTGCCGCGCACGGTGCGCACGGTGAAGAGCACGTAGGAGCCCTCGCGGCGGAAGTAGAAGGCCAGCGTCTCGGGCAGACTCTTCGAGAAGTGCATCTCGCGCAGGTCGGGGAAATAGAGGAACTGGATCAGCTCGATCAGGCTGGTCTTACCGACATTGTTGTCGCCCACCAGGTGCACGGCGCGTACATCGGTGTTGAGCTCCAGCGTGTCGAACATGCCGCTGTTGATCAGGCCGAGCTTGAGGATGCTGCTGACTGCCTCACGCATTGGCGGCCTCTTCGGCGGCGCGCAGGCGCTGGTGGAGCCGGCGGGCCATGGTGAGGATGCGCGCGGCCGGGTCGCGCAGGGTTAGCGTTCGCGTCTCGGCGTCGTAGGTGACCAGCCCCTTGCGCGCGATGCGCCGCCAGAGATCCTCGATGGCGTCGAGATCTTGCAATCCAGCCTGGGCCAGATACTCGCGGCCGTAGCCGTCGCGCAGCCAGCTCAGGTCGGCCCAGCGGATGGGCATGCTGAAGAGATCCTGGTAGCTACCGCCCTGCTCCAGCCAGAGATCGCCAAGCAGGAAGAGCGCGACCACCGCCTGGCGCTCCTCGTTGGTCAGCTCTTTCTGCTCCTTCTCCAGCAGCATGACTTCGCCGTCGCGGACGAGGCTGAAGCCCATCGTGGCCAACTGCTCCTGGAACCAGGCGAAGCGCTCGTCGAGCACGGCGTAGAGCGGGCCGAGGTCGTCGGAGGCGTGGTCCGACGGGCTGAACTGATACCCGCGCAGCAGGCGCTGGCAGATCTCGGCGCTGCGGGGCGGAGTGTCAGCGGGCATGATGTTCCTCCCAGCGCACGCCGAAGTCGCGCAGCTGGAGCGTCTGCGCGCTGAGTTCGTGGACAAACAGCGTTTCGCGGAGCACCAGGGCGACCCGCGGGTGCGGGCGGAGCAGCGGCAGCACCATCGCGCGCAGCTGCTCCTCCTCGGCGTAGCCGGGGAAGGCCCCGGTGACGAAGGCGGGCCAGCTCGGGATGCTCCCGGCGGTGGCGATGGTCTGCCAGATCCGGCCCTCGGTTAGCACCAGGTCCTCGGCGCGGCGCTGCTCAGGCTGGCTGATCGCCAGCGCGCGGGGCTGCGGCAGCAGCCGGCGGTGGACCACATCGGCGAAGAAGGCCTCCAGGCTCTCCAGCGGTGCGGCCTGGGTCGTGTTGCGCCCGGCGGCGACCAGGGTCGTCGCGTCGAGTGCCGGCCAGAGCTGGTCGAGGCGGGCCAGGCAGAAGGCCAGGGCGTCCTTGAGCGACTTCTCGTCGAGCAGCGAGCGCAGCAGGGTGCGGGCGGTGTCGACGATCGCCGCGAAGCCGCGCAGCAGTTCGTGGTCGATGAAGTGCAGGTCGCCAGCGAGGCGCCGGCGGTGGCTATCGAGCTCCTGCGACTGGGCCAGCAGCGCATCCTGGCGACCGAGCTCGCCGACCTGGCGACGCAGCTGGGCGATACGCGGCACATACTCCCCACCAGGGTCGATCAGCACGCGCAGCGGCTCGATATAGCGGCGCTGGGCGGTCTCAAGATCCTGTAGGCGCTGCTCAAGGGGCTGCTTGCCACCGGCGCGCTTGATATCGCCCAGCAGGCGCATACAGGCCACATAGTGGTCGAGCCCGGCCTCGCGCACCTCGCGCACCAGCCGGTAGAGATCGTCGATGGTGTCCAGGATCGCGGCGCGGTCGGCCTCGGTGGCGAAGAGCTCGCGCTGGAGCCGCTTGGTCAGCTCGGCGATGGCGCGCATCTGGTCGCGCAGGAAGGTCACGCTGATCAGCCGGCCGCGCCGCTCGTAGTAGTTCACCAGGTCGACCACCGCCGGGTTGACGGTGAAGCCGGCCGGCTCGGCCAGCAGGATGGCGGCCTGGCCG
Source organism: Chloroflexi bacterium OHK40 (assembly GCA_004367505.1). Lineage (GTDB taxonomy): Bacteria > Chloroflexota > Chloroflexia > Chloroflexales > Chloroflexaceae > OHK40. The sequence goes on along the minus strand of SFCB01000074.1, from coordinate 9,134 downwards.
AGCTCGTCGATCAAGGCATCCTTCTGGGCGGGCGGCACGCCGTGGTGCTCCAGGTAGTGCAGCAACTGGGCCCGGCTGAGCAGATCGGGGTCGGCGCAGAGATCGACGATCAGCGCTGTGTGCTCGCGGGCCAGGGCGAGGAAGCGGGCGAAGCGGGGCATGGTCATGGGGCGGCCCGCTCTTCAAGTAACTCTGAGGCGAGCATTCTTTTACTTCGCCACTGTGAGGAGCATCGATATCGATGTGTTGTCTTTACGGCGCGAGTTCTTCCCATTGAAAATGCTTGAACAGCTTAGCACAGATGTCGCCCATACGGCTCCGCATTTTGCGAGGGTCACCCACAAGGAAGCCGTGATACAGCGATCGACTGCCGGGTTGATCATCGTTGCGCTGAACATGACACGGAAAGATGTAGATCCGCTGCTGGTAACGCGCGAAAACTCGTCGCTCGCCTTCTAGTTCGACCGCACTATCCAGGACGAACTGGGCCTTGTCCGCATTTAGATCCATTGCAGCAACAAAATCGGTTAAATCACCCTCAGGAGGATGCTTGTAATTATGGTCATACCAGCGTCGTCTGGAAGTAATGTGTTGGGGGGTGAAGACGTTCCAAACCCGACGTGTCTCGACCGTGTGTCCACTTGCATAATCGACATTGATGTGAGTGGCGTCATACCCACGACAATCGCTCATGCTCAGCAGTACTGCTGTGCCCGCTGTACCCTCGTATATGGTACACGTAAAGTGCGCTGTATAGCCGATAGCTCGATATCGGACATCTTCATCGCCCAGCAAGCACTCGAATTGCTCAGCGGCGAATACATCGCCGGCAAAGGGCCATCGAGCGATCTGATTTACAAAGCGTCGAAATCGATCGCGCTCTGTGGTTGCGTCTCCTTGTTCTGTTGCTCGCCGGGCCTGCTCATCCTCGATCTGCTTGTAGCGGAAATTCACCACCTCACGAAAGGTTTTGCCATCAATGAGCTGTTTTGCCTCAACCGGTTCATCGCGATACAGCGAGTGGCGTCCGGCGCAAATGCCAACGAGATGCTCATATGTCTCCATCATCGTTGTCAAGAGCTGCCCGGCCTGATGAAAGTCGCGTGCCTGACCATTCAGTGATGCTGCGTTGATGAAGATGTAGGTCATAGCAATTCTTCGATATCATGATCCAATTGATCAAAAAATCCGGGTGGCCAGGGGGAAATCCCGCCGCTTGGGTAAAGCCTGGGTGTCTCGACACGTAGCGGCCCTTGCTCATCGGCCGGAATAAAGTATTGGATCGCTACCTGGTCGGCCTTGATCTCCTGGCCCCACGCCCCGCGCCGCACGGCGACCCGCACACCATTCAGGATGTGGTCGCTATGGGTCTCGACCACGACCTGAACGCCGGCCGCCGCCACACGGGCCAGGAAGCGGCCCATGATCGATTGACTGCGCGGGTGCAGGTGGGCCTCAGGGTTCTCGACGATCAGCAGTGAGCCGGGCAGCGCTACCAGCGCGGCTACGACAATTGGCAGGGTGTAGATCAGGCCAAAGCCGATGTTTGAGGGGCGAACCAGATTCTGGCCCGGGACATTGCCAAACAGCGCTTGAACCTGGTCGGAACCGATGATGGGATCGATGTTGTACTCAAAATGTGGAACAATCTGCCGTATCCAGTAGCGGGTCTGTTCGTAGATTTCGCGGCGTGTCTCACCTGTGGTGGAGTCTTCGTAGGCAAGCGCTTCGTTGGCAATGAGTTCTTGCTTGTCGCGCCCGGCAATATAGACAGCATATTCGCCGTGGATGCCCACATCGTATGGGTCGCGGTCATCTTCGGGCATCTGAAAGACCGGGCGTGGCCCAATACGCTCGGCGTTCAGGTAATTGAAGCGTGGCTCAAACAGATTCAGCCTGGTATACCCTTCGGGAGGAGGGGAGCCGGTTAGGGTGCGCCGGGCAGGTTCGCCGCGCTCGAAGGCGAAGTCAACTGGCTGTGGCGCGGTTGCTACCTCAAGGCTGAGGCGCAGCGTTCGGTCTTGGGCCCGCTGATAAAAGACGTCGGCCACTGTCCCAATGCTTGCCAGGCGGCCATTCAGCAATAACTTACCCTCGGACAGCGCCTCACGGCGGTGCGATTGGCGTAGCGCCAGAAGAGCCTGGATCACACTTGACTTACCAGATGCATTTGCGCCAACCAGTAACGTCAGCGGCCGGAACTCGACTCGCTGGTCGCCAAAGCATTTGAAGTTGTGCAGGAGGAGGCCAGTAATCAACCGATCACCTCCTGCAGCAGGCGTAGGACGCGGTTGAAGCGCGTCCGCACCGTGATCGGGCTGCCGGTCCCATACGAGATTGCGTTCACGAAGTCGGTATCGGTATTCATAACCTCGATGAAAGCGTCGACGATCGCCTCGCGATACTTCTCGAGTTCTTCCTGCGTGTAGCGTGTAAAGAGCACACTCCAGACCTCAAACAGCGGCTTGCTCACCGGCTGCCGCCTGAGTTCACGTCCGTAGAGCTTACGGAAGGCGTAGCGCCCGAATACAAGCTTGGCCTTGGTCATGCTCTCGGTAAAGACTTGAGCTAGTTCAGCGTGGGTTGTTAGCGGCAATGTGTTGAGGGCTTCCATCGTGCGATTCAGCAGGCCGTCAAGATTGGCTGGTTCCCCAACACTCCGGCGCTCTCCAAATTGCTCGTAGGGATTCTGATAGAAGGCAAGAAAGCGAAGCACGCACTCGCGGTCGTCCATCCGTTTCGGGCTGACCGAGTAATCGGTCGCTTCGAGGAAGGCCGTGCTTTCGGCCAGTTCTTTCAATAGCCGTGGAGCGCGCCCATCGGCGCCCTGATAAAGCGCGTGGCGGATCTCCTGGTTTGTCAGCACGAGGCCGCCGGTGTTCACGCGGCGGAAGATCATAAATTTGACCTGCGGCGGAGTTTCAGGCCGGATGGTGTGAACGGTCAGTTTTGTATCCTCGGTGATGCGAATTTGCATATCGAGCGGTAATTGACCGAAGTAATTGCCATTGAATTCGCTGAGATATTGCAAATCTCTTAATGCAAAATTCTCTTGATTGCAAAAACGATGAAGTGTTGTAAGGCGCTGAAGCCCGTCGATAACCACATAAACATTCTTCTGTGTCGCGTCTAGATAAAAGGCCGGCAATGGAATTCGCAGCAGGATCGACTCAATCAGCCGGCTCTGCTGCGTTTGGTTCCAGATGAAGTTGCGCTGAAACTCGGGGTCGAGCTTGAGCCTGCCCTCCCTGATCAGCTTGAGAGCATGGTAGACATACATTTGCTCAGGTTCGACCTTGATCAGGGCAGGATTGAAGGGAACACCTTCGGGCTCTATCGGAACCGACGTTGTCGATGCCGTGCTCAGATCCTCGGGCTCGACTGTCTGCCTGCGGACGTAGATCTGCCCGTCGGGGGTGATGCTCCAGCCATCGTCGGCATGCTGCGGCGCCTGCACGTAGATGCCGCCCTCGCGGCGGAGCAACGACTCAAGTCCCGCGCGTTCCTCCTCGCTCAGCGCACCCCTGCGCCGCTCGATGCCGCGAGCGATGGCAGTGAGGCTCATCGACTCGTCGCCCTCGTCGAGTACCAGCAGTGCTGTCAGAAGCAGATCCTCGCCTGTGGCGCTCGTGCTCATCGCTCATTTCCTGTAGGAAGCTGTTGTTTTTTGATCATCTCGATACCATTATTATGATCGTGTAATGCCAGAGTGGGGCATTGCACGAATCACCAAAAACTCGCAATCAATTTGCTCAGGCGCACCAGATCGCAGCCGGCGCGATATACATCATTAGCCTTACTGCACTGTGGTCGTGTCGATCTGCGCTTGCTTCATCACTCATTGGTAGCCCTCACCCCCGGCCCCTCTCCCGCTACAGCAGGAGAGGGGCGTTTCAAAGTTTCGATGATCCGCTGGCATACGCCGGCGAGATCGCTGTTGATCTCCGTATTGGTGAAGCGAATGAGTTGACACCCTTGGGCGCGCAACGCCGCTTCGCGGGTGGCGTCACGCTCATGGTGCTGATTATGCACCGGCCCGTCAAGCTCGACAATCAGCCGCTTTTCGGCACAGTAGAAGTCGACGATGAAGCGTCCAAGCGGGTGCTGGCGACGAAACTTGTACCCCGCTAGCCGCCGGTCGCGCAGCTGCTCCCAGAGCAGAGCCTCACTTGTCGTCTGCTCTTGCCGCAGCTGCCGGGCGCGGGTCTGCATGGGTTGCGATGTGCGCCGTCGTTTCATTAGCCGTCCTCTGGCCCTCACCCCGGCGCTACGCGCCACCCCTCTCCCACGCTGACGCGTAGGAGAGGGGAAGACTCTCCGCTGTCTGCTTCCCCTCGCCTGCGCGCGGATTGTGTAGGCGAGGGGGCCGGGGGGTGAGGGCCTAACCCACCCCACACCTGCTCCTCGATCAACCGGATCTCCTCCGGCCGCAGCTGCCGGGCGCGGGTCTGCAAGAGTTGCGATGTGCGCCGTCGTTTCATTGGCCGTCCTCTGGCCCTCACCCCGGCGCTGCGCGCCACCCCTCTCCCACGCTGACGCGTAGGCGAGGGGAAGACTCTCCGCTGTCTGCTTCCCCCGCGCCTGCGCGCGGATTGCGTAGGCGCGGGGGCCAGGGGGTGAGGGCCTACCCACCCCGCACCTGCTCCTCGATCAACCGGATCTCCTCCGGCCGCAGCCCGTACAGCGCATAGACCCGCTCGTCGATCTCGCGCTCCAGCGCGGCGATCTCACCCTCACCCCCGCCGCTGCCTGCCCCCCCCTCTCCTGCGCGCGCAGCGCGTGGGAGAGGGGGCCGGGGGGTGAGGGCCAACACCCGCTCCACCAGCCCCGCGATCGCCCGTGTGTCTCCGCCCACGGGGATGGGGAGCTGGCGCATGTAGTCGCTGAATGCCCGTAGGTAGCCGCCGCGGATGCGGTTAGCGAGCAACGCATAGAACCACTCTACTGCTGTTGAGTTGAGCAGCCCGGTCATCCAGACCTCTTCGGTGGGGATGAAGTAGCAGGTGTTGGCCGCGTAGTACTTGTCCCGGTCATAGGTGAAGCTCTGGTGCTCGTAGATGTCAGGGTACAGAATCTTCGGCTGCTCGAACTCCTGCCAGTAGGCGACATTGTCCTGGATCTCGTACCACTGGTAGCTGCCGGGCTTGCGCCCACCTGGCACACCAGGCATAAGTTCATCTTTGTACTGGCTGAGATGGCGCAGAATGGCGGGGTAATGCGTGATGTCAATGCCGCGCCTCGTGAAGATGAGCCACAGATCCTGCGGCGCGACCCGCCACCGCTTCACATCCCTGCCGCGCAAAAACGGCTTGAGCACCTCGGCGCTCGACGGGTGCTCGGCGATCAGGCGGTCGCGGGTGGCCCGGTCGACGACGAAGGCCTCGTTGAGGCCGGTTAAGATACCCCGGTAAAACCGCCCGCCCACATAATCCCCTAATGGCCGCCCGGCGCGGCGCAGCTTCTCGAGCAGGCGTTGGGTGGCGCCGCCCGTAAGCCGCCAGACATCGGCGCCGAGGCTCTGCTGGGCGATATAGGGCGCAGCGGGGGCGCGGGCGGCGCGGGCGGCGCGAGCATCGGCAACGATGCGCGGGAACTCCTCCAGCCGGTCGGTGGGGTTCCAGTTCAGGGCGAGGAGTTGGTGGCCCTCACCCCCGCCACTGCGCGGCTCCCCCTCTCCCGCGCGCGGGAGAGGGGGCCGGGGGGTGAGGGCCTGCTTCTGCGCGATGATGATGCTAGGGTAGGCGATCGCGGTGAAGACCGGGGCGTCGCCGAAGTCGATGATCTGGTGGATGGTGGTATGCTCGGCCAGGTAGCGGCGCAGCTTCTGGCCGTAGCCCGCGCGGAAGAACTTATTCGAGGAGATGAAGCTCAGCACGCCGCCGGGGGCCAGCAGCTCGACCGCGCGCTCGTAGAAGTAGACGTAGAGGTCGGCGGTGCCGCTGTAGGTGGCGTAGCCGGTCAGCTTCGGCTTGTAGTCTTTGATCAGCTCCTGGCGCACATAGGGTGGGTTGGCGATCACGATACTGAAGCCGTCGGTCTTGCCGAACATCCACTCCGGATCGAAGAAGTCGGCGCGCTCGTTCTGGGCGTAGGGATCCCAGGCGGCCAGTTGCTTCGCGGTGTCGCTCGGCCAGCCGTCGTGCTCAAGCTGCGCGGCGAGCTGCGCGCGCAGCTGCGCATCGCGGGCGCGGTAGGTTCGTTTCTCGGCGGCGCTGCGGGCGCGGAAGTAGCGCTCACGCACCTCAGCCAGCTCACGCTCAAGCTGCTCGACCTCACCGGTGCGCAGCATGAGCTGCTGCGGGCGCTCGACGCTGAGCAGCGCGTCGGCGGCGACGAACTTGGTCTCCAGGTTGGGCAGCGGGCGGATGCCGCGGTTCTCACGGTCGTCGTGGATCTGCTGATCGACCACCAGGCTGATAAAGCAGCGCAACTTGGCGATCTGCACCGCGATCGGCTGGATATCGACGCCGTAGATGCAGTTCTCGATCAAGAACAGCTTGCGGCCATAGTCCGAGCTGTTGAACTCGAAGGCCTCGCTGATATCGAGCAGGCGCTGCTCGCGCACATCTCGATCGTCGATCTGGTAGGCCGCGCTGGTCTCGCGGAGCGCGCGGCGGCGCTGGATCTCGCGCCAGCGCTGGTTATCGGCGTCGAGCCGGGTCAGGACGTGGACCAGCTTCTGCAGCACGCCCATAGGAAAGGCGCCCGAACCACAGGCCGGGTCGATCACGGTCAGCGTATCGATTGCGGCAATCAGATGGCCGATCTCATCACGGCTGAAAAGATCGCTCACGGGCCGGTCGGAGTAGGCCAGCAGCTCGCGCAGGCGGGCGTCGAGGCCGTCAGCAACCTCACCCCCGCCGCTGCGCGGCTCCCCCTCTCCGTTGCGGAGAGGGGGATGGGGGGTGAGGTTGGGGGGTGAGGGCCAGATCAGCGGCGCCGCCTTCTGCAGGTGATCCTTCAGGTAGATCAGCAGCGACTCGTCGACCATATAGTTGACCACGCTGCGCGGCGTATAGAACGAGCCGGTCTCCTTGCGAGCGGTGGTCTCGGTTTCTGGGTTATAGGCGGCGAGCAGGTTCTCGAAGACCTGGCCGAGCAGCTCGGGGTCGAGCGCCACGTCTTCCTCGATCGGTGTATTCTCGGCGACGGTGAACTTATAGCTCTCCAGGATCTCGATCAGGCCGCGCACTTCATAGCGGCGGCCGCGGGTGCCGTAGGTGCGATTAAGATCGACCTCGGTCTGGCCGGCGAAAAAGAGCTCGTTTGGCACCAGCGGCTGGTTGCGCGGATTGTCGGAGAAGCCATCGACATACAGCTTGCGCTCGGCATCGTCGAGGCACTCGAAGAGCCCGCCGTTGAGGAAGGGCACCTGGGCGAAGAGCGCCAGCGCCTCGTCGGGTTGGCGGAACAGGTCGCGATAGCGGTAAAGGTTGGCCACGCCGTGTTGAGCGTTGCGGCCCTGGAAGCTGCGCTCGTCGCGGAAGGCGCGGCGATCCATCTCCTGGTTCAGGGTGGCGAAGAAGAGATTCTGCAGAATCGCGCGGTAGTAGCTGCTCTCCTGACGATCGAGGGTTACTAACAAGCGATCGAGCTGCGCCTGATCGAAGAGCGCAGCGGGCACCAGGCCCTTCTCCTTGAGAAACCAGACGAAGATCAGCCGGGTGATCAAGCGAATCATCGCCTCCGCGTTTCGCTTTTCCCGTGGGGTACCGGGCACGTCGGGCAGGCGTACCCGCTCGACGGCCCAGAAATACCAGTTGGCGATCTCGCGGTAGAAACGCCGGTTCAGTTCGCTGATATCGAGGGTGCGCGCCCAGGCCCGCTGCAGATCCGCGAAACCGGCGATCGTCTGGCGCGCCGTCAGCGCCGGCAGACTCAGGTCGGCCAGGATCTCCAGATGGGCGCGGTGCGGCTCCTGGCAGCGCACGTCGCGGATGAGCGAAACCTTTTCCAGCACATCGCGGCTTTCGTCGCGCCGGTTGGACCGGTGAGTGACGATAGCCAGGGTCAGCGCGCCGCCGTGGCGAAAAAGCACGCTGACCGGCATGAGGAAGGGCTTATTGATCTCGCGGGTGATCGCGGCGAGATCGCCGCGGGTGTACGGGCGCCCCTCCGGCTTACCGGCTAGATCGACGGCGAAGAACAGGAACGACTGGTAGGTCTGCGCGGCGAAGGCCGGGCTCCCATCGAGCGACAGCCGAAGCTGGCTGGAGGCAGCCAGGTCATCGCTGGTGAGCTGGGCAACCATCTCGACCGAGCGCCACTCGGCCAGGCGGGCGTTCGCCTGGTTAAGGCGCTGGCCGTGATCAAAGGCCTCCAGGAAGGCTTCGGCGGTGGGCTCAAGCTCCAGCCAGCGCTCGCTCTGGTAGCCCAGGGTCGTCAGCAGCGCCCGCGCGCCTGCGGCGAGGGGGCCTTGTTCGAGGGCGACGAGATTCTGGGCAATGGTCTGGCGCAGGGTCGCGGCGGTCATAAGCTACTCACTGACCTCACCCCCCAGCCCTTGCCCCAACCTCTCTCCCCACCCCCCTCTCCGTAGCGGAGAAGGGGGAGCCGTGTAGCGGCGGGGTGAGGTCGCGGAGGTGAGGTCGGCGGCGGTAAGGTATTCTCTAATTTTGTGCAATACAGCCTCAATGTCATGCTCAACTGCAGCGTTTGTTACGCGAAGTACACGCAGGCTGTGACTACAGAGCACCTCGTCCCGACGAGCGTCATACTCTGGCTGACCCTGATGGATCGGCCCATCAACCTCAACCACCAGGCGTGCCAGATCACAATAGAAATCAACAATAAACCCGGCGATCACCTGCTGCCGGCGAAACTTCCAGCCATCAAGACGCCGAGCGCGGAGTCGTTCCCAGAGCGCCTGCTCGGCGTCGGTCGCTGCGCGGCGTAGCTCTCGCGAGCGTGCAACTTTTTCACTTTTCACCTTTTGACCGCGAATAAGCGAGCGTTTCACACACAAACCCTTCTTCTTTTCTTACCTTCCAACTGCTCCCGCTGCTCCGACATCCCCACCCCCTCTCCGCTGCGGAGAGGGGGTGCCGCGGAGCGGCGGGGGTGAGGTCGTTAACGCTTGTTCAACACTGCTGATGGCGGAGCCTTGCGCGTCGTGCCGCGGAGCGGCGGGGGCG
>SFCB01000010.1 GCA_004367505.1 Chloroflexi bacterium OHK40 | reverse complement strand
CCGCCACTGCCCCGCCTGCGCCTACCAACACCCCCGCGCCGCTCCCCCAGGGTGCCGCCGGCAAGCTCACGGTGATCCACCGCACCGAATACTTCCAGAGCGTTCAGGAGACGTTCCGCGACCTGGTGACGAAGTTCGCCGCCGACAATGGCATCGAGCTCGATATCTCCACCGCGAACCCTGAGCAGTTCGGCGACTTCAACGCCAAGATGCAGGCCGCCGTGCAGGCCGGAAACCCGCCCGATGTGGCCTACCATACCCTCCAGATTCCCCAGCTCTACTTCCTCGATGTGCTCGAGGACGTGACCGACGTCGTCGATCAACTTGTCGCGCTCTACGGCGACGTGGTGCCGGCCACCGCCGCGAAGAATGCCCAGATCGAGGGCCGCTGGTGGGCAGTGCCATTCATTAGCAACTCTGGCGCCTGGTTCGTTCGCGGCGACTGGCTCGAGGAAGCTGGCATCGACCCGGCGACCTTCTCGAATGGCGACTACAACGCCCGGCGCGATGCGGCACTCGCGATCTCCGATCCCTCCCGGGACCGCTATGGCTGGGGGATCACCGTGAACCGCAGCGGTGACGGCCACGGCTTCCTGACCCACGTCATCCAATCCTTCGGCGGTCGCTTCGTCGATGAGACCGGCGAGCGGGTAACCTTCAACTCCCCCGAGACGGTTGAGGCCGTCACCTGGCTGCAGGAGACCTACACCGCCGAGCGCTTCCAGCCGATGCTCCCGCCAGGGATCCTCAGCTGGACCGACACCAGCAACAATGAGGCCTACCTCGCCGGCACGATCGGGATGACGACCAATGCCTTCTCCGTCTATGCCCAGGCCAAGCGGGATAATAATCCCGTCTTCCCCAACACCCTCGTGATGCAGGCGCCCCGGGCTTTTGACGGCTCGCTGCTCCAGGCCGGCGCCAACGGCTGGTTCACAATCTTTAAGGGCGCGCAGAATGTGGACGCGGCCAAGCAGCTGATCCTCTACATGCTCGACCCGGTCAACTTCTTCCCTATGGTCCAACAGGGTGGCGGGCTCTTCCTCCCGGCCTACAAGAACCAGTGGACACCTGAGGTGCTCGCGATCGACCCGAACTTCGCCGGCCTCCAGGAGATTATCTTTAACCCGACGCCGTGGACCGGCCAGGCCTACCCGGCCGACCCGAACGCTGCCATCTCGGCGATCGACGGGCAGTCGATCACCAGCCAGATGATGTCCAATGTCCTCAACGGGACCATGACGCCCGAAGAGGCCGTCGAGGACGCCCATAACAAGATCGTCCAGATCTTCGAGGAGCTCGGTCTGCCGCAGGGCTAGCTGCAAGGGGACAGGAGACAGGAGATCGGAGACAGGGAACAAGGGACAGGGGACGGCGGTGCGCGATACCCATACCAGGCACGGTAAGACTGCCCGGCCTCTGTTTCCTCTTCCCTGCTCCACTCCATGGGCCTGCACAGGAGGATGTCTATGGCAAAAGGGGTAACGAGCGGGGCACCGGCGACGACGCTGGCCCGGGGCGGGAACCGCCGCTCGCGCATCGATGCCATCCTCGGCAAAGACTGGCGAATCGCGCTGCTGTTCGTGGCACCACTGGTAATCATCATGGCGGGCCTGATCCTCTGGCCCTTCATTAACGCCATTCTGCTGAGCTTCACCACCCGCTCGATCACCCGCGTCGAGACCTTCGTGGGCCTGCGCAACTACCAACTCCTCCTGCGCGACGCCGATTTCCTCAGTGCAATCGGCAATACCGTTCGCTTCACGCTCTGGTCCGTCTCGATCAAGCTCGCCGTGGGCATGACGATCGCCCTCTTGCTCAATAGCCGCCTGCCCTTCCGTAATGTCCTGACCGGGATCATGCTGCTGCCCTGGATCGTGCCCGAGGTGGTGACGGCCATGGCCTGGCGCAGTATCTACGATCCGCTCTTTGGTGGCCTGAACCCCATCCTGCAGAGCATGGGCCTGATCGACCGGAAGATCGCCTGGCTCGCCGAGCCACAGTTGGCCCTGCCAAGCGTGATCGCGGTGAATGTGTGGAAGGGAATTCCCTTCTTTACCATGTTGCTGCTCGCCGGGCTCAAGGCGATCGATACCGAGTTGTACGAAGCCGCCGAGGTGGACGGCGCCAGCGCGTTTCACCGCTTCCGCCATATCACTCTGCCCGGCCTGCGCTATGTGATCGCCGTGACGGTGCTGCTCTCGACGATCTCGACCTTCAATACCTTTGGTCTGGTCTATCTACTTACCGGCGGGGGGCCCGGCGGCGCTACCCGGCTCTACTCCATCCTGGCCTACGAGAAGGCGATCATCGGCCTGCGCTTCGGCCCCGGCGCGGCAGTCGCCCTCAGTACGGCGCCGGTCCTGGCGCTCTTCATCCTTGTGCTCGCGCGCTTTATGCGCCGCGATGAGCACGCCGTCGCCACCAACGATACAGCGGTCGACCGGGCCTTCGCCTGGCTCGGCCGTGGCCTTACCATCATCTTCAACCTGCTGATGTGGCCCGTGGAGCGGATCGCCGATGGTTTCGCCGCGCTCTCCGGGGCGCTCGATCGGGCCGTGCGCGCGGTGCGCCCCCCCTCCGACCGCGAGCGTCCGGCGCTCACCCGTCGCCAGCGCCGGGTTCTCACCGTCGGGCTGCAGTGGCTGATCATGATCCCGCTGCTCGCCTTCGTGCTCTTCCCCTTCTACTGGGTGGTGATCACGTCGTTCAAGACGAACTTGCAGATCCAGCAGTTTCGCTCGATCTTCTGGCCCGACCCGTGGACGCTTGAACAGTTTCGCACCCTGATCTTCGAGACACCCTACCTCTCCTGGTTCCGCAATACGGTGATCGTTGCTGTCTCGACGACCGCGCTCTCGGTGGCCCTCTCGGCCCTCGCTGGCTATGCCCTTGCGCGCCTGCGCTTCACCGGCGCCGCCGCTCTTACGACCGCTCTGCTGATCACTTACCTGCTGCCCGGTTCGCTGCTCTTCATCCCGCTCTACCGGATCCTTACCACCCTCGGGATCATTAATACCTACTGGTCGCTGATCTTCACCTACCCAACCTTCCTCATGCCCTTCGCCACCTGGGTGTTGCTCGGCTACTATCGCTCGATCCCGGTGGATCTGGAGGACGCCGCGCTGATCGATGGGGCGACCCGCCTCGGGGCCTTCTGGCGCATCACCCTGCCTCTCGCCGCCCCGGCCCTGCTCTCCGTGACGCTCTTCGCCTTCACGAACGCCTGGAACGAGTTCCTCTTCGCTTTCGTCTTCATCACCCGGGAGACGCTCTTTACCCTCCCGGTGGGCCTCCAGCAACTCGTCTTCGGCGATATCTATCCCTGGGGCCAGTTGATGAGCGCCTCGCTGCTCATGGCCATCCCGGTCGTGATCCTCTATATTTACGCCCAGAAGTATATGGTCGAGGGCCTGACCGCTGGTTCGGTGAAAGGGTGATCTGAGGCCTACGAACTACGCGAACGCTGTCTACCGCCCGTTGCCACCATGAGAATCACCGAGTTTCGCGTCACACCTATCGCCTTCGGCGATCCGCCTGTGCGCGCGGCCTTCGGCCTGCATGCGCCTTACGCCCTGCGTACGATCGTTGAGCTCGTGACCGATGACGGCCTCAGCGGCGTGAGCGAAACCCACGGCGGCGCAGCCGTGGTGGCCGATCTCGAGGCCATTCGCGAGCTCGTGCTTGGTCGGGACCCGTTCCAGCTCGCTAGCCTCGAAGCACAGATCTGGTCTTCCGGCGCCCGCTATGGTGCGCCCACCACGACCCCCTGGGAGGGCAAGCTCAGCTCGCCGCCGCGCACCTTCGCCGCCGTCGAAGTCGCCTGCCTTGACCTTATCGGCAAGACTACCGGTCGCCCCGTCTGCGACTTGCTCGGCGGAGCCGTGCGCGAGCGGGTGCCCTTCAGCGCCTACCTCTTCTACAAGCACGCTGGCGCCGGCGGCCCTTTCGGCTTCGGGCCCGATCCGCAGGCCACCACGGGCTGGCCCCTCGCCCGCCAGCAAGAGGCCCTCAGCGCGGAAGCCCTGGTGTCCCAGGCGCAGGCCATGTGTGCCGAGTATGGCTTCCAGTCGCTCAAGCTGAAGGCTGGCGTCCTCCCCCCGGATGAGGAGGTGCGCACCATTCGCCTGCTCCGCGAAGCCTTCGGCCCGCATACGCCCCTGCGGATCGACCCGAATACCGCCTGGTCGCTGGAGACCAGTGTGCGCTGCGGCGAGCAACTGGCCGGGCTCCTGGAGTACTATGAGGACCCGGTGGCCGGTAAGGAGCAGATGGCCGAACTGGCCCGCCGCTGCCCCATCCCCCTGGCGACCAACATGTGCTGCGTTAGTTTCGCCGATCTGCCCGAGACGATCCGGCTAGGCAGCGTGCAGATCATCCTCGGCGACCATCACTTCTGGGGTGGCCTGCGGGCCTCGGTCGAGCTCGCGCGGATCTGCCGCACCTGGGGGATCGGCATGTCGATGCACAGCAATTCGCACCTCGGTATCTCCCTGGCCGCGATGACCCACCTGGCGGCTGCGGTGCCCAACCTGACCTACGCCTGCGATACCCACTATCCCTGGCAGAGCGAGGAGATCATCGTCGGGGGCAAGTGGCGCTTCGAGGGTGGGTCGCTTACGGTGCCGAAGGGGCCAGGGCTCGGTGTCGAGCTCGACCGCGAGGCCCTGGCCCGGATGCACGAGCAGTACCTGGCCGCAGGGCTCAGCCATCGCGATGACGAACTGGAGATGCAGAAGGTCGAGCCCGGGTGGCGCCGGATGGTCCCACGCTGGTAAGAAGGCATGCTCGGGTGCAACCGCGCGGCTCGCGCTGCGTATCACTGGTGTACCAGTGAACATCACCGGAAGGAGCACCCGATGTCAGTGTGGAGCTTGCTCGGTATCACGCTGCTCGTCGCCCTCGCCTTCGTGATTGTGCTGCGCCTGCGCGCCGCCACCGCCCGCGCGGCGGCGCCGCGTCCCCATCGCCAACGCACAGTGGTCTCCCGCCGGGTCTCGACATCCCGATCGAGCTCCCACCCATCCACAGACACCAGCACCACTGCGGTGCTGCTCGGCGGTGCCGCGGCACTCGGTGCCGCCAGCGCCGCCAACGCCAACGAGCACCACGGGGCGACCTGGGGCGAGTCTCACCGCACCGGCGGCTCCTGGGACGACTCGCCCAGTAGCAGCGACTCGGGCGGGTGGAGCGATTCGGGCGGATGGAGCGATTCGGGTGGTGGCGGCGACTCGGGAGGCGGTGGGGGTGAATAACGTCGTGGGAACGCATCAAGCCGTTGAGCCGATTCGTGCCATGCGGAGCATAAGGACGCGGGGGCACGGCGTTCGTGCCCTCGCTCCGCTCCTCGTGCTGATCCTCGCCGCCTGCTCGGCCAGCGCGCCCGGCGCCGGGGCTCCTCCCCCGAGCCCCGCTCCCAGCGCAACGCAGGCGCCAACCGAGCAGCCGCCCATCCTCGGCAGCCCGACTGTCGTCACCCCCGTTGCCCCTACCACGCCACCCGCGCCGAGCTCGACGACCATGCCCACCCGGGCGATCGTCGCGCCAACCCCGGTCGAGCCCGCCGGAGCAATCCCCGCCCCCACCTACTTCATCGCCGCCGACGTCGGCCAGGTGGTACGGATCGAGCCCGATGGGCGCACCCTCACCCAGGTGACCTTTGAGCCCATCACCGTGGTCGAGTTCGATGTCGCCGCAACGGGCGCGCTCGTCTTCAGTACCGGCGAGTTGACCGCCAATCAGCGAACGCTGGTGGCCCTCGACGGGTCTGGCCGGCGTGAACTGCTCACCGGCGCTATCAGTGCTCCCCGTGTCGCCCCCGACGGGCAGCGCGTCGTCTTCCGGCTCGACGACCCACCGCCCGGCCTGATCATCGGCCAGGAGAGCACGCCGCCCGGTGTCTGGTCGGCGCCGCTCACCGGCGGCCGCCCCTCTCTGGTGATCGCCGACGTGCCCGTCGATGACGTCTACGATGCGGCAAACCCGGCCTGGAGCTACTACCCGGTCGCCTTCTCGCCAGATGGATCGCGCCTGGCACTCTACGCCTTCGATCGCGATGGCCCCGGCGTCCCTGGTGGCGAGTTGGTGCTCCTCGGGCCTGGCCCCGAACAGGTCGTGCGGGGTTTCTCCTGCTGCGAGGAGGAGCGCTGGAACGAGGACGGCTCGGCGCTCCACATGGGTGGCGGCGGGCCCGGCCCCGACGTACGCTACGGGCTCTACCGCATCGACGCCGCGACCGGCGCTGAGTCGGCGGTGATCGAGGCCGCGCCCGACGGCCCGGTGCCCCTGGTACGGGCCCCGCGCCAGTTCGACGACGGCGCGATCTACGCTTTCGTCGAGCTTGCCCCGGCCGCCAGCTTCAGCTGGGAGTACCCCTTCCGCCCGACTCTCACGCGCGTGGCGCCAGACGGTAGTATGACCCCCCTGAGCCCGCCGCTCGCCGCCCCGAGCGAAGTGCTCTGGCGCGACAATCCCCTGGGCGCCTTGCTGACAACCTCCGACAGTGCGCGCCCCGATGGAATCGGGGCCGGGCAGCTTGCCTGGCAAGCCGCCGATGGGAGCCCCCTGCGCCTGATCGCGGCGAGCGGGCTCAACCTGCGCTGGGTGCCCGAGGATGGCGCCCTCTGGGATGGCGACTGCGCCGCCTTCAGCCCGCTCCGCTACGAGGAAGCCGCCGCTCGCCAGTTCAACCCCGCCACCCGCGATCTGCAGGGCCGCCTGAACAACCTGCTGCTCGGCGCCGGTGAGCCCGACGGCTTCTACGGCGAACAGACTCGCGCCGCCGTCACAGCCTTCCAGCAGGAACGAGCGCTCCCCGTGAGCGGTGATGTGGATTGCGCAACCTGGCAGGCGCTACTCGGGCGACCATAAGCGTGCCGCCGAGTAGCCGGATGGGCATGCAGATCAGGCAGGGTAGGCGTTTGATGGACTACCTCGCTTCATTCGAGCTCACCCCGACCATTCAGGCTATCCACGCCACGCCGCACAGACTCGTCTACGCCTTTGCGGGCGCAGGCGCGCTGGCGCTCCACTGGCTGCATGCCGTGGCCGGCTCGTCGCGCACCCTGCTGGAGGCCCGCGACTGCTATGCACCGCGCGCACTCGCCGAGATCGCGGCTGGAAGCGGGGCGGGCGCGGTCAGCGGTGAGACCGCCCGGGCCATGGCCGTCTGGGCACGGCAGCGGGCCGCCCGGCTTGCCGAGGGCGACTGGCCGCTCCTCGGGGTGAGCTGCACCGCTGCCATCGCCACCGATCGGGCGCGGCGCGGCGCCGAACGGACCTTCGTGGCAGTGTGCGGCGCAGGCGGCGGGAAACTCTACGCGCTGGAGATGATCAAAGGCCAGCGTGACCGTGCCAGCCAGGAGGAGATAGTCAGCCGGCTGGTGGTGCTGGCCATCGCGCGGGGGTGTGAGGTGAGCGCCGCAGAGCCAGGGCTTGGCGAGGGCGAGCGCCTCGAGATAACAGATTGGTGAGCGAGCTACACCGCGCGCTGCAACAGGCTCTCGATCTTCCCGAGCAGCCGCGACAGGTCCACCGGTTTGGTATCATAATCGTCGCAACCGGCCGCCACACAGCGCTCCTGGTCGCCGGCCATGGCGTGAGCCGTCAGCGCAATCACCGGCACGGTGCGGATCGCCTCATCGGCTTTGATCTTGCGCGTAGCCTCCCAGCCGTCGAGCACCGGCAGGCTCATATCCATCAGAATCAAGTCGGGCCGCTCGGCGCGGGCCAGGGCGATGCCCTGCTCACCGTTGATGGCGATCAGCACCTCGTAGCCCTTCCGCTGCAGACGCCGCGAGAGCATGTCGCGGTTCATCTCGTTATCCTCAACCAGCAAGATCTTCGGCATGCTGCGCTCCTGAGCTCCTCGCCGCACCGGCCATGCTAGGATACCAATCGAACTACGAGCATAGCTCTGTTATGCACGACGAAAGTAACATTCGAATGACAGCCAGCGACCCACCTGTTCATCCTGCGGCTGCCGGGCCGCCCGCCGCCAACACCTTCCCGATCGGCGCGGTGATGGCAACCCTGCGCAAGACCATGCCGGCCTACATGCAGCCCCTGGTCGACCAGATGGGCGGCGAGGGCGCTACGCCCTTCCACATCCTGATCGCCACCATCCTCAGCCTGCGCACGAAGGACACCCTCACCGCCGTGGTCGCCCCACGCCTCTTTGCCGTCGCCGACACACCCGCCACCATCCTGGCCCTCGGCGAGGAGCGCCTGGCCGAACTGATCTATCCGGTGGGCTTCTACCGCACCAAGGCCCGCAGCATCCTCCAGATCTGCCGCATCCTGCTCGACGAGTATGGCGGGAGGGTGCCCGCCGACCTTGATCAGCTGCTGGCCCTGCCCGGCGTGGGCCGCAAGACGGCCAACCTGGTGCTGACGGCGGGCTACGGCCTGCCCGGGATCTGTGTGGACATCCACGTGCACCGGATCACCAACCGCTGGGGCTATGTGCAGACGAAAACCCCCGATGCTACCGAGCTCGAGCTGCGCGCCAGGCTACCCCCTGAGTACTGGATCGAGATCAACCGCCTGCTGGTGACCCTGGGGCAGAATATCTGCCATCCCACCTCGCCCCGCTGCTCGGTCTGTCCGGTGGCCTGGGCTTGCGCCCGCGTGGGCGTCACCCGTAGCCGCTAATCCGGGCCGGGCGCCGTACTCCAGAGCCCTTTGCTACACTAAAACGGAGCGATGCCGCAGCACTTGTGAGCCCGGGGATCGCCCCGGCGGTGTTTGCGATCGCTGGGTCCGCCGCTGTGATCCGGAGCCTCGAGCGGCGTCAGACGGAGGGTCTCCTTGCAACGCACACCGTGTATCGAGCCAGTTTCCCGGCGGCCAATGCCGCGCGGATGAAATGGAGCCCTGTGGTGAAGCCGCGAGCGGCTCCTCGGGCACGCGCAGCGCTTGCCGGACACGGTCAGGCTGGCGCCGGCAAGGCTGCGCCGTTCACCGGCGGCCCTCGCGCGGTCGTGCTGAGGCCGGGTGGGAGGGGCGATCCTCGTAGGGGCGGCGAGCGGTCGTGCTTCATCCTGCCCACACCGTAGCGGCGGTAGACACTGTGGCTGCGGACGACACGCTCAACGGCGGACCCGCCGCCGCGCTTGCCGAGGGCGCGCCCTTGTGCGAAGCGGTTGGCGCTCAGGTGGCCATGCCCGCAACGAACAGCTCGCGCAGCAGGCATCACCCCAGGGCAACTGACAGCCACTGCAACTGAGAGGAACTCCTGTGTCGCTCCCAAACGACTACACCGAGCGCGTGTACGCGGGCGTACTGGGCAAACTCATCGGCGTCTACCTCGGGCGCCCCTTCGAGGGCTGGTCCTATGAGCGGATCATGGCCGAACTCGGCGCGATTCGCTACTATGTCCACGAGCGGTGCAACGTCCCGCTGGTGGTTACCGACGACGACATCTCTGGCACCTTTACCTTCCTGCGGGCCCTCCCTGATTATGGTAACCGCCCTGATCTGACGCCGCAGCAGATCGGCCAGACCTGGCTGAACTACATTATCGAGCGGCGCACCATCCTCTGGTGGGGCGGGTTGGGCAACTCCACCGAACACACCGCCTACCTGCGCCTCAAGCACGGCATCCCCGCGCCCCGAAGCGGCTCGATCGCCCTGAACGGCAAGGTCGTCGCCGAGCAGATCGGCGCGCAGATCTTCATCGACGGCTGGGCCATGATCGCGCCGGGCGACCCGGAGCGCGCGGCCGACCTGGCCCGGCGCGCCGCCAGCGTCAGCCACGACGGCGAGGCGATCTACGGCGCCCAGGTGCTCGCGGCTATGGAGGCCATGGCTTTCGTAGAACCCAACCTCGCTACGCTGATCGATACAGCGGTGGCGCTCATTCCCAGGGACTCGGTGATCGCCCGCATGATCGCCGACATCCGCGAGTGGCACGCCACGCTGCCCGACTGGCGCCAGGCCCGCGCGCGGATCGTGGCGAATTATGGCTACGACACCTTCGGCGGCAACTGCCATATCGTGCCCAACCACGCTTTGATCCACCTCGGCCTGCTCTATGGCCAGGACGACTTTCAACAGGCGTTGCTGATCACTAGCACGAGCGGGTGGGATACCGACTGCAACGCGGGTAATGTCGGCTGCCTGCTCGGGATCAAGAACGGCCTGGCGGGGATCGAGGCCGGACCCGACTGGCGTGGCCCGCTGGCCGACCGGCTCTACCTGCCCACCGCCGATGGCGGCCGGGCGATCACCGACGCGGTGCGCGAGACCTACCACATCGTCAATATCGGGCGGGCACTTGCCGGGGCCGCGCCGCTGGCGCCCAAGGGCGGAGCGCGCTTCCATTTCGAGCTGCCCGGCGCGGTGCAAGGCTTCCAGGCCGAGGAGAGCGCCGAAACACGCGGCACGCTGGCGCTGGAGAATGTGGCCGGCCACAGCCGGCTGGGCCAGCGCAGCCTGGCACTCCGCTACCGGCAACTCGCGCCGGGCCGGGTAGCGCGGGTGACGACGCCCACCTTCATCCCGCCTGGGGCGGCGACGCTGGGCAATTACGCGCTGCTGGCCTCGCCCACGCTCTATCCCGGCCAGACGGTGCGAGCGGGCCTCGCAGCCGACGCAGAGAACCACGGGCAGATCAGCTGCCAGCTCTACCTGCGGGTGTACGGCGCGAACGACGAACTGGTGCGCATCGATGGGCCCGAAGCCCGGCTTGTGCCTGGCGCCGAGCAGAGCTTCAGCTGGGTGGTACCGGACACTGGCGGCGCGCCGATCGCCGAAGTCGGGCTGGAGTTGCGGTCAACCCGGCGTGCCGACGGCAGCGTCTACCTCGACTTCCTGACCTGGGAGGGGATGCCCCGGGCGACCTTTGGCAGACCGCCCGCCGGGGGCAGCATGTGGCGGCGGGCCTGGGTAAACGGAATCGACCAGGACAACCACTCGTGGCCCGAGGACTACCGGCTGGTGCAGAACGAGGGGACGGGTCTGCTGATCCAGGGCACCCGCGAGTGGGCCAACTATCGGGTGAGCGCCCAGATCACGCCGCACATGGCACAAGCGGCAGGGATCGCTGCCTGTGTGCAGGGCATGCGGCGCTACTATGCCCTGCTCCTCGCCACGGAAGGCCAGGCGCGGCTGGTGAAGGCCCTCGACGGCGAGGCGGTGCTGGCCACCGCTGAACTCAACTGGTCGTTCGGCACCCGCTACACGCTGCGGCTCCAGGTGGTAGGCGACCAGATCCAGGGATGGGTGGATGACCAGTTGCTCTTCGCGATCAAGGACGAGGAGCGGCCACTCCTGAGCGGCGCGATCGGGCTTGTCTGCAGCGAAGGGCGCGCGGCGGTCGATCAGGTGGCGGTTGCACCAGTGGTGCAGGCATCGTGAAGCGCGTAGGCCCGGCGTGGGTTCCCACCCTGGCGAGCCCGAGAGATCCAGGCACGGCATCCTCGCTCATTGCCGCCAGCGTTCGAGCTACGGCCTTCACGACGTGCTTTGTGGGGGGCTGGGTTCCCGCTTTCGCGGGAACGACACCCGGACGCGCTTCTGTCACGCCCGCTGCCCCCGTGCACGCGGGGCTTGCCCCCGCGCAAACGGGGGGCTGGGTTCCCGCTTTCGCGGGAACGACACCCGGACGCGCTTCTGTCACGCCCGCGCAGGCGGGCGTCCAGGGCGGGAGGCCCGCAAGCCTGCCCCCGCGCAAGCCCCTGTGAAAGTGGGGGACTGGGTTCCCGCGTGCGCGAGAACGACACCCGGACGCGCTTCTGTCACGCCCGCTGCCCCCGTGCACGCGGGGCTTGCCCCCGCGCAAGCCCCTGTGAAAGTGGGGGCGGGCAGAACCAGTGTTCGATCGGCGATGTGCCACATCCTGATGGGCTACGTCCCCCGCTCCCGCGCTGGGAGTGGGGGTATGGGGTGAGGGGGCGATGCACACAATCGGGCCAGATTTGATATAGTCCTGGTTGTACTGCGCACACGCACCGATCGGCGCATCCCCATCCATGTGGCGATCGATCCACCAGAAGGCGCTGTCTCCACACGCTGCTACATCGTGTGCGCTGCTGGTGGTACGCTGCCTGATGCACCCGCTTCTGAAGCACGCGATCGAGGCTGCCGGAAGTGTGCGATGGCATCGAGCACGCGCTCGGGCGTGAAGGGCAGATCGCTCACCCAGACGCCCGTCGCGGCGTGGATCGCCGCCGCCACCGCCGGCGCAAAGGGCACCAGCGGCAACTCGGCTACGCCACGGGCGCCGTAGGGGCCCTCCGGGTCGGCAAGCTCCAGCACCACCGGGATGATCTCCGGCGGTGTGTCGAGGATGGTTGGCAGCAGGTAGGTACTGAAGCCAGGGGTCAGCACGCGGCCATCACGCATCTGGAACTGCTCCATCAGCGTATAGCCGAGCGCCTGGGCGACCCCACCCTCGATCTGGCCCTCCAGCTGCTGGCGGTTTACGGCCCGGCCAACATCATGGGCGCTGATCACCCGTAGCACGCGCACCTGCCCGGTTGCTGTGTCAACCTCCACCTCCACTGCCTGTGCCGCGTAGCCGTAGGCGTAGTTCGGCCGCCCCGCAGTCGTGAGCGGGTCGAGCGGGGTGGTGGCAGGAGGGCAGTACTGGACAGTCGCGCGGGCCGGGCGCTCTTCCTCCTCGCGCCAGAGGCGCAGCGCCGCAGCCGCCGCATCGTGGGCGGCCCGCCCGGCCATGATCGTCAGGCGTGAGGCCGAGGCGGAGCCCGCGTTGGGTGCCTCGGCGCTGTCGTCGGCGATGATCCGCACCACGTCGAGTGGCACCCCCAGGGTTTCGGCCACGATCTGGCGCAGGATGAGATGCACGCCCTGACCCACGTCGGCCGCGCCTATCCGCAACTCGGCGTGTTCGATCGTCGCCCCGCCGTGGAGCGCGACGCTCGCCGTGGCCTGCTCCGGAAAGCCGAAGGAGTAGCCCAGATTTTTGATCCCGCAGGCGATGCCCCAGCCCCGCTTGAGGGCTGTGGGCTGCGGGCCATGGGCTGCGGCGATCGGGTGGCCGGGCGGCCAGGAGAGTGCCGGCGGCACTGGTATGCGCTCGCCGTCGCCTGGCCCCCGGCGCGCGGCTTCGTTCTCCTGGCCTCCGAGCTCCTGGGCCAGCCGCTCCACACAGGCCTCCAGGCACTCCCGTACGCTGACCCCCGGCGGCAGGGGATGCTGGGTCGGCTCGATGCTCCCCTCACGGTAGAGGTTGATGCGCCGGATCGCGACCGGGTCCATGCCCAGGGCGTGGGCTAGCCGCGTCACCATCGACTCGCTGGCAAACTGGGCCTGAGGTGCGCCGAAACCTCGGAAGGCGCCCGCAGGGACGTTGTTGGTGTAGACTGCGTAGGCGTCGACGTGGATGTGATCGACATCGTAGCAGCCGCTGGCGAAGAGGGCGATGCACTTCAGCACCTCCTGGCTGGTAGAGGCATAGGCCCCACCATCGGCCAGGGCCTCGGCGCGCACCGCGACAATCTTGCCCGCGCGCGTCGCGCCCCAGGTGCAACGGATCTGCACCGGGTGGCGCTTGTGGTGGCCCACCATCGACTCTTCGCGCTCCCAGACGATCTTCACCGGGCGGCGCAAGCGCCAGGCGGCCAGCGCCAGCAGGTGCTGCACGGAGAGATCCTCGCGGCCGCCGAAGGCCCCGCCGATCGCGACGTAACGCACCACCACCTGCTCCTCGGGCAGGCCAAGCACCTCCGCGATCTGCCGGCGATCTTCGTGGAGCCACTGGCCCGCCGTCTCCACCACCACGCGGCCTTGCTCATCGATGTAGGCGAGCCCGGCCTCGGGCTGCAGAAAGGCGTGCTCCTGCCAGGAGGTGCGAAACTCGCCTTCGAGCACCACATCGGCGGCTGCGAGCGCGGCGGCTGCGTCACCTTTGCGGATCGGCACGTGGGCCACCAGATTGCTAGCGCGACCCGCATGGACGAGCGGCGCGCCGGGCTCCAGCGCTGCCCGCGGGTCGCTCACCACCGGCAAGTCGTCGTATACCACCCGTACGAGCCTGGCGCCAGCCTCGGCGGCGGCCTGACTCTCAGCCGCCACGAGGGCCACCCGATCGCCCACAAAACGTACGACGTCGCCGCAGAGCACCGGCTGATCGGCTTCTACCAGCCCGTAGGCGTTGTGGGGCACATCGGCGGCGGTGAGCACCGCCACCACCCCCGGAACTGCCTCGGCGGCGGTTACATCCAGCCCGACGATGCGGGCGTGAGGTCGCCCGGCGAAGACCACCTTGAGGTGAAGGGTTCCCGGTCGATCCAGATCGCCGGGATAGCGGGCGGCCCCGGTTACTTTGGCGAGCGCGTCTGGCCGCGCGACCGGCGCACCGATGAGTGGTTCCATAGCGTTTGTACACTGTAGAGGCGGCCCACCGGGCCGTGTGGAGCAAGTGGCGGGATTATGACACCAGCGGCGCGCTGCGTCAACCAGGTGAGGATACTATGGCAGAGCGGCAGGCGAGCAACGCGGGCAGGCGAACGGCGGGCGGCTGTGCGATCGGGCTCATAACCCTCGTCGCAGGGGTAGGCCTGGGCGTTGCCCTCACCCTCGGCATCCTGGGCATCAGCTGGGCCATCCTCCTTGAGCGTCTGGCCCGCCCCGGCCAGGCCCCCGCGATCATGGTCGGCCCAACGGTCACCCCACCGCCTCGCCCGATCCAGGGCGCCGCCGCACCTGGCCGGCGCTTTCTTGTGACAGCGCCACTGGAACTGGATACCGACACGCGCGATCCGGATCTGCTGGTGGTGAGCCGCAACTACGACCGCAACACTGAGACGATTGCCTACCTGAGCTCCGACACAGGCACGGTACGCTGGGAGAGCCCACCACTCGGCGATAGTGGTTCGAGTTGGGCCATCGCCTACGGCGACGCGATCATCGCCGTGGCCGTCGAGGAGCGGTTGCTGGGCCTCCGGCGCGATACCGGCGAACTGGCCTGGGAAACGGCCCTCAGCGACTCGATCAGCACCAGCATCTGCGAGCAGTGCCTCCAGGTCTTCGGCGAGGTGGTGGTGGCGCTCCCCCAGGACGGCCTGCTGCAAGCCTTCAGTCTTGCCACTGGCGCGCCACGCTGGAGCCACCGGCTGCAAGAGACCACCCGCCAGATCGTCGATGTGGGTGGCCTCGTTGGTGTGCCCGACGATCTGGACACGTCGGGGTCGGCCTCGGTTCTGCTGCTCTTCGCTCCTGAGGACGGCCAGGCGGCTGGGCAGATCCAGCCGACCTGCACCGACGCCGGCAGCGACTACACGCGCGGTGCCAGCTACTACGACCACATCGGGCGCGACCCGGCGGGCCGGGTGCTCGTCTGGCTGATCGACACCTCACCCCCCTGCCTGGTGAGCGTCGATGCCCGAACCCACCAGGTTGTTGGGCGTACCCGCCTCGAAGGCTTCCAGGGCAGCGAGCTTGAGCCCGACAACAGCCGCTTCGTCGGCGACTCGCTCTACCTGAGCGACGGTCGTAGTGTGGTGATCGTAGCGCCCCAGGGCTCCTCCGTGCTCGTGGAGCACGACGACTACGCGCTGAAACCCCTGGGCGCCGGTGACGGCGCGCTGCTCGTGCTGGCCCAGCGCACCCGGGGCTCCGCCCGTTACGAACTCTGGGCGATCGACATGGCGAGCGGCGAGCAGCTCTGGGATCGCGTGCTCACGGCGACCGACGAGCTCGATGGGCACCTCGACACCGGCACCTTCGCCACCCGCGTCCTGGGCGACACCGTCGTGCTTGTGGAGCAACAGAAAGAGCCCGCGACAGTCATCTACGAGCGCCTGAGCCTCCGCGACGGGGTGAGCCGGGTGCGAGCGCCCCTGGCTGTGAACGACCCGAGCAGCTATCTGCGCGGAGCGATCTGGGGCCGGGAGCGGGCCTTCCTCGCGATCGACGAGCTCTACACGGTTGAGCTTGCTACCGGGCGGACCCTGGCGCGCTGGCCTTAGCGCCGGGGCTGTGCCGCCGCCTGGACGGCCGCGATGATCTTGCGGTAGCCGGTACAGCGGCAGATGTTCCCCCCGAGGGCGGCCTGGATCTGCCCGAGGTCGGGCGCCGGGTATTCCTCCAGAAGTCGGGCGCCGGCCATGAGCATGCCGGGGATGCAGTAACCGCACTGCACCGCTCCCTCAGCGATGAAGGCCGCCTGGAGCGGATGCAGGGCGGCACCGGCATCAGGCGTGGTGGCGGTCGCGGCCAGGCCCTCGATCGTCGTCACCGCGCGCCGGTGGGCCTGAGCCGCAGGCACCAGGCAACTCATCACGGCCTGCCCGTCGAGCCACACCGTGCAGGCGCCACACTCACCCTCGCCACAGCCCTCCTTCGTCCCCGTCAGGCCCGCATCGTCGCGCAGCGCGTCCAGGAGCGTCTTGTGCGCCGCGAGTGTCACCGGCGCCCCGTTCACCAGCGCCTCGGCCTCGGCGAGGAGGGCACCCTGGCCCGCAGGGGCCACCTGCTGCGCGGGCCAGGCTACCACGGGCTCGCCAGCGCGTCCGTGGTGATGCTCCAGCAATACCGGGCGCGCGGGCCAACCCTCGGCCTCGCTCCCGGTGGCGAGGCGTTCGACGGCACGGCTCACCAGCGCGGCAACGGCCTCGTGACGGTAGGCGCCTGAGCCACGCACATCGTCGATCGGCGTGGCGGCCTCAGCGGCAAGACGACCGATCGCCAGCGCATCGGCCTCGGCGAGCGTGCGCCCCAGCAGGGCCGCCTCGGCCGCCGGCGCGCGCACGATGGTGGGCGCCACGCAACCCAGCGCAACCCGGGCATGCACCACGCGGTCAGCCGCGTCGATCTCCACCACCAGCGCCACGTTCACCACCGCGATCGCCTGCGCGCGGCGCAGACCAAGCTTGAGGAAGATCCCGCGCCGAGCGAGGCCAGGGGCCGGAATGCGCACCTCGCGCAGTAACTCGCCCGGTGCGAGCGCCGTGCGGCGCACACCGAGGTAGAAATCGCGCAGGGGCAACACCCGTTCGCCGGCGAGGCCAACGAGCACCACCTCGGCATCGAGAGCCACCAGCGCCGTGATCGTATCGTTCGCGGGCGACGCGGTCACCAGGTTGCCGGCTACCGTGGCGCGGGCACGGATCTGCGGCGCTCCTACCTCCAGGCAGGCCTGGGCGAGGGGACGGGCTCGGGCCACGCAAACCGGCGAGGCGATCACATCGTTGTGCGTCGCCAGCGCACCGAGCTGCAGGGCGCCGCCCGCTTCCCGTACGTAGCGCAGGCC
Organism: Chloroflexi bacterium OHK40; assembly: GCA_004367505.1. Lineage (GTDB taxonomy): Bacteria > Chloroflexota > Chloroflexia > Chloroflexales > Chloroflexaceae > OHK40. The sequence continues at coordinate 14,687 of SFCB01000010.1, read as the reverse complement.
CTCCACCCGCGTGAGATCAACCAGGGTCCGGGTGGGCCGCAGGCCACGGCCAAGCTCCACGAGCACATCGGTACCCCCGGCGACCGGCCGGGCCTCCGGGTGAGCAGCGAGCAGCGCGAGCGCCTCGCCGAGGCTCACCGGCTGAAAGTAATCTGACCAGGTCATTGGTGTCCTCTGTCGTGGCAGCGATCTTGCATCCGAACGAACGGGCTCCCAGCGATCCCCACTTACGAAGCCCCGAACCAGCAGCCCATCGCGGCGTTGCTCAGCATACGGAGGAGCTCCCATGGATCCCAACCCTCTTAGCGCCTCAGCCGGCACGATCATCATCGGGTTCCTGCTCGTGATCGTCGCGGCTATGGCCTTTTTTCTGCTTGGCGCCTGGATAACAACCCGGATGCGCCGCAGCCGTGTGCGCGAGGAGACTGACATCAGCTACCCGGCGAACCCCCGCAGCGCGGACGACCGGCGGGCCGTCGCCGAAGTCCGGAGCCGCGAGACCAGCGGCGCTTCACCCATCCCCGACGGCGCGGGCCACCCACTACGGCAGAGCCCGGCTCGGGCCGAGCGACCGGTCGATGCCGGCCAGGGGGAGCGACGAGCCCCGGAGGAGCCGCCCACCAGCAATCCGCTCTAGGATAGAGGCTGTCGCTCACCCCGGCGCGTCGCACCCTGGAGCGCCAGCCGGTCCACATTGGCCGACGGCTGTCTGGCACCCCGGCGCGAAGCCTGGTCAGTCCATCAGGCGCTCAGCGCGGCCAGGGCATGGGCGAGCACGGCCACCCCCTGACTGATCTGCTCAGGCTCGCTATACTCATCGGGCCGGTGGCTCACACCACCCCGACAGGGGATGAAGATCATCGCCGTCGGACAGATGCGGGCCATGAACAGGCTGTCGTGGTAGGCGCGGCTCACCATCACCTGGTAGGGGAGTCCAAGCTCCGTGCAGGCTCCGATAATCGTCGCGACCACCTCCGGGTCGCACGTAGCGGGTGGGTCGGCGTTCACCTCCTCGATCTGATAAGCGACGTGACGCCGCCCGCACACCTCGGCGACGGCGCTGTAGATACTAGCGAGGGCTCGATCACGGGGCTCGGCGGCCACATCGCGTACGTCGATCTCCAGGGTGGCCGCGCTAGGGATTGCGTTGATGGCCCCGGGCGTGATCGTCAAGCGGCCCGTAGTGGCCACGGTATCCGGGCGGCCCGTGCTCAGGGCGGCCCGCTCCACAGCGAGCGCGATCTCGGCGCCGGCAAGCAGCGCATCGCGGCGACCGAGCATCAGCACGGCGCCAGCATGGCCACCCTCACCCTGTAGGTGTACGCGGAGGGCAGCCGGAGCAGCGATCGCGCGCACCACCCCGATCGGGAGACCTTCCGTCTCCAGGAGCGGCCCCTGCTCGATGTGCAACTCAACAAAGGCGGCGTAGGTACCCTGGGCAAGAGCCACCTGCTCAAGGGGCGCCGTGAAACCAGCGGCGGCGCGCAGTTCATCGAGCGTCCGGCCCTCACCGTCGCGTAGCGCGCGCAGTTGCGCCGGGTTGAGGGCGCCAGCAAGCGCCCGGCTGCCGAGGCAGCCAACCCCGAAGCGCGTAGGCTCCTCAGAGGTAAAGATCAGCAACTCGAGCGAGCGGCGGGGCACATGGCCCACGCGGCGGAGCGCGCGCAGCGCCTCCAGCGCGCCAACCACGCCGACGGTCCCGTCAAAGCGCCCGGAGTGGGGGATGGCATCGATGTGTGAGCCACTGGCCACAGCGGGCAGATCGGGCTCGGCCCCGGGCCAGCGCGCGAAGAGGTTACCCAGACCGTCCTCTCGCAGCAGCAGGCCAGCCTCCGCGCAGCGGGCACGCAGATAAGCCCGCGCACGGAGATCGGCCTCACCATAGACCACCCGTGTCACCCCTGGGGGCGGGGTATCGGAGCACGCCGCGATGGCGTCCAGATCGGCTGCAATCGCGGCAGCGTCGATCGTCAGGTTCATAGCGCGTCCCGGTTCACGTCTTTGTAGTAGATGTAGCGGGCGGGGGTCTTGCCAGTGGCGACGAACCACTGGGGGCAGAAGGGGGCCATCCAGATCACGTCACCTGCCTGCACCGGGTGCCAATCACTGGCGAGCCGATAGATACCCTGGCCATTCAGCATGAGCAGCCCATGCTCCATCACATGGGTCTCGACCATGGGGAGCGTAGCGCCGGGCATAAAGGTGAAGATATTGACGGCCATATCGAAGGCCGGCGTATCGGGGAGCAGCGTCTTGAGCAGGGCCGCCTCATCGCCAAGAAACGGCGCGCCGAGCAGATCCTGCTCCTGGCCGATCACCGGCTCGGGAGCGGGAATTCCGGCAAGCGGCAGGTAGGCGCGCTGGAAGACGAGCAACTCGGCGGGCTCGCGATTGCCTTCGGCGCGCACCGAGAAGGAGGCGCCGGGGGGCACATAAGCGTACCCGCCGCTGGTGAGCGTAGCGCGCTGGTCGGCCACACCAATGGCCACCGCACCGCTGCGCACGTAAAGGAACAACTCCTCGCGCGAGCGCTGGCCCTGGCCGACGGCCCCGGGTCCAAGCGTCACGAGGATCTGGGCGAAGCGAGCGCCCATAGCGGGGCTGATCACCACGGCGCATGCGGCGCCGGGCCAGCCCGGAAGCGGGGCGCGTACCAGGCCAGGTGGGGTGATGAGCGCGTAACGCTCACTGAGAACGCTGCGCGTGTGGCCGAAAGGGTCGGTCATGGGGGCGCTCCTTGGCTGGATCTGGCTTACCGGCCATCTTACCACACCCTGCATCAGGGGTTCAGGGGCAGTCAGATCAAGCGTGCCATTGGCAGTTTACCGCATCCCGGCGCGCTGCTCTCCCCCGCCCACCCCCACGCGGTGAGGGGAGCCCGCGCAGGCGGGCTTCGCACCCATCGAGCCGTGCTTCCACGCCACGGCCCGTGGGGGGCAGGACCAGCCGACGCCTCCCAGGGGCCTGATCCTCGACGGCCCACGCCGCCGAGATGCTATACTACATCGAACCACTGATGTCAACGGCTGCGATCGGTAGACGGCACCTGCGGTCTCCCAGCTTGCCAGCCATGACTCGTGGCGCTTCAGAGGGGGGGCCATCCTCTGACTCAGAACTTCCATCGCGGATGGCCGAAGCCGGGCCAGCGGACCCACGGCGCCCGGTGAGCGGCGTTGGGGCCAGGCGACCCGGGAGCTGATCCTCGGCGCTGTGACGCCCTCTATCGTAAGGGCGGGCAGCCTCCACGAGGCACAGCCGTGGTAATGTGCCCACCAGGCGGGCGGCTATACTAAAAGCCAGAGTACCGTCGTGCGGCACCTGCGCCAGTGCGCGGGAGATGTTGGGCAGGGCATGCTAGAGCCGGGCGCCATCCTTCAGGACCGCTACAAGATCCTCGCCCCCGCCGGGAAAGGCGGCATGGGCTCGGTCTATCGTGCGCGCGACCTGCGGCTGCGCACCGATGTTGCGCTGAAGGAGACACTCTTCAGCGACGATGCCTACCGGCGGGCCTTCGAGCACGAGGCCCAGATCCTGGCCCGGCTGCGCCATCAGGCGCTCCCACGGGTGATCGACCACTTCGTGGAGGGTAACGGCCAGTTCCTGGTGATGGAGTTCATCCACGGCGAAGACCTCGGCAACCAGCTGCTGCGCCTCGGGCCGCGCTTCTCCTCGCCCCAGGCCATGCCGATGATCTTGCGCTGGGCCGACCAGCTGCTCGATGCGCTGCACTATCTGCACTCGCGCCCTGTTCCCGTCTACCACCGCGATATCAAGCCGAAGAACCTCAAGCTCACCCCGAACTATGATATTGTGCTGCTGGACTTCGGGCTGGCTCGGGGCGGTATGACGATCACCGTTGATGCGGGGGCCGCCACCGCTGGGATGGGCCAGGAGCGCAAGATTTACGGCTTCACCCCGCCCTACGCTCCGATCGAGCAGATGCGCGACGGCGAGCCCGACCCACGGAGCGACCTCTACTCGCTGGCGGCCACGATCTACCATCTGCTCACCGCAAGCCTGCCGATCGACGCCATGGTGCGCATGGCCAGGATTATTAACGCCCAGCCCGACCCGCTGAAGCCCATCCGTTCCCTGGCCCCCCACGTGCCCGAACCGATCGCCGAGCTGTTCCAGCGGGCCCTGGCCGTCACGATCGACGGCCGCCCGCAGTCGGCCCGCGCGATGCGCGAGGAGCTTGCGCGTCTGCGCGGCGGCCACGCCCCCACCCTGCGCCCCCCTGGCGAGACGCCTCCCGCCGGCACGGAGATCGCCAAGCCGGCGCCTGAGCAGCAGGGTGGACCAACATCCCCGATCCAGCCTGCACGCCCCGGCGACTCCCGGCCGCCTTCCGGCGCGATCACGCCGTCCGTCATCCAGCCCGGCCCACCCTCCGAGGCGGCCCCGGTGATCACGCTGCTGCGCATGCTGACGACCGGCAGCCCCATTCGCTCCCTCGCCTTCAGCCCATCGGGCGACCTGCTTGCCTCCGGCTACGACGACCACACGATTGGGCTGTGGCGCATGAGCGATTACGCCCACCTGGCCACGCTCAAGGGCCACGAAAGTAGTGTGCGCTGTGTGCGCTTCGCGCCAGAGGGCGGTACGCTCGCCAGCGCCAGCGACGATGAGACGGTGCGGATCTGGAAAGTGAGCGATGGCGCTCAGCTGCGCCTGCTGCGCATCCCGACCTGCCCGATTGAGAGCGTGGCCTTTAGCCCCGACGGTGGCACCCTTGCTACTGGCGGCTGGGGCGGGGCGATCACCCTCTGCGATGTGAGTGCCGAGCGACTCACGCTCGCCGAGAACCTGCCGGCGCCTTTCGTTCATAGCCTGGCCTTTAGCCCTGAGGGAAGTTTGCTCGCGGCTGGCTGCTACGACGGCACCATCTACATGTGGCGCGTCGCCAGCGGCGAGCCCGAGCCACCGCTCAGCGGCTTCTCGACATTCATCTACAGCGTGGCGTTTAGCCCCGACGGCGAGTGGCTGGCGGCCAGTAGCGGCAGTAGTGTGCGTATCTGGCGCATGCGTGACCGCCGGCCGATCGAGTTGCTCCAGGGCCATAACGGGCCCGTCCACGCGATCACCTTCAGCCCCGACGGTCGCGTGCTCGCCACTGCCAGCGAGGACCGCACCGTGCGCCTCTGGCGCACGAGTGACTGGACACTGCTGCCCACGCTTCTCGAGCACCGCTCCGGTGTCGCTAGCCTCACCTATAGCCCCGATGGCGCCACCCTCGCTACCGGCTGCCACGATGGGCGGATCTGTCTGTGGACGGTGGGCTGATCGGGTCTGGCCAGGCGTGGCGCGGAGGCGTGAGGGGCATCACGGTGCCGCAACGGCCCCCCGGCGCCCCGAAGGTGCCCCGACGCTCCTCCTCACCTGTTCCACCACCGCGATGATCCGCTCGGCACGGCGCCCGTAGGTGTGCTCGGCGGCGATCGCCCGGCGCGCGACGGCGCCAGCGTGGTCCGGCGCGGCGGCCAGGGCGGCACGGAGGGCCTCGACAAGCCCACCGAGGTCGCGGCGAGGGAAGGCCTGGCACAGCGCGGGCGGGACGATCTCGTGGAGCGCCGGGATAGAGGGCAGCACGATCGGCTGACCAAGGGCCAGGTATTCGAAGAGCTTGAGCGGCGAGGCCGTCACGTCGGTGACGGTGTCCGGGATGGCCAGCACGTCGGCGGCGGCGAGATAGCGCACCACCTCAGCTTGAGGCCGAGGCTCCACGAGCAGGCATGCTCCCGGTGGTACCGGCGCGGGATCGCCTCGGCGCACCACCGCGAGGCCCAGAGTTGCGGCCTGTCGCGCGAGGGCCTCACGCTCGGCTGCGCGCCCTCCCACGAGAACGAGCGTGAGCGCCGGGTGGGTGGCCCTGAGGCGAGCCGTAGCCTCCAGCAGACCATCGAGCCAACGGTGGGCAAAGGTCATGCCAGCGTAGGCCACCAGTGGCGCCCCGTGCGGCAGGCCGAGCGCGGCCCGGGCCGCCGCCTGATCCTGGGGCGCAAAGAGCTGTTCATCGTAGGCGTCAGGCACGACGAAGACATCCTCGGGGCGGCGCCAACCGATCGCGGCCAGCAGACGCCGGAAGTCGTCGGTGAGGGAGACAACGGCGCCTGCGCGCGTGAGCGCGGCTTTGTCCATCAGGTGGAGCAGGCCCTGAGCCCAGGGCTCCCTGGCCCGTGATGGGTTGCGCGCCTCCATGTCGTGGGCCTCGTAGATCACAGGCACCCCGAGGCGAGGTCCGAGCACGGCGGCCCACCAGGCGGCACAGACCACCTGGCGCACATAGACGGCCTCCACCTGGCGGCGGCGCGGCGCGATGAGTGTGGCCGTCATCAGGGCGAAGGCGCTGTGCTCGAGGTAATAGAGCAGGGTGCTGCGGTGGAGGCGCGAGAGCTTACCGATCGCGGGGCGCGGGAGGTGAACGGCGCCCACCTCGACGAAACGGCTGGGCTCGCGGCCCCAGCGCGGGATGAGCGCCAGCGTGTCGGGCCGGCGTGCGCGTAGCTCCCGCAGGGTGGTGTATGTTTGCAGCGCATTGGCCGACTGGAGCGTCAGGCTGGTTGGGTAGGCAATGTAACAGATCATCACGCGCCTGATGCTGGAGCAGGATTCGGAGCCCCTGCGCCAGCGCACAGTACGCCGCGCAGGCGCATCCCTCAGCCGGACTCACCCTCGTGCGTCTATGGTTGGCCGTCCCCTACAGCCATCTGTGGCCATCGCATCCAGGGGCCACGGACCGGAGATCTTACAGCGTGCTGGGTCCTACCTCCCTGCGTTCCTATCCCCTGTCCCCTCTCGTCACGCTCGCCGCAAAACCCAGGCAACCTCGGTGGGCAACCAGCCCTGCTCATCATAGTAGCGCACCTGGGGTGCCTCGGGCAGGGCGGCAACAAGCTCGGGAACGGGAACCTCGACGAAACCAAAGCGCCGCCAGTAGGGGCCGGCGCCCGTGCTGAAGAGGTAGACCCCGGGGCCGTGGGCAAGGCCAGCGGTGATCGCGGTACGGGCAAGGAGTGCGCCGACGCCGGCACCCCGGCGGGCCGGGAGCACGGCGGCGCTACGCAGGAGCGAGGCGCCAGTACCAGGCTCCAGGCCAACGGCGCCGACAACCGCACCGGAACCATCCTCGGCGAACCAGTAACGGGTGCCAGGGAGCAGCACACCGTGGGCGGAGAGTCCGCATTCATCCAGGAGGGCGATAAGGGCCGGGAGGTCGGCGGGACTGGCCTCGCGGATCGTGGGACTCAATGTCGAGCTCATGGCGTAGGCACTGTAGCGATTGCGCCTGCATCACGCGCGCAAGTGTAGCGCAAGCATGCCAAACCCGCAACGCCGGGCATGCCTGGGGGTGTGGCGTACCGTTCTGCACACCAGGCCGCCCCCACTTGCGCCGGGGGTGTCTCCATCGCGGCGTGCGCTGGGCAACCGCCGCCACCGGCGACGCTCGGGAGCTCGCGCCGGCGGGCTGCGCCTCACCGTCGCCGCGCGCGTCAGCGCCACGGCACGCGGGGGGTAGCAACATCCGCCACACCCCATGCCCTGGGGCACGCTCCTGGCATCTCGCCTGCGCCCGCACCCACCAGCCTGCTGGTATAATCGACTACCACCCATCCACAGCCCCGAGGAGGTATTATGTCAACCGATCCAAGAGCGCGCAGCCGGGTGATCATGGACGGCAAGTCGCGGGCCGCGGCCCGATCCTACTTCAAGTCGATCGGATTCTCCGATGCCGACCTGGCGCGGCCGATTATTGGCATCGCCAACACGTGGATCGAGACCATGCCCTGCAACTACACCCTCCGCGATCTGGCTGGCCCGGTGAAGGAGGGGATCCGCGCTGCGGGCGGCACTCCCATGGAGTTTAACACCGTCGCCGTCTCTGATGGGATCACCATGGGCACCGAGGGCATGAAGACCTCTCTGGTGAGCCGCGATCTGATCGCCGACTCGATCGAACTGATGGGCCGCGCCTACATGTTCGACGCGATCGTCGCCCTCGTCGCCTGCGACAAGACCATCCCCGGCGCCGCGATGGGGCTCGCGCGGCTCAACATTCCGAGCGTCATCCTCTACGGTGGCTCGATTATGCCCGGCGTCTACCAGGGTCGCGAGATCACCATCCAGCACGTTTTCGAGGCCATCGGCGCCAACGCCGCTGGCCGCATCACCGATGATGAGCTCAAGGCGATCGAGGACGTGGCCTGCCCCGGGCCCGGCGCCTGTGGCGGCCAGTATACCGCCAACACCATGGCCACGCTGATGGAGATCCTCGGCCTCTCCCCCATGGGTTCTGCCTCCATCCCGGCGGTGGACCCGCGCAAGAACGAGCAGGGCTTCCGCTGCGGCCAGGTGGTGATGGACCTGCTCCGTCGTGGGGTGCGGCCCCGGGACCTGCTCACCCCCACGGCCTTCGAGAACGCCATCGCCAGCGTGGCCGCCACCGGCGGCTCCACCAACGCCGTGCTCCACATGCTCGCCCTCGCCCGCGAGATCGGGATGGAGCTTGATATCGACGATTTCGACCGCATCAGCGCGCGTACCCCGCTCTACCTCGATCTTATGCCCGGCGGCCGCTTTACCGCCGTGGACGTGGACCGGGCCGGCGGGATTCAGCTGATCGCGAAGCGGCTGATCGAGGCTGGCCATATCGATGGGAGCGCCATGACCGTGACCGGTCGCACGCTGGCCGAAGAGTCGGCGACAGCGGTGGAGACGCCGGGCCAGGAAGTGATCCGCCCCCTCGGCCAGCCCCTGAAGCCCACCGGCGGCCTGGTGATTCTGAAGGGCAGCCTGGCCCCAGAGGGCGCGGTGGTGAAGGTGGCTGGCCACGAGCGCTCATTCCACAAGGGGCCGGCCCGGGTCTTCGACTCGGAGGAGGCGGCGATGAGCGCCGTGCTCACCCGGCAGGTGCAGCCCGGCGATGTGGTGGTGATCCGCTACGAGGGTCCCCGGGGCGGCCCCGGTATGCGCGAGATGCTCGGCGTGACGGCGGCGATCGTTGGGCAGGGCCTGGGCGAGTCGGTGGCCCTGATCACCGACGGGCGCTTCAGCGGCGCCACCCGTGGCCTGATGGTTGGCCACGTGGCCCCCGAGGCGGCTCGCGGTGGCCCGATCGCTGCTCTGCGCGATGGCGATGAGGTGACGATCGATATTGATGGGCGCCGCCTCGATCTTGGCCTCTCCCAGGACGAGCTCACCGCCCGCATGGCCGGCTGGCAGCCTCCTACGCCACGCTACACCTGGGGCGTGATGGCCCGCTACGCCGCCTGTGTCTCCTCCGCATCCCAGGGCGCCGTGCTCGAGACCCCCGGTGCGTAGCGTTCGGGTCGCTGGCCGCGCCACCTGGTGCCTGAACGGTCGCCACCCACCGACCCGGCTGGCTGTGGTCGGCGGGTGGCCCATCGATCGGCAAGCTGGCGGAGCTCATCCCGTGGCTTCGCCCATTCACGGAAGGCCCACGCCATGATCGCGCCCGCCCCCTGGCACCTCGCTGGCAGCGGCAGCATTGTGCTCTACCGCTTCCCACGGGCGTGGGCGCTGGAGCACGGTCAGATCCCGGAGCGACTGCGCGGCGCGTTCCTCGGCGGCGTGGGCGCGGTGATGCTGGTGGACTACCGCGCTTCGCCAGTTGGCCCCTACCGCGAGGCGCTCTTCATCCCGGGCCAGTTTCGCCTGGCCGGCCGGGTGGCCTCCAGCATCACCAGGATCTACGTCTCCACCTGGCCAAGTGTGGAGGGCGGCCGGCAGAACTGGGGCCTACCGAAGGAACTGGCCGATATCACGATCGAGAGCGACAACTTCTCCGTTGAGGTAGCCGGCAACCCGATCCTCGCCGCCGGCGTCGAGCCCGTGGGGCCACACGTGCCGCTGCACACGGGCTGGCTTCCCGTTCCGACCCTGATCGGGCAAGAGCGTGCCGGTACGCTCTACCTGACCCGGTTGTCCGGGCGCGGCGCGGTGCGGCTGGCTCATCTGCGGCACGTTTCCGCCTACGCGCCGGCCTTCCCCGATCTCGCGCCCTTCCGGCCCCTCGTGGCCCTCCACGTGGCGCACTTCACGCTCACGTTCCCTGTGCCGGAGGTGCGCGCCGGGTGAGAGGGGATCGCGCGGCGGTGCTGTGCGCTCTGTGTCGCTGTGGACAGCACATACTCGTTGTGGTCCGAGCGCCGGCTCCAGGCTATGCGCATCGACCCGCGACATCCCGCCAGTTCTTCGACTCACGCAGCCAGCGCCTGGACACCGGCTCCGGGCAACTGTCCACGCTCCGATCTGGAGCGGGCTGCCCGCCCCGCACCGACTCCCCGGCTCGGCACGAGCCCCTCCGCGACGCTCAGGGTCATGTGCTGCCGCGCGATCTGCACCAGCACGGCGTGGTGCGCCACCACCTCCGGCGGTAGGCCCGCCAGCCGCGCCCGCTCGCGCCGCCAGGCCCATAGCCGCTCGTAGATCCGCTGCTCCTCGAGCCCAAGCCCCTCCGTTGCCTCCGGCGCCACCGGCCAATGCTCCTCGTAGCCCGTGCTCGCCCCGAGGCACTCCTCGAAGAAGACAAGCACCGACCAGCGCGCGCCCAGTGGGCAGGCCAGTGCGCCCTGCACGGCGTGGGCCTGCACCTGCTCCAGGAAGGAGCTCAGGCGGGCCACATCCTCGGCCAGGTGCTGCGGGCTCAGGCGAATGGTGAAATGGCGGCACTGCATGGCGTTGCTCCTGCTACGATCGATGCCGGATCGTCGGGCAAGGCTACCGGGCCGTGCGAACCCATCGCGGGTGTGCGACTGCGCCGGCCTGGTCCCTTCCCTCACCAGATATACCGCCAGCGCTCGCCAAAAGTTACCATCGCCGCATTGACGCCCCGCTGCCCCTGAGGTAGGATGGGGCGGTTCCAACCATCTGCCCATCCCTGGCCCGACAGGAGGAACCACCATGCCCGAGGAGCGCCTGGTGCTGAGCGAGCGTGCCGGCCATGTGGCCACGCTCACCCTGAACCGCCCGCAGGTCCTGAACGCCCTGAGCCCGGCCCTGATCGACGAACTGATCGCCGCCCTGGCCGCCTGTGACGCAGACGACGAGGTGCGGGCGATCGTCCTCACTGGCGGCCCCCGCGTCTTCGCTGCTGGCGCCGATATCAAGGCGATGGCCGAGGCCTCACCAGTGGAGATGCTCACCCGCCGCAACATCGAGCGCTGGAGCCGCATCGCCGCCACCCGCAAGCCGATCGTCGCCGCCGTCTGCGGCTATGCCCTCGGCGGCGGCTGCGAACTGGCCATGATGTGCGATGTGATCGTTGCCGCCGAGACGGCTCAGTTCGGCCAGCCGGAGATCAACATCGGCATCATCCCCGGCGCCGGCGGCACCCAGCGCCTCACGCGCGCACTTGGCCCCTACCGGGCCATGGAACTTATTCTCACCGGCGCGATGCTCTCCGCCCCGGAGGCCCACCAGCACGGCCTCGTCAACCGGCTGACCCCTCCCGAGGCCTGCATCCCCGAGGCCCAGCGCCTGGCCAGCCTGATCGCCGAGCGTCCACCCCTGGCCGTGCAACTGGCCAAGGAGGCCGTACGCGCGGCCGCCGAGACGACCCTGCGCGAGGGCATGGCGATCGAGCTGCGCAACTTCTACCTGCTCTTCGATACGGCCGACCAGAAGGAGGGCATGCGCGCCTTCATCGAAAAGCGTAAGGCCGAGTTTCGCGGGAGATAACCATGAGCGAGCAACCAACTGTCCGCTATGAGCTCGCCGGTGGCGTGGCGACGATCACGCTGGACCGGCCCGAAGTGTTCAACGCGCTGAACGCGCAGCTCCACACCGAGTTGCTGGCCGCCCTGCGGCAGGCCGAGCGTGACGATGCTGTGCGGGCGCTGGTGCTCACTGGCGCCGGCAAGGCCTTCTGTAGCGGGCAGGACCTGCGGGAGATCCCCGCGCAGGGTGCGGCCCACATGATCGGCGAGCGGCTGCGCCAGAGCTATAACCCGCTCGTGGCGAAGCTACGCGGCATCCCCAAGCCGGTGATCGCCGCGATCAATGGCGTGGCAGCCGGCGCCGGCCTGAGCCTCGCCGTCGCCTGCGATCTGCGGGTAGCCGCAGCCAGTGCGCGCCTGGTCGTTGCATTCGCCCGCATCGGGCTCGTCCCCGACTGTGGCATGAGCTACCTGCTGCCGCGCCTGGTGGGTCAGGCCCGCGCCTTCGAACTTGCCGCGCTCGGCGGCGAGCTCGACGCGCCCACCGCCCTCCAGTGGGGCCTGGTGAACCGCCTGGTCCCCGATGAGGAGTTGCTCCCGGCCGCCCAGGCCCTGGCCGATCAGCTCGCCCACGGCCCCGCCACGGCCATCGCGCTGATCAAGCGGAGCTTGGAGCGCGCCCAGACGGCCAGCCTCGAGCAGATGCTTGAGTATGAGGCCGAGGCCCAGCAGGTGGCCGGCGGCCACCCCGACTTCGCCGAGGGTGTGGCGGCCTTCCGTGAGAAGCGGGCGCCACGCTTTGGCTAGCCGCTGCCCTCAGCCCGGCCGGCCTCCCCGGCTTGGGTTAGTGGTGGCTGTGGTGCGCCGCGAGCAGCCGGGCCAGCCCCTCCTCGCCCCAGCGCATCACGGTGGTGTGGTTCCAGCCAAAGGCGGGGCGGGCCAATGGCGCGAGCAGGTTCATCCAGGGCTTGTTGGTGCGTACAATCCAGTCGTTCCGCAGCACGGTGCGCTTCCCCTCAGGAAGAAAGGTCCAGCGGCCCAGGCCCTCCAGGTCGCCGACGGCCTGCCCCTCGATCAGCCGTAATGGCTCCACCCGTGTGGTGCGCATGGTGAAGCTGAAGCCATAGGGCAGCGCGGTGCGCCATGTCTGTCGCTGCAGCGCGCCAATTCCCCGGTCGTCGCCGCGCTCCAGCACCTCGACCCTCACGACGGCGCGCCACCAGGTGGGCCAGGCCTCGGCCGCAACGATCGCATCCCACACCGGCTCCACCGGTGCATCCAGTCGCCAGGTGGTGACGAACGCGTACTCGGCCATGATGAACCCCTTTCAATCTGCCCTGTTACGGCCCCCGATCACGCCATTGGTATACGGGAACGGACTGCTCAGCCACCAGACCGATCGCTGGCCAGAGTCTGCTCACCGCCGCGTGGCCGCTGGAGGCGAGGCCCAACACGAGCGGCCTTCCGCCTGTAGAGCCCTGCCCAACCCGTGCTCTCGTTCGCTGTTGTGCTACGGAGAACCCCTGCAGATCCCCACAGTTCGTGATGTACTGCTGGCCCGGCGCCAGATCGCCCCACACCTCCCACGTACGCCGGTACATCGCTACCCGGCCCTCGATGCGCTCCTCGGCGCCAGGGTGTATGTCAAGCACGAGAACTACCTGCCGGTGGGCGCCTTCAAAGTGCGCGGCGGAGTCAACCTGGTCTCGCAGCTGAGCGCCGAAGAGCGGGCCCGGGGCGTGATCACCGCCTCCACGGGCAACCATGGCCAGTCAGTGGCCTTCGCGGCGCAACGATTCGGGGTGCCGGCACGGATCGTGGTGCCGGAACGGGCAAACCCCGGCAAAGTAGCAGCGATGACCGGGATGGGCGCCGAGGTGATCCACCACGGGCCCGACTTCGACGCAGCCCGGCGCCACTGCGAGCAACTCGCCCGGGAGCACGGCTACCGCTACATCCATTCGGGCGACGAGCCGCTGCTGATCGCCGGGGTGGCTACCGAGACCCTTGAACTGCTGGAGGACGAGCCGGGGATCGAGCTGATCATCGTGCCGCTCAGAGGGGGCAGCGGCGCCGCAGGCGCCTGCATCGCCGCCAGGGCGATCAACCCCGCATCCAGGTGATCGGTGTGCAGTCCTCGGCCTCGCCGGCAGCCTATCGCCGGCTGTCAGCCGCGCCGCTGGCGGGCGTTGAGAGCGAGCCGGCTGTGGGCAGGACGAGGCGGAGGCAACGTGCGTGCGGCTGACCCGATGGGCACCAGGAACCTCAACCTTTTGTTCAAACCTACCGGCCTGCTGGATGTCTCGTTGCGGACAGGCCGGAGCGGATTGCCGTTGAGATCGCGCCCAGGTCAGGGACGCGCCAGCGGCGTCAGCTGCACAGCCTGGTTGGGTGGCCGGAGCTACCTTTTAGAGGTAGTATTTAATTAAAACGGGGCGCTTGCCAGGCGCGGTACCATGAGAAAGGAGGAGGTGGAGCCAAGGAGGCTCAGATGAAGACGCACTATCAGCCGGAAGAGGCGCTGGAAGCCAAGCAGGAGTACCCGTCTGATATGAGCGATGGCGAATGGGAATTGGTCGCCCCGCTCATCGCCCAAGGAGCTCATCGGCGCGGGAAACGTCCAACGGTGGATCGGCGGGCAGTGCTCAATGCGATCTTCTATCGGGCTCGTACCGGCTGCCAATGGCGCTACGTGCCCCACGAGTATCCCAATTGGTCGACCGTCGCCACCTGCTTCCGCACCTGGCGTCTGGATGGGCGCCTCCAGCAGGTCCAGGACGCCTTGCGGGAGCGCGTCCGCAAGCAGGTTGGCAAAGACGCGACCCCGAGTGCTGCCATCATTGATACCCAGAGCGTCAAGACGGCCGAGGCCGGTGGGCCTGAGCGTGGCTACGATGGCGGCAAACACGTCAAGGGGCGCAAGCGCCATCTGCTGATCGACACCCTGGGATTGCTGTTGGTGATCCTAGTCCATAGTGCGGCCTGCTCCGACCGTCGTGGGGCCAAACAGGT
>SFCB01000063.1 GCA_004367505.1 Chloroflexi bacterium OHK40 | reverse complement strand
CCGCCCCAGCGGGGCGTCTCTACGGGAGATCGTACGGCGTAACGACGCCCCATCGGGGCGACTCACCGGCATCGCAACCAACCGGATCGTACGGCGTAAAGACGCCCCATCGGGGCGACTCACCGGCATCGCAACCAACCGGATCGTACGGCGTAGAGACGCCCCGCTGGGGCGTCTCTACGGGAGATCGTACGGCGTAACGACGCCCCATTGGGGCGGCTCCACGGGAGTCGGGGCGGCTCAGCGGCATCGCGATCCAGTGACATCACCGTGGCGACCCACTAGTGACAGAGGGGCAACCTGAGTGGAGTACCGTCAACTCGGCAGCGCAGGCGCGCGCGTCTCGGCGATCGGCCTCGGCACCAACAGATTCGGCATCCGGGTCGATCAGCAGGGGGTCAGCGCCATCATCGACCAGGCCCTGGAGCTGGGGATTACCTTCTTCGATACCGCCAATGTCTATCAACAGGGCCGCTCCGAAGAAACGATCGGCGTGGCCCTTAAGGGTCGCCGCCACAGCGTAGTGGTGGCGACCAAGGGCTACTACGAGACGGGCCCGGGCCCCAACGACTACGGCGCATCGCGGCTCCACCTCATCAGCGCCGTCGAGGCTAGCCTGCGCCGCCTGCAAACCGACTACATCGACCTTTACCAGGTGCATCGCTGGGACCCCACCACCCCGATCGAGGAGACACTGCGGGCCCTGGACGACATGGTGCGTGCCGGTAAGCTACGCTATGTAGGCGCCTCAAACTTTGCCGCCTGGCAACTGGCCCGCGCCAATCTGCTGGCAGAGGTGCGCGGCTGGACGCCATTTGTCACCATTCAGCCCGAATACCACATGCTCGAGCGGTCGATCGAGCGCGAGTTGCTGCCCTTCTGCGCCGCCCACGGTGTGGGGGTGCTGCCCTACTTCCCGCTGGCCGGCGGCTTCCTCACCGGCAAGTACCGGCGCGGCCAGCCAGCCCCCGCCGGTTCGCGCGGCGAGTCCAGCGACTACGTGCAAAAGTTCATGACCGACGCAACCTACACGCTGATTGAGCGCCTGAGCGCCTGGGCGGCGGAGCGTGGCCACACCCTGGGGGAACTGGCTCACGCCTGGCTGCTCGCGCGGCCCGAGGTAAGCTCGGTGATCTCCGGGGCCACGGCCGTGGAGCAGGTGATGGCCAACGCCCGCGCGGTCGAATGGCGCCTGAGACCGGACGAACTGGCCGAGGTCAACGCGATTCTCGGGCCGGCGACCTGAGGCGCAGCCGCGCTGGCCAGGGAAGGCGCGGCAGCAGACCAGCCAGCAGCCCGGTTGCCACAATCGCCTGGGTGAGCAGCGCGATCGAATCGGGGGTGCGCACAGCCGGTGTGAGCACCGCCGCGAGTAGCCAACTGAGCGCCAGTGGGTACCAGGGCCAGTCGTTTCGCCAGCGCAGCACTACCACGGCCACTCCTACGGCCACGTAGATCACCGAGAGCGGATAGAGCAGCGTGTTGAGTAGCAGCAGCGCGCCGAGCGCATCACGGCGGCCGCGCCGCCACCAGAGCACACCAGCCAGCAGGGCGAGCAGCGGTCCAAGCGGTGGAAAGACGAGTGGCCGATTGGGCAGGTTGTCGTCGTAGGCGCGCAGGCCCTCCACCCAGCGGGGCAGGATGCCGGGGCCGGCAGCGACCAGGGCGGCAACCCAGATCGTCGTGCTCACCACCAGGAAGGCGAGGGGGAGGCCCCAGCGTCGCTCGCGGGCAGCCCGAAACAGGAGCCAGGCAGCCGGCAACATCACCGCCTGCGGCTTCAGCACGGCGAGCGCGAGGAGGAGGCCGGCACGCCAATCGCGCCTGCGGCGGTAGGCTAGCTCAGCGAAGAGCAGGCCCACCAGGGCCAGCAACGTAGTCTGCCCGATCACCAGGCCCTGGAGCACCGGTAGCCAGAGGAGCATCCACGGGAACGCGCTGCGTCCACTCGTCTGGCGGGCCCAGCGCTCCAGGCCTACCACCGAGGCGAGCGTGAGGATCAGCCCGCTGAGCTGCCACGGGAGCAAGGCCAGGGGCGTGCCAAGCACCAGCGTGGGCGGTGGATAGGGATAGAAACCCGGGGGATACAACTCACCGGCCAGACCCGGGTACGGGCCATACGGGTTTCCACCGGCCAGCCAGTAGCGGATACCCGCCATCAACGCGCGCCAGTCGGTCAGCAGATACTCGTCCATCGGCCCTCCGTGCGGCTGCATCCCACGGGCAGCTGCGCCTCGGGCCAGGGTAACACAGCGGCGTAACGGGCAGCAGCGCCACGCGACAGGCCCACGTCCCGCCACCGCCGCCATTGCCAGCGGCTAGGCTGTCTCCAGGATGCCGGCACGGGCCGGGGCTGAACCGGCGGGAGGCAGGGCGAGCGCCAGATGGATACGGGCCTGGCGCAACTCCTGCGCCGTCCGCTGCGCTTCAGCGCTGAATCGCCCCCCGAGCGCGAGCAGCACTCCTATCGGAAGCCGGCGCAGCCGCAACGCCTCCGCCAGGTCCTGCACGTCGGCGGCACCGACCAGCGGGCGCTGCTGCGCCAGCACCAGCACAAGTTCGCGATCGGGAGCCCGCAGGAGCAGCAACCAGCGGTTCGGGCGCGGCTGTTCGGCCTGGACGAGCTCATAGCCGGCCTCGCGAATCTGGGCCAGCAGCGATGCGTATGTGGCGTTCACCCTTCACCTCCCGCCTGAGAACGGCGACCAGTAGTTCCGCGGTCAGACGACCAGAACACCTGCGCCGCTGCACTGCGATGCAGGACGAGCAAGGGCGTTGACCCAAAGCCGGGGTGCGATGGGATCTCGAAGAGTAGCGTACGTTGGCAGTGGAAGACGGCACGCCCAGTATACCATAGCTTCCTGGCACCGTTGCGCGCAGGGCACAGGGCATAGGGTGCAGGACCATTCGGCACACTCTCGCCCACGGCGCAGGCTGGGCACGGGCCGCCACCAACGGCCGCCCGCGCAGGTGGGCTTCGCATACCTGTAGCCGCGCGCTTCAGCGCGATGGCCCGCCGGGGACAGGACCTGTCATCTTCTCCACTTCGGTGGCGTCCACCCGCACCTGCTGGTTGCACCCCGCCGCTATACTATCAGCCGGAGAATGCCCACGGCAGATCCAGCGGAAACACCAGACGCCACCCGTGGCCCAGCCCCATCGTTCTATCACCGCAGCACCCAGCGAGGCCGGCCCATGCGCTACCTGCTCGACCAGCGCTCCTACGAGGAGATGCTCGCCCGCAAGAACCACTCCCGCGATTGCTATGTTCGCGGCCAGGAGTACCTCCACCACCTCTACATCGACGGCGTCAAGTACACCGTAGCCCGCGCCGTCTACGCATGCTACAAAGAGGCTCAGGCGAGGGACGACCACGACGCGGCATTGCACCTGGCGATGCATGTGCAGGACCTAGAGCGCCTGATCAGCGAGGCCCGCGCCCGAGGCGAACCGGTGGCCACACTGCGCCTGATCGGCGACCCACCCCCCAGCGAGGCGGAGGCCCGCCCCAGGCTCCAGAATAGCTTTCACCCGCCCGAGCCCCAGACGATCGAGCAGACCGGGCTCAACCGCACCTTCCTCACCGAACACTTCCTGCGCATCCTCTACAACAAGGGGCGCCTGACTGGCCGCGAGATGGCCGACGCCATGTGCCTCTACTACCGTATCGTCGAGGAGCTGATCGTCGAACTGCGCAAGGTTGAGCAGATCGACATCATCGGCCAGCGCGGTTTCGGCGACTCGAACTTTGAGTATGCCCTCACCCCGCGAGGCCAGGAGGCCGCTCAGGCCGCCCTCAAGAAGACCCAGTACTCCGGCCCCGCGCCCGTCCCGCTCGAAGATTGGATTGAGTCGGTCAAAGCCCAGACGGTGAAGAACGTCAAGGTTACCCGGCGCAATATCCGCGAGGCCTTTGAAGGCCTGGTGATCGACGAGTCGATCCTCAACATGGTTGGCCCCGCCGTCAACTCCGGCTCCTCGGTAATGCTCTTCGGCTACCCGGGCAATGGTAAGACCACCATCGCCGAGCGCATTACCCACCTCATGGGCGACGACATCTTCATTCCTACCACGGTTTATGCCGATGGTGCCGTGATTAAGATGTACGACGCCGTGATCCACGAGCCCCCCAAACACCCCTGGGATAGCGAGGCGGAGTACGACCGCCGCTGGGTGCGTATCAGCCGTCCGGTGGTGATCGTCGGCGGCGAGCTCACCCTGGAGCAACTCAACCTGATCTACAACGAGACCTCGAAGATCTACGAGGCCCCCTTCCAGATGAAGGCCAACTGCGGGATCTTCCTGATCGACGACTTTGGTCGCCAGCAGGTCCGCGTCTTTGATCTTCTTAACCGCTGGATCGTTCCCCTTGAGAAGCGTTACGACTACCTGAATACCGTCACTGGCCAGAAGATTCAGATCCCCTTCGACCAGTTGATTATGTTCTCGACCAATCTGGACCCCAAGGATCTGGGGGACGATGCGCTGTTGCGCCGGATCAAGTTCAAGTTCGAGATCATCGACCCCACCGAGGAGCAGTGGCGCGAGATCTGGAAGATTATGTGCAAGGTGCGCAAGGTACCCTACGACGAGCGCGGGATTGACTACTTGCTCAACAAGTGGTACCGGCCCGACGACCGCCCTTTGCGCATGTGTCAGCCCCGTGATATTCTCGACCAGCTGATTTCGATCGCCCGCTACAATATGGAAACCCCGCAACTCAGCGCCGATCTCCTGGACGCGGCATGCCTGACCTATTTCCCCAGCAAAGAGAAGAAGAACTTCGGCGCCAAGGTTCGCCTGGATCTGTAGGCACAGGCATCCGGGGGTTTCCTGCTCACTTCCGCAGCAATGCCGGCACGCTGGCCCGTAGCTCGCTCCCGGGTCTGCTCCTGCTGGGGCTGCTCGCTATTGCCGTGCGCGTGCCAGCGCTAGGCGTTCTGCCGCTCTTTAACGACGAGGCGGTCTACTTGCTGCGGGCGGCCCGCTTCCCGGCCATGTTCATCGAGGCGGGCCCGGCTGGCGCCACGCTTCCCGACGGAAAGCTGGTGCAGGAACTGCTGCTGGCGGCGCTCGCCCCCCTTCCGACCGACCCGCTCGTACCGGCACGGCTGCTCTCGCTGACCTGCGGCCTCGCCACTGCCCTCGTCCTCGCCGCGATCGGCCGCAGCCTGGGACACCCACGGGCCGGGCTGCTGGCAGGCGCGCTCTACGCGCTCTCGCCGCTGGCGCTCGTCCACGATGTGCTGGCGCTGCCCGACAGCATGCTAGCACTGGCGAGCGCCCTGGTGCTTGGTGCGAGCCTACGCTTCGGCTTCCGCCCCGGGGTAGAGCGGCGCGATGCCCTCTGGCTCGGCGCACTGCTGGCCCTGGCCAGCCTGATCAAGCTCTCGGGATTACTCCTGTTTGTCGTGCCCGTGCTGGCCACGCTGCTGCTCCCTCCTGGCTGGCCCGAGCGACGCCGGCGCCTGGCCCTCCTGCGCAGCACCCTGATCGTGGCCCTGGCCTGCCTGGCGGCCCTGGCGCCCTTCCACTACGGCGGGGCCGAGCGGGCCAAGCTTGGGGGCGAGAGCACGGGCCGCCTGCTGGTGATCGGTCGCAACGCCATCGCGGCCGGCGACTGGTTGCTGCGCTACCTCCCCGGCCCGCTGCTCCTACCGCCTCTGATACTCCTGGCCACCCGCCGCCCGCGCCAGGCTCCGGGCACGGGCATGCCGGTGGAGCCCTCTTCGCCTGCGCGGGAGCCCGCCCGGCTCGTTGCCTGCTTACTCCTGGCGGGCCTGGCGATCGCCGCCGCCTTCGTGCTGGTGGGCCTTACCGTCTACCCACGCTACCTCTTGCCGGCCTGGCCATCACTCCTGCTCGCAACCGCAATCGCGGCAGACGCGCTCTGGCGCAGCGCCACCCGCCCCGGACGGTTGCTCGCCACCGGCTGCCTGGCGCTGGCGTGCGCCTGGAGCCTGGGATTCGCATGGCGCTTCGCCACCGACCCCTACGGCGCGCCGTTGGCGGCAACCGATCGCGCCCAGTATCTGGAAAAGTGGACCGCCGGCCACAACCTGGGGCGGCTCTTCGCCGACCTGCGGGCCGAGGCGGCGGCCCGTGGCGGGCTTATCCTCGTCAATATTGACCAGCCCCGCCTGGTGAACCTGGCCGCACAGCTCTACCTGCACAACACCCCGGGCATCCGCTTTGTCGACGTGGATCTCACCCACCGCAGCGCTGCACCGCGCCTGGAGGCCCTGGCGAGCTTCGATCCCACGCTCCTCCTCACCGACGCCGAGGTCGCGCGGGCCTACGCCCTCGACAGCCGTCTGCCCGCCCTCAAGCTGCACCACCGCTACCATCACCCCGGCGGGACGATGGAGTTCCTCGTCTACGAGCAGCCGCAGCCCTGAGCCTCGTAGACCGGTTCGCTATCGCTTCAAGATCGGAGCGCTCTATACTGGTTCTGGCGCATCCTGACGCCTCGTTCCTGGCATCACAAACTCGCCCCGCAACCCGGCCCTGTTCGACAAGGGATCGGGTTTTCGTTATAATTTCAACAGATTGCGAAGCGCAGCAACGCACCCCCACCACACCTGCCACCTGGCAACCGCAGGCTAGAAAGCAATACCAACGAAGCATCAGCGAGTTGTGCAGGGCGTTCCAACGCGGGCACTCCGCTTGCGTATGCGTTGTACGAGAAGGACATAGCGATGACAGGGGTTCTCACGCTCTACCGAACGTCCGTCGGGAAAAAAGTGATCATGGCGCTCTCTGGCTTCGTCCTTGTGGGCTTTGTGCTCTTCCACATGTACGGCAACCTGAAGATGTACCAGGGGCCGGAGGCCTTCAACACCTATGCGGCGGGCCTGCGTGAGATCGGCTACCCGATCTTCGGCCACGCGCACCTGCTCTGGGTAGCGCGCCTCGGCCTGATCGCTGCGGTGGTCCTGCACATCTGGGCCGCCACCAGCCTGACGATCCAGAGCCGCAAGAGCACGACCGCCAACGCCGTGAGCGGGATCCGGCGCTACGGCGAGCAGAAGCGCCAGACGAGCTACGCAGCCTACACTATGCGCTACGGTGGCCTGCTCATCCTGCTCTTCATCATCTACCATCTGCTCCACCTGACGTTCGGTGTCGTTGGCTACGACGCCGGCCAGTACCAGCACCCGGAGAATGGCGAGTACTTCGTCTACAACAACGTGGTCTACGGCTTCCAGAACCCGCTGATCGTCGGCTTCTACCTGATTACGATGATCTTCCTCGGGCTGCACCTCTTCCACGGCGTTTGGAGCATGTTCCAGACTCTGGGCCTCAACAACGCGAACTACACCGGGCTCCTGCGGGGGCTCGCCATCCTGATCGCCACCGTGGTGGTGCTCGGCAACCTGAGCTTCCCCATCGCCGTCTTTGTGGGCCTGGTCGGCCCTGCAGTCTAACACGGCCACCCCCCCGGCACTCATAGCCGGGGCCATCGTAACTCCCAGAGCTTGCGAGGAGAGCGACAGATGAGCAGCAACCAGAACGAGACCGGCACCCGCACAGGGGTCCGCACGGTTGAGTTCGTCAAGGCCCTCGACTCCAGGGCCCCCGGCGGGCCGATCGAGCAGCGCTGGGACAAGCACCGCTTCGAAATGAAGCTGGTCAACCCCGCCAACCGCCGCCGTTACTCGGTGATCGTGGTTGGCTCTGGCCTGGCCGGTAGCGCCGCCGCGGCGACTCTCGGCGAGCAGGGCTACAACGTCAAGTGCTTCTGCTACCAGGATAGCCCGCGGCGCGCTCACTCGATCGCCGCCCAGGGTGGCATCAATGCCGCGAAGAACTACCGGAACGACGGCGACTCGATCTTCCGCCTCTTCTACGATACCGTCAAAGGGGGCGACTTCCGCGCCCGCGAGAGCAACGTCTATCGCCTTGCCCAGGTATCGCTGAATATCATCGACCAGTGTGTGGCCCAGGGGGTGCCTTTTGCCCGCGAGTATGGCGGCTACCTCGACAACCGCTCCTTTGGTGGAGCCCAGGTGAGCCGTACCTTCTATGCCCGGGGCCAGACGGGCCAGCAGTTGCTGCTGGGCGCCTATCAGGCCCTCTGCCGCCAGATCGCCGCCGGGACCGTGCAGATGTATCCTCGCACCGAAATGCTCGACCTGGTGGTCATTGATGGCCGGGCGCGCGGCATCATCACCCGCGATATGGTCACCGGCAAGGTAGAACGCCACGTGGCCGACGCCGTGGTGCTCGCCACAGGCGGCTACGGCAATGTCTTCTACCTCAGCACCAACGCCAAGGGCTGCAACACCACCGCGATCTGGCGCGCCCACCGTCGTGGCGCCTTCTTCGGCAACCCCTGCTTCACCCAGATCCACCCCACGTGCATCCCCGTCACCGGTGACCACCAGAGCAAGCTTACGTTGATGAGCGAGTCGCTCCGCAACGACGGTCGCATCTGGGTACCCAAACGGCCCGGCGACACCCGCGATCCGCGACAGATCCCCGAGAGTGAGCGGGACTACTACCTTGAGGAGCGCTACCCGGCCTTCGGAAACCTCGTGCCCCGCGATGTCGCCTCCCGCAACGCCAAACAGGTCTGCGATGAGGGCCGGGGCGTAGGCCCCGGCGGCCTTGGCGTCTACCTCGACTTCGCCGACGCGATCAAGCGCCTCGGACGGCAGAAGATCGCCGAGCGCTACGGCAACCTCTTCGATATGTACGCCCAGATCACCGGCGAGAACCCCTACGAGACGCCGATGCGGATCTATCCGGCCATCCACTATACGATGGGCGGCCTCTGGGTGGACTATAACCTGATGAGCACCATCCCCGGCCTGTTCGTGGCCGGCGAGGCTAACTTCTCCGACCACGGCGCCAACCGGCTGGGCGCGTCGGCCCTGATGCAGGGCCTGGCCGATGGCTACTTCGTGCTTCCCTACACCATCGCCAACTTTCTCGCTGGCGTGAAGCCCGGCGGCCTCAGCACCGATACCCCCGAGTTCGCTGAGGCCGAGGCCGAGGTGACGAGCCGCGTCCAGCGGCTGCTCAGCATCAATGGCCACCGCACCGTGGATTCGTTCCACCGCGAGCTCGGCAAGATCATGTGGGATGAGTGCGGCATGGCGCGCAACGACGCCGGCCTGCGTAGGGCCCTGAAGCGCATCCCCGAGCTGCGCGAGGAGTTCTGGCAGAATGTGAAGGTGCCCGGCGAGAGTGGCGACCTGAACCAGGAGCTCGAAAAGGCTGGCCGTGTGGCCGACTTCCTGGAGCTCGGCGAGTTGATGTGTGTCGATGCCCTGCACCGCACCGAGAGCTGTGGCGGCCACTTCCGCGAGGAGAGCCAGACCGAGGACGGCGAGGCCAAACGCGACGACGAGCATTTCGCCTACGTCGCCGCCTGGGAGTTCACCGGCGACCCGGGCCGCGCCGAGCTCCACAAGGAACCACTCGTGTTTGAGTACGTCAAGCCTACCCAGCGGAGCTACAAGTAAGCGCCAGGAACCAGAACTGAGAACCGGAGGGCTGGTACGAGCAACGGTTCTCAGTTCTGCGCTACAGGAGCAATAGCCACAATGAGACTCACCCTGAAGGTCTGGCGGCAGAAGAACCGCAATACACCTGGCGAGTTCCGCACCTACCACACGGAGCACGCCAGCCCCGATATGTCCTTCCTGGAGATGCTGGATGTAGTCAACCAGGAGCTGATTCTCAAGGGCGAAGAGCCGATCGCCTTCGACCACGACTGCCGCGAGGGGATCTGCGGCATGTGCTCGCTGATGATCAACGGCATCGCCCACGGACCTAAGCAGGCCGTTACGACCTGCCAGCTGCACATGCGCAGTTTCAAGGACGGCGACACGATCACCGTGGAGCCCTGGCGTGCCGGGGCCTTTCCGATCATTAAGGATCTGGTGACCGACCGCTCCAGCTTCGACCGGATTATCCAGGCGGGCGGCTATATCAGCGCTTCCACCGGGTCGGCACCCGACGGTAACACCATTCCGGTGGCCAAAGTCGATGCCGACAAGGCCATGGATGCCGCCGCCTGTATTGGCTGCGGCGCCTGCGTGGCCGCCTGCCCCAACGGCTCGGCGATGCTCTTCACCGCCGCGAAGGCGGCCCACCTGAGCTTCCTCCCTCAGGGCCAGACTGAACGCTATCAGCGGGCGATCAATATGGTGACCCAGCACGATGAGGAGGGCTTCGGCAACTGCACGAATATCGGCGAGTGCGCGGTAGTATGCCCCAAGGAGATCAGCCTGGATACGATCGCGCGGCTTAATCGCGATCTGGTCGTGGCGGCCCTGAAGGGCCTGGCGCCGAGCACCGGGGTTAGCGAGGCAAAAGCGGGGTAGCTACCCGCTCCAGCACGGCCAGCGTCTCCTCGGCCACCCGCCGGTAGGAGAAGCGCGCCGCCCGTGCCAGCCCGAGCGCCCGCAACTCAGCGCTCAGGTTGGGGTCGGAGAGCACACGCCCGAGCGCGGCAGCCCAGCCTAGCACATCGTCGGGCGCGACGCGCAGGGCTGCCTCGCCCACCACCTCCGGCAGGCTACTGGCGTCGCTCACAACCACCGGCGCGCCGCAGGCCATCGCCTCCAGGGGCGGCAGACCAAAGCCCTCGTAGCGCGAAGGAAAGGCGAAGACGGCACAGGCCCGGTAGAGTAGCGGCCCATCGGCGTGGGGAACCTCTATACGCCGCACGGTCGCGCCGAGCTCGAGATCGGCGATCAGCCTGTCGAGATCGGGGAAAAGGTGCGGGTTGCGCCCCAGGGCCCGGCCGGCGATCACCAGGGTAGCGCCCACTCCTCGGGCCCGTAGCAGCGCGAAGGCCCGCAGCAGGGTGGTCACGTTCTTGCGCGCATCCAGACCACCAACGTAGTAGATAAAGGGGCCCTCCACGCCGTAACGCCGGGCCACCTCAGCCCGAGCGGCTTCCTGGTCGCCCGGGCTGTACTGTTCGCCCGCCGCCAGGGGCACCGCCGTCACCTGCGCGTGCGGCAGGCCCAGGTGTGCCACGATATCGGCGCGGCTGTGAGCCGAGAAGGTGAGCACGTGGGCGCTCCGCCGCACGGCCCGGCGCACCAGCGCCATGTAGGCCTGCACGTGTACGCCGCCACGGTACTCCGGCAGTAGCAGCGGGATGATGTCGCCTACTGTAGTGACGACGGGGAGGGCGGAGCGCAACGGTGGCGCGAAGTAGGGCACCAGCACTACGGCGGGCCCATGGCCGCGAGCCAGTTGCGCCGCCGCACGCGGCAGTGTGATCTGCTCGAAGATGAGCTTGGCAAGGTTTCGACCCAGCCAGATGGCTGGCTGACGTACGGTCGCCCCCGCGAGGCCGGGAGGCAACGGCGGTCCCGCCGGGGCCGCCGCTGGCTGCACGAGGACGAAGCGGTGCTGCGGGGCTACCCGGGGCAGCCAGGTAGCGAGCCCGTGGAGATACTGGCCGCTGCCGACGGTGGGCTGAGCCCAGAAGCTGCCACTGATGAAGACCTGCACCCGCTCGCTCCTCGGGCCTGTGCGTGCACCTGCTGCCGTATAGTACCATGCCCGGGCGCAGCGGCTGGTGCGCCCGAGGCACCGGAACCATGCGCGTCTGTTGCTACCGTGTGGCCGTGATGGCCTTGTCGTGACGCTCCTCCCACAACCCCGGTGCGCCAGGCGATGGCGACCGCGCGGTGGCGCTCACGCCGGTTCGTGGGCAGTCGCAGGAACCCCTTTTCAGAGCGCTGTTCTAGCGTAACGGTTGTGCCTTCAGCGCAACGATGGGTGGCACCTGGCACCGGTGGGCGTCGGGGGGGCCGCACGCCCGGCGGCTGAAACCACGGGCTCCCGCCCCGCCAAGCCGGCCCGCTCCGGCTCGATCTGGCCTCGGCGTGTCCGTGCTGGTGGGGTCGGCTAGGCGCCTGGGATACCAAACCTATGCCAGGAGTACGATCACGTCCGCCTTGATACCGTGTATCGGTGGGGAGGCGGGGATGGGCCGCAGGCCCCTTGGCACCCCAACGTCGCGCATCCGAATCACACACGGTTTGAAATAACCGCAGACGTTCACCTTGCGGGTCGGTGCGCCTGGTGCCGTGGGCGAGGGTGGAGGTGTGCGCACGCTCAGAGGTACGCCGCATGAGCTTCTCAGACAGGACAAGGCCCCTCGACCCACGGCACCGCAGCTTTTTCGCGCTAGCGATTGGCATGGTCGCGGGGATCGTCTGCTGGTGGGCGCGGGTCACGGTGGGCGCCGGGAGTCCGGGCGATTTTGTGCAGGTGCTCTACCCCGCGCAGGCACTGCTGCGGGGTAGCGATCCCCTGGCGATCTTCTACGAGGGATACGTACCCTACCCGCTCACCGCAGCACTCCTGGGGCTCCCCTTTGCGGGGCTCCCCCTGGCGGTTGGATCGGGCCTGCTGGCAGGTCTGGCGGCGGCGTTGCTCGCCTACATGCTGCTGGCGGAGGGGCAGCTGTGGCGCCTGCTCCTCTTCGGTTCCTTCCCCTTCTTCTACGCGCTCGTGTTTGCGCAGTTCACCCCGCTCATCACCGCCCTGGCCCTGGCGGGCTGTGCACCACTCGGCATGCTACTCAAACCGCAGAACGCCCTCCCGCTCCTGCTCACGTACCCCTCACAACGCTGGTCGTTTGTGGCCGCCGGGCTGATCGTTGCCGGCTCACTCCTGCTCCGGCCCACCTGGCCCCTGGTCTGGATCGAGCGGGCGCGCGAGTACAGCGGCGCCATTCCCATGCTCGTGCTGCCCGGCCCGCTCCTGGCGCTGGCGTTGCTGCGCTGGCGGAGCCCCCGTGCCCGCCAGCTGCTGCTCATGGCCTGCATGCCGCAGCGATCGTACTACGACGCCGTCGCCCTCTGGCTGATCCCCCAGACCAGAGGCGGCATGCTCGTCCTTACCCTCTGTAGCTGGCTCGCGCTGCTCTTCCCACACCTGCCGCTAATGCTGCTCGCCTGTTATCTCCCGGCGCTCGCAGTGCTGCTCTGGGAAGGGCGAGTGGCACCAGCCACACCACGGTAACGCCCCCCTACTACACTCAGGCTGGCGTCGCTCAACCACTCCGTCACACCCAACGCCAACCATGCTCAAGCACGTCGCCCCCCCCCGCGATCGGCGCTGCCGTCCAGCGCGCCGCAACCCGCCTCGTCCCGCTGCCCATCTGGGCCCTGCTTCTCACCCTCTTCTGCGTGGCCTACCCCGCCCTCGCGCGGGACCTCTGGACCGACGAGTCCTACACGGCGAGCTACACCTTCCACGCGACGCTCGGCCAGCTCCTGGAGGATGTGCGCAAGAACGAGGAGACGCCGCCGCTCTACTTTGTGCTCACCTGGCTCTGGTCGCGGATCGCTGGCCACTCCGAGGAGGCGCTGCGCGCCTTCTCGCTGCTCTGCGCAACGCTGGCGGCACTGCTGTTCACCCGTCTCGCGCAGCGGCGGCTCGCCCCGCTAGAAGCCTGGCTGGCGGTGAGCGTCTTCGCCGTGGCGCCATTGCTCCAGCGCTACATCGTGGAGGCCCGCGGGTACACCCTCACCGTTCTGCTCGTGGTCGTCTGCCTGCTAGCCTACGAGCGGCTCTGGCAGGCCCCCGACAGCCCGTCCGCGCAGGCGCGCTACACGCTCAGCGCGATCGCGCTCTTCTACACCTCCTATTTTAGCGTGGCACTGCTCGCCGCCCAGTGGCTGCTCTGGCTGTTCCAGCTGCGCGATCCGGCTACCCGCTGGCGCCGGCTCCGCGCATGGGGTTGGTTGCACCTTGTCTTCGCCGTAGCCCTCGCGCCCTGGCTGCCAGGCCTCGCCTACCAGGTGCAGGTGGCGCCAGCCGTTACAGCCGACTGGAGCCATGGCCCGCAGGACTACTACTACCTGCTTTTTGGCGCACTCATGGGCGAGCGCGCCTTCGGGGCCTGGTTCGTGATCTGGCAACTGGCCGCGGCCGCAGCCTTCGTGCTCATGCTCGCGGCCGGCCTCCATGCCCGCCCCGAGGTGCGGGCGCTCATCCTCCGCACCCTGGCGATCCCCGCCGCACTGCTCTTGCTGATGACCATCATCATGCAGGTGACGGCCGTGCGCTACCTGATCGTCGTGCTGCCAGGCTCGGCACTCGCCGTGGCTGCCGGGTTCGAGGCCCTGCGGCTCCGGCGTCCCTTCCTTGGTGTGCTGCTAGCCGCCGTGCTCGTGGCAGGGATGCTCACCACGATGCGCTCGCCCTGGCTGCCGCCCCACCCGGCGAACCCCTGGGCAAGCTTGAGCGCCGAACTGGCGCGCCAGGCTAACCCGCAAGGCGACGTGGTACTCTTCCACCCGCCCTGGGACCAGCGGATCTTCGAGTATTACTACACCGGCCCGGACCTACCGCTGCTCGGGGCCCATAACTACGACGACTTCTACTACACCCAGGGCTACGAACTCAAGCGCACCTGGCGCACCGCCGAGGCGCTCCCCCTCCTCGCGCCACACCGCCGTGTCTGGGTCTTCTACGACCAGATGTTTCACCGGGTGCCGCCGCTAGAGTTGCCCTACCGCGAGCTCGATCGCTGGCGCGCGGGCCGCCTGGAGCTCATCCTCTACGAGGTGCGGGCGCCCTGAACCGCGAACTCAGAATCGCGAGTCAGGATGCGCGTTCGCGCGGAGGCGCAAAGACGGAGCGTGCCTCCGCGGATGCCGAACCACACGAGGCCTGCAAGAGCCATTGGTATAATGGGCGCCATGAGCGACCCGATGATCACCCGCCTGGCGCGCGAACTGGGCCTGGGCGAACGCCAGGTAGCACGCAGCGCCGCCCTGCTCGACGAGGGCAATACCGTTCCGTTCATCACGCGCTACCGCAAAGAGGCCACTGGCGGGCTCGACGAAGAGCAACTGCGACGGCTGGCCGAGCGGCTCGCCTACCTGCGCGGCCTGGAGGCTCGCCGGGCTGAGGTGCGTGCGGCCCTTGAGGCAGGCGGCCACCTCACACCCGAACTCGCCGCCGCCCTCGCCGCCGCCGAGACGCTCCAGGCGATTGAGGATCTCTACCTCCCCTTTCGCCCGAAGCGCCGTACCCGCGCGCAGGTAGCCCGCGAACTGGGGCTGCAAGCCCTCGCCGACATCCTGCTTGCCCGCGAGGGTGCCGGCCGGCACCCCGACGAGGTGGCCGCCCCCTTTCTGAGCGAGCAGGTGCCCGACACCGCCGCAGCCATGGCTGGTGCCCGCGATATCATCGCCGAGCAGGTGGCCGAGACAGCCCACGTGCGCCAGGCCGTGCGCGAGGCCACCCGCCGCACCGCCGCTCTCCGCGTTGCCCGCAAGGAGGGCGCCGCCGACGAGAAGGGCACCTACCAGCAGTACTACGACTTCCGCCAGCCCCTGGCCGCCCTGCCGCCCCACCGCATCCTCGCTATGAATCGTGGCGAGCGCGAGGGCGTGCTCCGCGTAGACCTCGACGCCCCCCACGCGGAGTTTATCGGCTCGCTGCAGCGCCGCTTCGCCCCGGGCTCCACCTGGATGGACGGGGAGGTGCGCGCAGCCATCGCCGACGGTTACAAGCGCCTGCTTGCCCCGGCCATCGAGCGCGACCTGCGGGCCGAGCTGACCGATCGCGCCGAGCAACACGCGCTCACGATCTTCGCCGCCAACCTGCGCCGGCTCCTGCTCCAGCCGCCGCTGCGCGGCCGGGTGGTGCTCGGCATCGACCCCGGCTATCGTACCGGCTGTAAGCTCGCCGTGGTCGATGCAACCGGCAAGTATCTGCAGGGTGGGCTGATCTACCTGCACCAGCCCGAACAGGCGAGAGCCACCCTCCTGAGCCTCTGCCAGCGCTGGGGCGTCCAGGTGATCGCGATCGGCAACGGCACCGCCAGCCGCGAGGCAGAGGCGCTGGTGGCAGAGGTGATCTGGCTTGCGCCGGGAGGCCAGGCCCGAAATGAGGACGGAGGCATCCGGAGAGTGGAGGGGGAAGCGGCGACGCGCCCTTCTCCGTCGCCCGCCGCACTGCAGTACGTGATCGTGAGCGAGGCCGGCGCGTCAGTCTACTCGGCCTCCGCGATCGCCCGCGAGGAGTTCCCCGACCTCGACGCCAGCGAGCGCGGGAACATCTCGATTGCCCGCCGCCTGCAAGACCCGCTGGCCGAACTGGTGAAGATTGACCCGAAGGCCCTCGGGGTGGGCCTCTACCAGCACGACGTGGACCAGAAGGCCCTGGCCGCCCGCCTGGAGGAGGTCGTGGAGAGCGCCGTGAACTACGTGGGTGTCGATCTGAACACCGCCTCGGCTGCGCTGCTCACCTATGTGGCCGGCCTGAACAGCAAGACGGCACGGGCCGTGGTTGGCCATCGCGAGGCGAAGGGCCCCTTCCGCTCGCGCCAGGAGCTGAAGCAGGTGAAGGGCCTCGGCCCGAAGGCCTTTGAGCAGGCGGCCGGCTTTTTGCGCATCCCCGACGCGGAGGACCCGCTCGACCATACTGCCATCCATCCCGAGAGCTACCCGGCGGCCCGCCAGCTGATCGCCCGCTTCGACGGCGATGGTGGCAGCCCCCTGCCCGAGGTGGCGGCCCGCGTGCGCGAGGCTCTCAGGCGTGGCGAGGCCAGCCTGGAACACCTGGCCGCCGAACTGGGCGTGGGCGTGCCGACCCTGGCCGATATTGTGGAAGCCATGGCCCGCCCCGGGCGCGACCCGCGCGATGAACTGCCGCCTCCGCTGCTGCGGGCCGACGTGCTACGCCTGGAAGACTTGCAGCCGGGCATGTGGTTGAAGGGCACCGTGCGTAACGTGGTAGACTTTGGCGCCTTCGTGGACATCGGCGTCAAGAACGACGGTCTGGTGCACATCTCCGAACTCTCCGACCGATATGTGAAGAGCCCCCTGGATGTGGTGCAAGTCGGCGACCTGGTGGATGTCCGGGTGCTCAGCGTGGACCTCGCCCGTGGGCGCGTGGCCCTGAGTATGCGCTCCAGTTGACTCGGGCCAGCCGCAGTGCGATAATCCCCCTACTCAGGCACGTACTAACACGCTTCGCGCGCGGCCTGCCCCGTCGCAGGCCGCATGTTTGTTCCCTTACAGGAGGCGTCATGGACGACCAGGCCTTTGCCGCGCTCGCCAGGCTTCAGAGCCGCATCCAGAGCCTCAAGCTGCTGCCACGCACCGGGTGGCTCCAGCGGGGCCTGCGCGACGTGGAGAGCGTCGCCGAGCACAGCTTCGGGGTGGCAACCCTGGCGCTGATCGTGGGCGACCTGCATCCCGGCCTCGACCGGGGGCGCCTGCTGGCGATCGCGCTCCTGCACGATCTGGCTGAGGCCCTGGTGGGCGATCTGCCCGCCTCGGCACGCCGGCTCTTCGGCGCCGTGGCCAAGCACGCCGCCGAGCGACAGGCCATGGTCGAACTGCTCGGCGCGCTGCCTCAGGGCGATGGCTACCTGGCCCTCTGGGAGGAGTACAGCCAGGGCAGCTCGCCAGAAGCCCGCCTCATCAAGGCCCTGGATCAGCTGGAGATGCTCGGACAAACCCTGGCCTACGAGCAGGCAGGCGCGCGTAACCTCGACGAATTCTGGGAAGAACACGGTAGCTGGGGCGAGGAGTTTCCCCTTGTGCGCGCCCTCGCCGACCAGCTGCGCGCAGAGCACAGGGCGCTGGCTCGCTAGTTAGAGCACCACCCGTTCGAGCGTCACGCTATCGAGAAAAGGCTCATCCACCTCGGCGCCGCTACCGGGGCCGGCCGGCACGCTGAGCGTGCTATCGGCATTGAGCACGAAGGGGTTGAGCACCAGATCGCGGCGGAAGTAGCGATCGCTGGCGCTGATATCGCCGGGGAGCGAAAAGTTGGGCAGGCTGGCCAGCGCGACATTGGCCGCCCGGCCGATGCCCGTCTCTAGCATGCCGCCACACCACACCGGCACGCCAGCCTCGGCGCACATGTCGTGGATCTGACGAGCTGGCGCCAGGCCACCCACACGGCTCGGCTTGATGTTGATCACCCCGCAGGCCTGAAGCTCCAGGGCCCAGCGGGCGTGTTCCGGCGAGACGATACTCTCGTCCAGGCAGATGGGCGTTCGCAGGCGCCGCTGCAGTTTGGCGTGGTCCACGATGTCGTCGTGGGCCAGGGGCTGCTCGATCAGCAACAGGTCGAAGGCGTCGAGCCGGGCCAGGTGGTCGGCGTGATCGAGGGTGTAGATACTGTTCGCATCCACCTGGAGGCGGAGATCGGGCCAGGCCTCGCGCACGGCGCGCGTAGGCTCGACATCCCAGCCCGGCTTGATCTTCAGCTTGACGCGGCGGTAGCCGGCCTCGACGTAGCCTCCGACCACGCGCAGCAGGGTCTCGATATCGGGCTGCACGCCCACGCTCACGCCGACATCGACGCGCTCGCGGGTGCCGCCGAGCAGGGTGCTCAGGCTGCGGCCAGCAAGTCGGGCGAAGAGATCCCAGGCGGCGAACTCGAAGCCCGAGCGAGCCATGCGGTTGCCGCGCACGCGCGCGAAGACGGCATCGACATCCTCCGGGCGCGCGAGATCGGCCTCCAGCAACAGCGGTGCGAGGACCTCGCGGGCCATCACCCAGGCCGTCGCCTGGGTTTCCTCGTTGTACCAGGGGCCTGAGCCCACCGGCGACTCGCCCCAGCCCACGGCGCCGGCGGCCTCCAGGCGCACGATCAGCGAATGGTTGGCCTCCTCGCGCCACCCGCTCGTCTCAAACGGCGCCACGTAGGGCAGCTCGATGCGCCGGATTTCGATCCGCTCGATCTTCATGGCTCGCTCCAGGCTTCTACCGCACCTCAAGCAACTCCACCTCAAACACCAGGGTCGCGCCGGGGGGGATGACATTGCCGGCACCGCGCTCGCCGTACCCGAGGGCCGGAGGGATCACGAGCTGGCGGCGCCCACCCACTCGCATACCGGCAACGCCCTCGTCCCAGCCCTGGATGACGCGCCCGCCCCCCACCGGGAAGGTGAAGGGCTCGCCGCGGCTGAGTGAGCTGTCGAACATGGTACCGTCGGTGAGCCAGCCGGTGTAGTGCACCACAGCCGTGCTGCCCTGGGTGGCCTCGGCCCCATCGCCAACGGCGAGATCGTAGTACTTGAGCCCGCTCGGCGTTGTGGTGTACTGGCTCTCTTCCACCTGCTGCGGCGCAGCCGGGGGGCCCGGGCGGATATCCACGAGCTCGACCTCGAAGGTGAGGGTGGCATTGGGCGGGATCACGCCGCCCGCGCCGCGCTCGCCATAGGCCAGGTTGGGCGGGATGATCAGCGTCGCCTTGCCACCTTTGCGCATCAGGGCGATGCCCTCGTCCCAGCCGGGGATCACCGCGCCGGTACCGAGCACGAACTGGATCGGCTCGCCCCGCGCGTAGGAACTGTCGAATTCGGTGCCGTCGGCGAGGGAGCCACGGTAGTGCACATCGACGACATCGCCGGCCTGTGCCAGATCGCCTTCGCCCGGCTCGACCTCGATGTACTGGAGCCCGCTTGCTGTGGTCACGACATTCTCCTGGCCGGTGGCGGCACCGGCGGCTACGGT
>SFCB01000125.1 GCA_004367505.1 Chloroflexi bacterium OHK40 | reverse complement strand
CGGCTCATGCCCTACCGGGGCGGCTCCGGCCCCACCGGGGCGTCGGTTCCGGGGGCGTAGAGACGCCCCGGTGGGGCGTCTCTACCGGGGGCGTCTCCTGCCCCACCGGGGGCGGCTCATGCCCTACCGGGGCGGCTCCGGCCCCACCGGGGGCGGCTCATGCCTACCGGGGCGGCTCCGGCCCCACCGGGGCGTCTCCCGCCCCACCGGGGGCGGCTCCGGCCCCACCAGGGCGGCTCCGGCCCCATCGGGGGCGTCGGTTCCGGATGCGTAGAGACGCCCCGGTGGGGCGTCTCTACCGGGGGCGGCTCCGGCCCCACCGGGGGCGGCTCCGGCCCCACCGGGGGCGGCTCCGGCCCCACCGGGACGGCTCCGGCCCCATCGGGGGCGTCTCCTGCCCCATCGGGGGCGTCTCCTGCCCCACCGGGGCCTCTCCCGCCCCACCGGGGGCGGCTCCTTGCCCCACCGGGGCGGCTCCTTGCCCCACCGGGAGCGGCTCCTTGCCCCACCGGGGCGTCGGTTCCGGGGGCGGCTCCGGCCCCACCGGGGGCATCTCCGGCCCCACCGGGGGCGGCTCCGGCCCCACCGGGGCGGCTCCGGCCCCACCGGGGGCGTCGGTTCCGGATGCGTAGAGACGCCCCACCGGGGCGTCTCTACCGGGGCGTCTCTCTGAAACCCGGGGATGCCCTGAGTAAACCGGCACGCCGCACCCCGTGGCATACACGACAGGTGGTAAAATGGGTGATGCTCGGAATAGTACGCGGCTCGCGTTGGCGCGACCGGAGTGGCGCGGGGCGCCACCCCGGAGCACGCCGGCGGCGCGTGTGGTTCCGTTGGCCCGCTCTGTGTACCGCCGCCGATGTGCGCCGAACCTCCCGTTCGGGCACCCTGAGGAAGCCCGATGCTCACTGACCGCGCCCGCACAACCCTCGCCGAGTGGGTTTCGTCCGAGAGCTTGCGCAAGCATTGTGAGGCCGTGGCCGCCTGTATGGTCCACTTCGCCCCGCAGTTCGGTGCTGATGCCGACCTCTGGGGCGCGGTGGGCCTGCTCCACGATATGGACTACGAGCGCTACCCCGAGATGCCCGAGGATGGTCCCCCAACTCACGCCGTTGCCCACGCGCTCCTCGCGGGCAAGCCACTCCCCTCTGCGCTGCCGGGCCACCCCTTCTATGGGGTCGCATACCTGCGCGAGGCTGGCTGGCCTTCCGAGGTGCTGCGGGCTATCCTTAGCCACGCCGACTATAGTGGGATCACGCCGGAGAGCCAGCTCGAGCGTACCCTCTATGCGGTGGACGAGCTGAGTGGCTTTGTGACGGCGGTGGCCCTGGTGCGGCCCGATAAGTCGATCCGCACCGTTGAGGTGTCGTCGGTGAAGAAGAAGCTGAAGGATAAGGCCTTCGCCGCTAAGGTGAGCCGTGAGGGCATCCACCACGGCGCCGAGGTGATCGGGATGCCCCTCGATGCGCTGATCGCTGAGGTGATCACCGCCCTGCGTGGCTCCGCCGATCGACTGGGGATCGCCGGGGTTCAGTCAGCGTAGGTGGCGATGCACCCTGTGCCTCATCTCTGGCCGCAGGGCACGATGGTGCGCGGCGGCACCCTCTGGATCGGTGGCTGCGATACGCTGGCGCTCGCGGCTGAGTTCGGCACGCCGCTCTATGTGTTTGATGAGAGTACGCTGCGCGGCGCGATGGCCGCTTACCGCGACGCGCTGGCTGCCACCGGCCTCGAGACGCGCGTCCACTATGCTGGTAAGGCCCTCCTGAATACCGCGATCGCCCAGATCGTGGCTGCTGAGGGCCTGGGGCTCGATGTGGTCTCGGGCGCCGAGTTGCTGCTGGCGCGCCACGCCGGCGTGCCGATGGCCCGTGTGCATCTGCACGGCAACGCCAAGAGCGATGCTGAGCTCCGGCGGGCTCTGGAGTGGGGGGTTGGCGCGATTGTGGCCGATAGCCTCGATGAGATCGAGCGGCTCGCTGCCCTGGCTCCATCCGCCTCCGCGCCCCAGGGTGTGCTGCTCCGGATCGCACCAGCTATTGAGGCCCACACCCATTCCCATATCGCGACCGGCGGCGCTGGCTCGAAGTTCGGCCTACCCCTCGGCGCGCTCGATCTGGCGGCGCGGCGTGTACTTGCCGCGCCCAGGTTGCGCCTGCTTGGCCTCCACGCCCATATCGGCTCGCAGCTCTTCGAGCTCGGTGAGCTCCGCACTACCGTTGAGGTCCTGGTGCGCGAGGCCGCCGGCCTCCACCGGCGCTACGGCCTGACGATCGAGGAGCTCAGCCCCGGCGGCGGGCTCGGGGTGGCCTATACCGCCGAACAGCTCGCACCTGATGTGGTTGCTTATGCCCGGGAGCTCGCCGGGGCGCTCCGCGCGAGCTGCGCGGCCCACGGGCTGCCGCTCCCCCGCCTCACTGTCGAGCCGGGCCGCTCGGTTGTCGCTCGGGCCGGTGTGGCGCTCTACCGTGTGGTGGGACGCAAGCTCGCCCCCGATGGGCAGGTACAATTCCTGCATGTCGATGGTGGGATGGCCGACAATATTCGCCCTTCGCTCTACGGCGCCCGCTACACCGCGCTGCTGGCTAGTCGCGCCGCCGAGCCCGCTGGCCCACCCGTGGACGTGGCGGGCCGCTACTGCGAGTCGGGCGATGTGCTGCTCCGCGACGCTCATCTCCCCCCCGCCTCCCCCGGCGATCTGCTGGCTGTGGCCGCCGCCGGCGCCTACACGCTTAGCATGGCCAGCACCTATAACATGGTGCCGCGCCCTGCCGTGGTGCTTGTGGCCGGGGGCCACGCTCGCCTCGTCCAGCGCCGTGAGACCGAAGAGGATCTGCTAGCCCGCGACCTGCCGCTCTGATTGAGAGCCGACGCCGCCAGCGCGTGCCGCTGGGCACTGCATCCTACGAAATTGTCAGAAAACACCTGATCGGCAGGCCCGGCATTCTGCTACACTCCTTGTGGGCAGCTGTGCCCGCCCGGCAGTTCGAACTGCCGCTACCCCTCATCACCGCCGCCCTACCACGGGCGCCTTCCATATCAATGCCGATCACCTTCACGCTGAACGGCGAGGCCGCACGCCTCGACGTCGCTCCTGATGTGCCGCTGCTATGGGTCCTGCGCGATGTCCTCGGCCTTACCGGAACCAGGTTCGGCTGCGGCGCGGGGCTCTGCGGGGCCTGTACCGTCCACCTGGATGGCGCCGCCATCCGGGCCTGCCTCACGCCAATCGCCAGCGTCGAGGGCCGGAGTGTCACGACCATCGAGGGCCTCGCGCGCGAGGGGCTGCATCCCCTTCAGCGGGCGTGGATCGCCGAGGATGTGTCCCAGTGCGGCTACTGCCAGCCCGGCCAGATAATGGCCGCCACCGCGCTACTCGCTACGACGCCCCAGCCCTCCGATGCGGAGATCGCGGCCGCTCTCGCGGGCAACCTCTGCCGCTGTGGCACCTACCTGCGCATCCGGCGCGCGGTGCGCCGGGCCGCTGCTGGGGAGGTGTAACATGGCCCCGCGCTTCAGCCGCCGCCTCTTTCTGAAGGCTGGCCTCGCCGCTGGCTCTAGCCTGCTCGTGAGCTGCACGCTCGCAGCGCGCCCGCAATCGGGCGAGTTGCCCCTGGCCCCTCCCACCAACGAGCATCCGCCTCCCGGGGCCTTTGGCCCGAGCGTCTGGCTCCGTGTGGACCCCGACGAGCAAGTGACGATCACGATCGCGAAGTCGGAGATGGGCCAGGGTGTCCATACCGCCCTGGCGATGCTCCTGGCCGACGAACTGGACGCCGACTGGGCGCAGGTGCGCGTGGTGCAGGCCCCCGCCGATGGTCGCTACGGGAACCAGTATACCGTTGGTAGCACCAGTGTGGAGGAGACCCATACGCTGCTCAGGAGTGCCGGGGCTGCCGCCCGTATGATGCTGGTGGCCGCCACGGCCCAGGTTTTCGGGGTCGACGCCCCAAGCCTGCGTGTGGAGCGCGGCACGGTGAGCGACCCGGCCAGCGGGCGCCGGCTGAGCTATGGCCAGCTAGCGCCTACCGCTGCCACCCTTGATCCGCCCGCGCCGGAGGCTGTGCAACTCAAGCCGCGCGAAGCGCTGCGGCTCGTCGGCACGCCCGTGCCCCGCGTCGATGCCCCCGCGAAAGTTGACGGCAGCGCGCGCTTCGGCATCGACATCCAGCTTCCCGGGATGCGCTACGCCGTGCTGGCTCGCCCCACAAGCTTTGGCGCCCGGCTCACCGGCTATGACGAAGCGGCCGCGCTGGCGGTGCCCGGTGTGCGCCTGGTGCTGCCGCTGGATGCCGGTGTGGCCGTGGTCGGCGACACCACCTGGGCCGCGATCAAGGGGCGCGCAGCCCTGGCGCCTACCTGGGAGCCTGGCCCTCACGCCAGCCTCGACAGCGCCACGATTGAGGCGCAGCTCGAGGCTGGCCTGGCTGGTCCGCTTGCCCGCGTCGCCGGCGACGCGCCCGCCGGTACGGTCCGGCGCATCGAGGCCACCTACCGGCTGCCCTTCCGCGCCCACTCGGCGATCGAGCCCACCAGCTACACCGCCGATGTCGGCGCCGGCAGCGCCACGATCTGGGCGCCCGCCCAGGACCCGCAGGCCGCCCGGCTGCTCATCGCCGAGGCCCTCGGGATGGCGCCAGAGTCCGTGGGCTTCAATGTCACCTTCCTGGGTGGCGCGTTTGGACGGCGCCTCAAGCACGATGGCGCCGTCGAGGCCGCCCTGATCAGTCGTGCCGCAGGCGCACCGGTGAAGCTCGTCTATACCCGCGACGACGAACTGCGCCATAGCTTCTATCACCCGGCCAGCCTCCACCACCTGAGTGCCGAGCTCGACAGCGCCGGCCTGCCGCTTAGCTGGCGCCATGCCCTCGCCGCTGGCTTTACTGCGGGCGATTTCCAGATCGGCGACCGGCCCCCCTACCGCATTCCCATCCGCCTTACCGCCGGCGCTCTGGTGGAGTCGCCTGTGCCCCAGGGCTGGTGGCGCGGCGTCGACTTTGTGCAGATGGTCTTCGCTACCGAGTGTTTCATCGATGAGATCGCGGCGGCCTCCGGACGCGACCCGCTGGAGCTGCGACGCGCGCTCTGCGACGATGATCGCCTCCTCGCCGTGCTCAACCTCGCCGCCGAACGCGCCGGCTGGGGCGAGCCGCTCCCCAGCCGAATGGGCCGTGGAGTCGCGCTCTGTCTCTACAACCAAACCCGGGTAGCTCAGGTGGTGCAGGTTCGTGTTGACGCCACTGGTACCCCACACGTGGAGCGCGTGACGGTTGCCGTGGACTGCGGGCTCCCGATCAATCCGTTGGGGATCACGGCCCAGGTAGAGGGCTCGATCGCGTTTGCGCTGACAACCGCCCTCAAAGGTGGCGTCACCGTTGCGAAGGGGCGGATCGCCGAGGCAAACTTCGACGGCGCGCAGCTGTTACGCCACGGCGAGATGCCACCCGTCGAGGTTCACCTGATAGAGGGCGGGCCCGCGCCTTCCGGGATGGGTGAGCCCGCCGTGCCGCCCCTGGCCCCCGCGCTGCTGAACGCGATCTTCGCCGCCACCGGCCGGCGCCTCCGCAGCCTGCCGATCATCCCGGCCGAACTGGCCAAGCGCGCCTGAGGCGAGGGCCAGAGCAGTAGCGCCGCGCGCCTGGCTGCCCACTCTGCCACCGTGCGCTCACACCCGCGCGAGGGCCTGATTTAGATCGGCGATCAAATCTTCGGGGTGCTCCACGCCAACCGACAGCCGCACCATGGCCGGCGTGATCCCCAGTTCCGCCCGCTCCTCCGGGTCCACGTCGGCGTGGGTCATCGTCGCGGGGTGCTCCGCCAGAGACTCGGTGCCGCCCAGGCTGACGGCGAGGTGGATCAGGCGCAGGGCATTGAGCAGCCGGAAGGCCTCCGGCTCTCCGCCCACCACCTCGAAGGCGATCATCCCGCCGGGAGCCAGGCACTGGCGCTGATAGATCGCGTATTGCGGATCGTCCGGCTGCAGCTGGCCGAGATAGTGGACCCGCGACACCTTCGGGTGATCGGCCAGAAATTCGGCCACGTGGCGCGCGCTTTTCATCTGGGCCGTCATGCGTAGCTTGAGCGTCTCCAGGCTGCGCAGGAGCAGCCAGCCCGTGTGAGGGCCGGCCATGGTCCCGAGGATGGTCCGCAGCACCCGCACCTGCTCCAGCAACTCCTTGGAGCCGAGGCACACCCCGGCGATCACATCGCTATGGCCGCCAATATACTTGGTAGCCGAGTAGAGCACCAGGTCGGCCCCGTGCGCCAGGGGGTGTTGCCAGAGCGGGCCGAGGAAAGTGTTATCGACGGCCACGAGCACGCGCCGCTCGCCCTCCAGACGACGGGCCAGCGCGGCGCACTCGGCAATGTCCACCAGAGCGTTGGTCGGATTGGCGGGCGTCTCCACGAAGATCAATGCCAGCTTCTCGGCCAGCCCCTGACGGCGCAGCTGCTGCTCCGCTTCGGCCAGGCTGCTGCCGGCACGAAAGCCGACTACCCGCACGCCGAGCCGGGGAAGCACCTGCTTGAGCAGATAGTCGGTGCCACCGTACACGGGCTCGCTGTGGAGCACCACATCGCCAGGCCGCAGAAAGGTGAGCAGCGTGGTGCTGATTGCCGCCATGCCGCTGGCGAACACCGCAGCGGCCTCGGCATCGTCCCAGAGGGTCAGCCGATCCTCAAGCACTTCGAGGTCGGGGTTGTTCAGCCGGCTGTAGATCAGCCCGAGCTCCTCGCCAGGGCGGCGCCGGCGCAGCCCGTAGGCCAGCTCGAAGAAAGCCTTGCCATCCTCCGCCGACTGGAAAGCGAAGGTTGAGGTCTGAAAGATCGGGCACTTGATCGCCCCCTCCGAGAGCGCGGGCTTGTAGCCGTAGCTCATCATCAGGCTCTCGGGACGCAGGGGCTGGCCCTCCAGGTAGCCCTCGGGCTTACGCTCCGCCATCGTCGCCTCCTTGCATGTGGGCGAGGCGCCTTCGCCCCGCCATGGCTTCATGGTGCGGCCCCGGTGCACGGGCCGCTGGTGAAGACTCCGCAACCCTGCGGATGGGGCCGGCGCCTGGCCACTTAGAGCAGCAGCGAGACGGTGTAGATCACGAGGCCAGCCACTCCGCCAACGATCGTACCGTTGATACGGATGAACTGCAGGTCGCG
The DNA here is from genome assembly GCA_004367505.1 of Chloroflexi bacterium OHK40. Classification (GTDB taxonomy): domain Bacteria; phylum Chloroflexota; class Chloroflexia; order Chloroflexales; family Chloroflexaceae; genus OHK40. The sequence goes on along the minus strand of SFCB01000125.1, from coordinate 2,834 downwards.
GCCGAACTGCAGTTCGATCCGCCGGGTGATCTCGGCTGCTTCCCAGGCGCGCACCGTCTGGGTGATGAACTCACCGGCGGAGCGGCCGTAGCGGCGCACGGCGTAGCGCGCCAACTCCTCGGCCCAGCCATCCACACGGGCCCGCCATTCGGGGTCATGCTCGAGCACATCGCCAAGGTGGGCGAGTCCCCGGGCAATCGAGTGGCGCAGCGGCGACCCGGGGGTAGCGCTCTGGGTGAGCAGGCTCGTTTTGAGATCCTGCCAGAGCGAGCTGGCCATCTCGCGCAGCATGGGGTGCTGGAGCAGCTCCTGCTTCAGCTCCTCGCCTCGAGCCCGTACGTCGGGGTCATACTGCAAATTGACGATCCAGCGGTCGAGGGTCTGGGTAAACTGAGCGTAGAGCGGGTGGTCGGGGTTAGCGCTCAGGTCGGCGAGCATCTTGCGGGCGCTCTCGAGCAGCCGCTCGTAGATCTTCTGGTCCACGATCCGCGGCACCCAGGCAGGAAGCTCTCCGGCAATCCGCCGGCGGATGGGCTCCTGGTTGGCCTCGATCCACTGGGTGAGCACGCGCACGAGCTGGAGCAACACCTCCTGCTGGCGGTGGCCGGCCACTACGGCGCCGAGCAGCCGGCCGGCGAGGGGCGTCGCGGGCACGGTGGCCAGGCGCTCACCGAGCGCGCGCGAGATCAGAGCACCCACCTCCTCGTCGTCGGCCAGGCGGAGCATGCCAGCCAGGCTTTCGGCGGCCAGGTCAGCCACCTGGCCGCTACGCTCCGGTTGCCGCAGCCAGCGGGCCACACGTCCAGCCACGTCCTGGCGGCGCACCCGGGCAGCGATCTTCTCCGGGTCGAGAAAGTTGCGCTCGACGAAGCGCCCGAAGCTCTCGGCGATGCGCTCCTTGCGCGCGGGGATGATCGCCGTATGAGGGATAGGGAGGCCGAGCGGGTGGCGGAAGAGCGCGGTGACGGCGAACCAGTCGGCCAGGGCACCGATCATCGCGGCCTCGGCAAAGGCACGCACGAAACCCACCCATGGTCCCAACTCGCGGAAGATCGTCGCAAGCAGGAAGGTGATCGTGGCCGCCACCAGCAGCCCGGTGGCAATCCGCTGCATGCGCCGCAGATCAGCGGCGCGCTGGGTCTCATCCATAGTTCTCCAGGGTTCCCCGGCTCCAGGCACACGGCCCGGCGTGTACGTAGATTGTACGACGAACAGCATCCCCCTGGAGTTGCCACGAACCCGCCCCTGTCCCCTCATACTATCGATTGGCGCTCCCGCGCGAGCTGAGCCATGTAGTGGATAGCCATCTCCACGCCGCAGTGGAAGTTCGGGAGGTGCAACTTCTCGTTGGGCGCGTGGAGGTTATCGTCCGGGAGGCCGAAGCCTATCAGCACGGCCGGGGCGCCCAGGGCCTCCTGCAAATCGCGCACGATCGGCAGGGAGCCCCCGCCGCGCATGAAGACGGGCGCGGCCCCGAACGCCGCTTTGAAGGCGGGCTCGGTGGCGCGCACCGCCGGGTGACCAACGTCTACCAGGGCTGGCCAGCTGTCGCCCAGGGCCTCGACTCGCAGGGTGACGGTTGGTGGACAGTTGGCGTGGAGGAAGGCGGCCACGCGCTCGGCAATCGTGTGCGGATTCTGGTCGGGCACGAGGCGCATCCCCACCTTGGCACGGGCGGCGGCGGGGATGATCGTCTTCTTGCCAGGGCCGGTATAGCCGCCGATCAGGCCGTGGATCTCGAGTGTGGGGCGGGCGGTGAGACGCTCGACCAGTCCGTAGCCAGCCTCGCCGGCCAGGGCCGGGGCGCCGGTGAGCGCAAGCACCTGGGCCTCGGTGATCGGGGCGGCGGCGAGGAGGAACCGTTCCTCGGGGCCAAGCTCACGCACATCGTCGTAAAATCCGGGCACGAGGACGCTCCGGTCGTCGCCCTGGAGCCTGGCCAGGAGCCGGACGAGCACATTGAGGGGGTTCTCCACGGCACCGCCATAGGTGCCGGAGTGAAGGTCGGTGGCGGGCCCACGCACCTCAAGGTCGAGGTAGCAGTTACCGCGCACCCCCACCAGTACCAGAGGCAGCTGTGGGGTGAGCATCGCGCTGTCGGCGATCAGCACCGCGTCGCAGGCCAGGCGCTCGCGCTCCGCGTGGACGAAGGGGGCGAGGTTGGCGCTGCTCACCTCTTCCTCACCTTCCACGAGCAGTTTGACGTTGCAGGGGGGACCACCCGCCGCCAGCCAACTCTCGACAGCGCAGACGAGCGCGAAGAGCTGGCCCTTGTCGTCGGAGGCGCCTCGGGCGAAAAGATCATCGCCCATGATCGTCGGCTCGAAGGGCGGCGTGCGCCACTGGTCGAGCGGATCGGCGGGCTGCACATCGTAGTGGCCATAGATCAGCAGGGTGGGGGCAGCGGGGCCGGCGCCGAGCCACTCCGCGTAGACGATCGGATGGCCCGCCGTGGGCACCACCTCGGCACGGGACAGGCCGAGCCGCGCCAGATGGTCGCGCAGCCAGGCGGCGGCCTCGGCCATCGGCCCGGCGTACGCCGGCTCCATGCTCACGCTAGGGATACGCAGCCACTCGCAGAGCAGGGCGAGGCGCTGGGCGCGAGCGGCACGGGCGTGGGAGATGGCCTCCTCGATCATGGCTCTGTTCCTCTCTGGAGATCAACGGCGGCCCTGGGGGGCTTGCGTGGGGAGGCAGGCGCCCGAGGAGCCCCCCGGCGTCCCGCCCTGGACGCCCGCCCACGTGGGCGTGCCACAAACGCACCGGAGTGTCGTTCCCGCGCACACGGGAACCAAGCGCACGTGGGGACCCAGCGGCCCGCGTTCCCGGGGGCT
>SFCB01000167.1 GCA_004367505.1 Chloroflexi bacterium OHK40 | reverse complement strand
GGTAACCCCGGCGGGGAGCGGATTGACGACGCGAGTGGTGAAGCTGGCGCTGCCCGTGTCGCCGGCGGGCAGGGTGCCAATGGTGAGGGTACAGACGGTGCCAGCCGGGCTACCATCGGCGCAACTCCAGCCGGGGGTGCTGGCGGCGGCGTCGAAGGTCGTGTGGTCCGGCACCGTCTCGCTGAGGGTGACGCCAGTGGCGGCCCGGTTGCCGGTGTTGGTGTAGCTGAGCGTAAAGGTGATACTGGCGCCGGGCACGGCACTCGCCCCACCGTCGCTCTTCGTCAGCACCAGGTCGGGCACCGCGACGGTCAGGCCATCACTGGCATCGACGTCGGGCTCATCGCGCTCGTGGGGGCTGGCGCCGGGCAGGGTGGTAGCCTGAGTGACGGTGGCCGTATTGAAGATGAACGCATCGGTGCTCACGCTCGAGTCGATGGTGACATTGAAGGTAAAGCTAGCGCTCGCGCCGGGGTCGATGCTGCCGCCCGTGTAGCGCACCAGCGTGTTGGCACCGGAGGGTGTGGCCGAGAAGGTGAACCCTGGCGGCGTACTGCCCTCGCTTACGGCACTGAAGTAATCGGTGGGGAGGGGATCTTCGACCAGCACGTCGAAGGCCGTGGCGGTGCCGGTGTTGGTGACCACCAGAGTCACCTGGATGGTCTGACCCGGATAGACCGGAGAGGTGCTGAAGCGCTTGGCCATAGCCATACGTGGCTCAACCACGGTCACGTCGATCGTGTTGCTGGCCACGGGCGCGCTTGCGCCGACTGTCACGCTGGCGCTGTTGGTCAGCACCGTCTGCCCTGGCGGTGTCGTGCCGACATTGCCGGCGACATCGAGGACGCGGGCGGTGAGCCGCACGACGAAGCTGTTGTTGGTGCTTTCGTTATCATCCGGCACGCTGAAGGCCCCGAAGTCGAGGATTACATCATCGCCGCTGCCACCAGGCGCGGTGATGGTCGGTGACGGCTGGTTGCCACTGAAGTCAGTGTAGTCCACCGTGGCCGATCCAGCCACGTAGGCGAGCCCTGCCGGTAGATCGTCCACCACGCGGAGTGACGGCGTATTGCCTTCGGGGAGCGTCACGGTGAGGGCGTAGGTCAGCTCTTCGCCGATCGTCACGTTGCTGCCGCTGGTGTGGCTGGCGGAGGTGCTCAGGATGGCCTTGGTGAAGCCCTGAAGGTCAACATCGAAACTGGCCGAGCCGTTTGTCTCGTAGTCGTTCAGGGCGCCACTATCGAGGAGGCCATCGCCAGCGCTGCGTTCGCCCGCGTTCGGGCCATCCTGGCTGCTCCAGGTCGCGCTGGCTGTGTTGGTGATCGTCTCACCGGGGCTCACACTGGTGCCAATGGTGGCCTCGATCGTCACCAGCACACTCGCGCCGAGCGGCAGATCGAAGCTGCCATCGGCGGCGGCGGGCACCCGCACGACACCACCGGCGATCTCGGCGCTCGGCGCTGCTATGCCTGTTGCGGTGACGCTAATGATGGCCGGATTCGTCAGGCTCGCGGGGATGGGGTCGCTGACGACCACATCGTAAGCCGGGCGATCGCTGGTGGCAGCGTGCTCGATCAGTACTTCGTAGGTCACGGTGGCGCCAGCGTCTGCGGGGCTCGGCGCACCGCTGATCGTCTTGGCGACTTGCAGCACTGGCTCGACCAGCGTGATCGGCTCAGCCACCGGGTCGCTGACGCTACTGGGGAGGCCCGTGTTCGGGTTGGTAAAGCTCAGGCTGGCGGTATTGCTCAGGATGGTGCCGCGCTGGTTGGCGAGCTCGTTGAGCACCCGCGCGCTCAGTCGAACCAGGAAGGCGTTGTTGCCCGGGTCGTTGTCGGCGGTCGTGGTGACCGTCGGGAAGCTAAGGACGAGATCCTCGCCGCTGCCACCGGGCGTGGCGGACGGGCTCGTGCGGGTGACGGTCAGACTGCCGACGTCGCCGGCGTAGCTCGCGGGCAAGGAGGGGCCGGCGCTGGTTACGATGGTATGGGTTTCGTAGGCGAGGCCCGCCGGTAGCTGGTCGGTGACGACGAGGCCCTCGGTGCTGCCCTCGGGGAGGGTCACGCGCAGTTCGTAGGTGACGAGATCGCCGATCGTGGCGCTGGTCGGGCTCGGCGAGAGCTTATCGATTGTTGGCGCAGCGAGTGTCGCCGAGGCCGAACTGTTGCCACGATAGTCATTGTGGGATGGCGTGGTCGATCCGTCGCGTTCACCGGTGTCGCTCCCTGAGCCGCCGGGTGTGCTCGATCCAGTGGAGTTGCTCGTGGTTCCACTGGCGCCCGGCAGGCTGGTGTAGGTGAGGCCGGCCGTATTGGTGAGCGTGCGTCCATTGGGTACGGTGCCATTTACGGTAGCGCTGTAGTTGATCGTCACGGTGCCGCCGGGGGGCACTACGGCCACCGTGATGTCAACAGTATTGCCGGCGCTGCTATTGCTCGCGCCAGTGGCACCGCCGCCCAGCGTCACGTTCACGCTGGCGAGGTTGAGGGTGAGTTCGGCGGGGAGGGTGTCGAGCAGACGGGCATCGAAGGCGGTCGTGACGTTGGTGCCGGTCGCATTCGCGTACGTGACCTGGTAGACGATCGAATCACCGGCGTCGGTCGGGGCCGTTTGCACCGTCTTGGTGAGGTTCGTGATCGCGGGCTCGTGGATGCGCACACCGACGTTGCTGGAGGGGGTGCCGGCCTGGGTGCCGTTCACGCGCACCGTGAAGCTGTTATTGCGGGTGTCGCCCGAGTCGTTGCTACCGGCCGCGCTGTTGTCGACCAGCGCATTGAACTCCACCACGACGAACTCGCTATCGCTGTCGTCGTCGCTGTTGGTCAGATCGCCGAGGTTGAAGGTCACATCAGTGCCGGTGCTGAAGGGGCCACCAGTGATGGCGCTTGCCGGGAGCGGGCAGCTGACGCTTGTGGATGGCAGGCTGGCGAGGGTAGCCGAGTTGCCGGTCACGTTCAGGTTCGCGCAGCCACTGAGGGCCGGGGTAATCGTGCTCGAAGTGATGCCGGCCTGGTTGGCGACGAAGGCCACCCGGGCGCTACCATCGTCGAGGAAGGTGAGCCCATTGGGGAGGACGTCCAGCACCTGGAGGTTGGGGCTTGTGCTCTCGGCCAGGCTAAAGGCCAGGCGGTAGCGGACGATCTCACCCACTGCCACCGGGCGGGGGCTGCCGGCTTCGGCGGTATGGCTCTCCGAGGTAGCAACGATACTCTTCGTCAGGCTGGGCGTAGCGATCGTCAGGCTGGCCGGATCGCTCACGCTGTAGTCGTTCACGCCGCCCGCGCCGGTGCGCTCGCCGGTGGTGCTGCCGGCGGTCCCCGGGGTGATTGAGCCGGTGGGATTGGCGAGCGTCCCCGTTGCGCCGGGCAGGCTGGTGAAGGTCGCTGCGGCGGTGTTGGTGAGCAGTTGGGCCGGCGCGACACTGGTGGCCACCGTGGCGCTGTAGTCGATCTGCACGCTCGCGCCGACAGGCAGGCTATCGACCGTGACACTCACCGTATTGCCAGCGCTGCTATTAATGGCCCCAGCAGCGCCACCACTGAGGGTGATGCTCACACTCGCCAGATTCAGCTGGAGCTGGGCGGGCAGCGGGTCGGAGATCTGCAGGTCGTAGGCGGAGGCGGTACCGGTGTTGGAGACAAGCACCCGGTAGCTGACGGTGTCGCCAGCATCGGCGATGGCGCTTGCCGGGGTGATGATCGACTTATCGACCGATACAGCAGGCTCGACCACCCGGGACTGCGCGCCATTGGACGCGGGGCCCACCTGGCTGCCCCCGCGCAGGGCAATCGCGTCGTTGCTGAAGATGGTGCCGTCCTGGTTGGTGGCAGTGTTGACGAGTACCGCATTGAACTCGACAACTACGTACTCATCGTCGTCGTCGCTGTCGGCATTGGTCAGGTTGCCGAAGCTAAAGTAGACATCGGTGCCAGGGCCGTAGCTGTCGTCGTCGGTATTCGGGTCGGCGGAGACGGCGCTGTCGGGCAGCGGGAAGGTGGGTGTTGCGGGGACCGCGCCATTGATGACGAGGGTAGCGCCGGTGAGGGTGCTCGAGCTCAGGCCCGCGCTGTTGCTGATCAGGGCGGCAGCGGCAGTACCATCGTCGAGGAACTGCAGGTTGTCGGGCAGGCGGTCGCGGAGCTGGAAGTTGCTCCAGGCGCCCTCGGGGACAGTCACCGCCAGGCGGTAGCGGGCAATCTCGCCCACGGCCAGGTCGGTGCCGGCAGTATGGGATTCGGAGCTCGCGACGAGGCTCTTGGCAAGCTCGGGGAGCGCGGAGGTGACGGCGGCCTCATCGGAGGGCTTATTCGAGCTGGGGACGTGGTTGGTGCCGCCCTCGGCACCCGCATAGCGCTCCAGGGTGGCCCTGTTCAGCACAGTCTGGCCCGGCTCGATGCTCGGATCGACCTGCAGATCGTAGGTGATGATGATGACATTGCTGCCGTCGTTGGGGTGGTACTTCTGGCACGCTCCAACACTCGTATCGATCAGCTGGATGCCATTGTGGAAGAGGTCGTCTTCATCGCCTGGGGCGCCACCACCGAGGTAGCTGAAGGGGATAGCGGTTCCGGCACCGTTGTGGACCTTCAGATTGAGGCCGAGGCCACCAACGGGGATGCGTAGGCCAGCAGGCAGCACATCGGTGATGGCGATATCGAAGGCGCCTTTGGCGCTGCTGCCGGTATTCTCGAGCACGATCACGAAGCCGACGAGGTCGTTGGCATCAACCCCGCTGATATCGCTATCGATCGCGGTGATGGCATCGTCGCCCGGGCTCAGTTGCAGGGAATCGGAGCCAATCGTGCCAGAGAAGGGCGCGCCGGCGGTACCAGGCGGGGCGAAGGCGACAGGCCCGGCGACCGGTGGGCTGAGGGTTGCACCGGGGTTGGTGCTGCCGGTCACCCCCTTGCTCATGCGGAGCACCGGCTGGGTCATCTCGATCTGGACGATCGCATCGTCGGCGGCCAGGGGCTGATTGGTGGAGCCCTCGATCCGGCGAAGCTGGTTGGTCAGGAAGAGCTTGTCGGCGGTCGGCTCGTCACGGACGGTCACGGTGAACAGGATGTCGATCTGGCTGGGGGCGCTGCCGACGTTGTCGTAGTTGCCGTAGTCGAACATCACGGCGTTGGCGGTGGCGTCGGTGCTGAGCGCGGGAACTCCGCCGTAGAGCGCGCGGAAGGTGTCGCTCGGGCCGAAGCTGGCGTGGCCAGCGGCCGGCGCGGTGGCGCTCACCACATCGTCGAATGTGGTGATCTCGGTGGCATGGAAGATCGGCAGGGGGAGGTAGTCAACCAGGCGCAGATCCTCGACATCGCTGGAGGGCAGGCTGGCCTGCAGGCGATAGGTGACAGTGTCGCCCGGGGTGACGCGCACGGGTGTGGTGAAGCTGGTGTTCCCGTTGACGGCGTACACACCCTTCTGGATCGTCCCACGGGCGATCGACACACTGGCGCTGCTGGTGTCGGCCTCGTCGTTGCCGGTCGGGGTGAGGGTGCCGGTATCGAGCACGGCGCCACTCACCGAGACGTCGTTGGTCAGCGTGTCGCCCTCGTCCACGCTGGGATCGCCGGAGGGGTAGGTGTCGCTGAAATCCTCCTGGATCACGGTGCGGAAGACGATCTGGGCGGTGGTGGCGCCATCGTCGTAGCTGGCGCAGTCAGGCGTGGGGCTGCCGCTGAGGGGCACGCAGCCGCCGAGAAGCGCGCCGCTGGCCTGACCGCGGGCAAGCAGTTCGCCCGAGAGGTTGAAGGTGACGGTGGTGGAGCCGTCGGTGGCGGTTGTGGCGGGATTGCCGTCGGCGTTGAGGACGACGGTGTAGGTTGCGCTATCGAACGGGGCCGTGGCAAGGTCAAAACCATTGCCGGCAACCGAGAGGGTCGGCGCGAAGGTGGTGTCGAAGCGCTGCCCATCGGAGAAGCGGTCTACGACGAGCACATTGGTGAAGGCGAAGAAGTCGGAGACCTGGAGGTCGATGGTATAGGCGAGTGTGTCGCCGGGGCTGGGGCCCGCTGAGCCGGTATCGACGGCGACTGTGACCTGCTTCTGGATGGCGATGGCTTTAGTCGTCAGGGTGTGTTCGGGCCCAGGCCCGGTGCCGGACGCGGTGGCGATCGTGGGCGGATCGCGCGGATCGATCGGATCCCAGGCGCCGGAGGCGGCGGCGTTATTTTCGGCCTGCGTGTCGTCGGCGCTGGTGGGCGGGATCACGGCAGCGCCAACGGCATCGAGACGGGGCACGAAGAACTCGAACGTCAGTGAGGCATCAGAGGTGCCGGAGGTGCCGGTGACGGAGGGGAAACGCACGACGAGATCGTTGTCTGGGGGGCTGGCGGGCGCGCCGACGGTGGGCGACTGGACGACAACGGCCCCGGCAGGGGACGAGGTGACGAGGCTGAGGAAGGCCATCGAAGGCGGGAGCAGGTCGGTCAGCTCCAGGTCGGTGATCGTCTGGCCGTCAGCGATATCCACGTCGAGACGATAGCGACGGGGAAAGTTGGGACCGGTGGCTGTCTCATCCTCCGGGCCGAGGTAAGTCTTGCTGAGCGTGAGCAGGGTGGGCGTGAGCGGCGCGGCGGGCCAGCCGCTGCTGATGGGGCTGGCGGGGTTAAGGATGACCGGGTCGCAGCACCAGTCGTCGAGCGGCGTATTGCCATACTGGAAGCCGGCGCGGGCGTAGATCGATAGCGGGGTACCGAGGTCGGCGAGGGGGCTGAGTTGAGCCTCGATGGACAGCTCGACGGGCGGCTGGCCGGGGGTAAAGGAGCCGAAGGGGAGCTGGAGTACCACGAGCGTATCGCCTGGCGTACCGCAGACGAGGGCCTTGTCGCCGGTGCTCAGCCTCGCGTAGGGGTGCTCGACACAGCCGGTACTGGGGAACGTGAACGATCGGGCGGTGACGGCGGCACCGAGGTAGCTGGCACTGAGGAACGTGATGCCGTCATCGGTCTCGGTATCGGCGCCGTCGGCTCCGGTGGTGGGCAAGACGAGATCGATGAAGGGGCCATAGCCGGTGTCGATGGCGCTCGTATTATCAAAGGTGGCAGTGAATGTGAAGCTCTCGCCAAGGGGAACGTCGGCGGGCACAGAGAGGGTGACGGTAGGCTCTCCGGCGGCGAAGGCGGGGGCGGGCGTGATGGCAAGGCTGCCGAGCAGTACCGCGAGCAGAGCGGCAACGAACCAGCACCGAGCGAGGGTACGTGCGTGCATAAGGCCTCAGTGTGATGGGAGCTTGATTGCCGGCCTGACATGGGCCGTGACCTGTTGAGAAGCATACAGCGAGCAAGTTACGGTTCTCGTACAGAGGGTAGTGGATAGGGTACAGGGGACAGGGGCGGGAGGGATGCGGCGCTGCCGGCGCATCTCTGGTATGATACGCGGGCGCGGCATGACATACGAATGGAGGCGGGCATGGAGAAGGGCGCGGCAGAGCGCTGGGTGCCGCTGTTCCCGGGGGTGCGGCGGCGGCGGCTGGTGAGCACGGCGCAGATCTACCAGATGGAGGTGCTGCTGGAACCGGGGAGTGAGGTGCCCCTGCACCAGCACCCGCAGGAGCAGATCAGCTACGTGGCGCGGGGCCGGTTGCGGTTCCAGGTGGGTGATTCAGTGATCGAGGCTGGGGCGGGCTCCTCGGTGGCAATCCCCGGTGGCACGCTCCATGCGGTATGGACGCTGGAGGAGAGCCTGGCGATCGACACGTTCACGCCGCCGCGCGACGACTACCTCGCGGCAGACGGGGACTGATTGAGGATGCATAGGGCAGCCAGCGCCAGCAACGCCCGTGGGGATGTGGCGCGCTGGATCTCCACCGGGGTAGGGGCTCTGCGGGCCAGGCCTGAAGCAAAGGAGGGGTATGCGCACGCTGAGCACGCTGCTAGGATTCGCCCGCCCGCACACCGTGATTGCGACGACGGTGCAGACCATCACGATCTTCCTGATCGTCGCGGGCCGGGGCGGAATGACCCCGGCAGCACTCGGCGCCGTGGGCCTGGTGCTGGTGGCGAGCCTGGCGTTGAATCTCTACGTGGTGGGGCTGAACCAGCTCACGGACGTTTTGATCGACCGGATCAATAAGCCCTGGCTCCCGGTAGCAGCCGGGAGACTCACGCCGGGGCAGGGGCGGGCACTCACCATCGGGGCGGCGGCGGCGAGTGTGGGCCTGGCGGCGCTGGCAGGGCCCTTCCTACTGCTCACGATCGTGCTGATTATGCTGATCGGCAGCGCCTACTCACTACCGCCGCTGCGGCTGAAGCGCTTCCCGCTGGCGGCGGCGCTGAGCATCGCCGTGGCGCGGGGGGTGATCGCCAACCTGGGCCTGGCGTTGCACTACCGCGAGCGCCTGGGTGGCGCCCTGCCCGTGCTGACGCTGACCATCCTTGGCCTCTTCTTCTTTGGCTTCGGGCTCGTGATCGCGATCTACAAAGACATCCCCGATGACGCTGGGGACCGGATGTATCAGATCGAGACCTTCACCACACGGCTCGGCAAGCGCCGGGCACTCGGCATGGGGCGGGCGGTGCTAACAGCGTGTTACGCGCTGCCGATCGGCCTGGCGCTGGCCGGGCTGCCCAGTGGCGAGGCGTTGTTCCTGCTGCTGAGCCATGCGGCGGTGATCGTGCTGTTCTGGGCCGTGAGCAGCCGGGTGGACCTGGAGCGGCGTGGGTCGGCGGCCTCGTTCTATATGTTCCTCTGGGCGCTCTTCTATGTAGAATTTGGCCTGCTGAGCGTCTATGAGCTGACTCGCGCGTGATACGCGCGCATTGGCGTGAAGGGAGCCGCGCAGTGATGCGAAGGGGGCCGCGCGGTGACGCCGGGGAGACTGCGAACAGCCGTGAAGGGGGGCGCGCGCGGCGGGCTCGTGCCATGCCAGGCCGGCGCGCTGGTCCTGGTTCGCCCCTCGTCCACGCGCCCAATCCCCGCCCCTCGCGCCCTCACCGTCGGGCCGAAGGCGCCCTGGCTCGGGTGGGGAGCTTTGTGGTACTGGGGCGGCCGCTCTTCCTGGTGGGGGGGATGGTCTTCTACGGGCTGGGCGTGGTGGCGGCGCGGGCAGGCGGCGCGCTCATCGACTGGAGCCTGGCGGGGTTGGGGTTGCTGACGGTGGCCATGGCACAGCTGATGAACCACTATAGCAACGACTACTTTGATCGAGAGGCGGATGCAGCCAACCAGACGCCGACGCCCTGGTCG
>SFCB01000240.1 GCA_004367505.1 Chloroflexi bacterium OHK40 | reverse complement strand
GTTCTTCCGCGTCGCCACCTGGGACAGCGCGCCCGAGGCCTCCCGACGCGGCAGCTTTCCCAGCCAGCACGACGCCGACGGGCAACTCGCCACCGATACGCTGCTCCTCGCCGCCCCGGCTGATGCGCTGCAAGCCCGTGTGCTCCTCTGCGCCGCGCCGGGTGCGGCCACACCCGGGCTGACGAGCCTGGCGCTGTGCCTGACGAGCGATGATCCGGCGCCGTGGGCCAGTGAGCCTGCGACTCCCCCACCCACAGCCTCGTCGATCACCCTGCCGCTGCACCTCTCGCAGTTCAGCTACCCGGGCGAGGGACCGAACTGGTGCAGCCCCACGGCCATCGTGATGGCGCTGGCCTACTGGCGCCAGCGCACCGGTGACCCGAGGCTGGCCCCCTTCGAGGCCGCCGAGGCAGTCCCGGCGATCGCGGCACCGCAGATCTACGACCCGGGCTGGCATGGTACCGGGAACTGGGCCTTCAACACCGCCTTCGCCGAGGCCCTGGGGCTCACCGCCTATGTGACCAGGCTTCACAGCCTTGCCCAACTGGCCCGCTGGACGAGCGCCGGCGTGCCGCTGATCGTCAGTATCCGCTGGGAGCCCGGCGAGCTTGATGGCGCCAACGGCCGTAGCGCCGGCCATCTGACGATGGTGACCGGCTTCAACGGGGCGCGCGCGCTGATGGCTGAGCCGGCCGCGCACAACGTGGCCAGCGTGGCGCGATCCTACCGAACCGATCAGCTCTTTGCCTGCTGGCAACGCGCCTCCCGCGGGGTTGTCTATGTGATTCATCCCCCGGGCTGGCCCCGCCCCGAAGCAGGGGCGGGCGATGCGTGGGCCTGATGGCATGAAGATCCTCCTCCTTGCCCCCTACCCGCCCTTCCCCCCCCGTGGCGGTGGCGCCCTGCGGATCTACCACCTGCTCACGGGCCTGGCGGCGCGCCACGACCTCACGCTACTCACCTTTGCCCCCGATGCCGGGGCGATCGCCGCCCTGGCCCCACTGCGCGACCACTGCCGGGTTGCCACGGTGATCGGGCCGCAGCCTCGCGGCCTGGCCCGGCGCGCCATCAGCACCCTCGCCTCGCCGCTGCCCGACATGGCGCTGCGCAACGCCTCCCCCGCCTTCGCCGAAGCACTCAGCCGGCTCCTTGCCGCCGAGCGCTTCGACATCGTGCAAGCCGAGAGCATCGAACTGGCCGGCTTCGCGCTGCAAGCCCGCGAACTGGCGTCGCGCCTGGTGCTGGACGAGTTCAACGCCGAGTACCTGTTGCAGCGGCGCGCGGCCCTGGCCGATCTTCGCCGTGGCCTGGCCCTGCGCCCACGCGCCCTGGCCGGCGGGCTCTACTCGCTCGTCCAGTGGCGCAAGCTCGCCCGCTACGAGCGCCGCCTGCTGCGCAGCTTCGACCGGGTACTGGTGGTCTCCGAGGGCGACCGCGCGGCGCTGGGGCGCCTCGATGGGCAGGCCGTGAAACGGCTGGCCGTGGTGCCGAACGGTGTGGACACCGCACGGGTGCGGCCCGGAGCCGCGCGCCGCACGCCCAGCGCGGCGACGCTGGTCTTTACCGGTACGCTGGACTACCGCCCGAACATCGACGCGCTACACTGGTTCGTGGGCGCGGTGCTGCCCCTGGTGCGCGCGCGGCGTAGCGACGCCCGTTTGCAGATCGTGGGACGGGCCGCAGGGCCGGCGCTGCGGGCGCTGCACGATGGTGTAGCAGTGGAGCTCGTAGGCGAAGTGCCCGAGGTGGCGCCCTACATCGACGGCGCGGCCGCTTATGTCGTGCCGATGCGTATCGGGGGGGGCTCGCGGCTGAAGCTGCTGGAGGCCCTGGCGATGGAGGCGCCAGTGGTGAGCACGCCCATGGGCGCCGAGGGCGTGGAGGGGCTCCGCGATGGCGTGCACCTGCTGATCGCCGACCGGCCCGCCGACTTCGCGGCGGCGACGCTGCGTCTGCTGGAGAACCCGGCCCTGGGGGCGCGGCTCGGCGCGGCAGGCCGCGCGCACGTGGCGGCGCACTACGACTGGCGGGCGATCGTGCCGCGCCTGGAGTCAGCGTACCACGAGGATGGGTAGGGCGCCGCAGGCTCAGGAGTCGCCCTTCACCTCGTGGCTGGGAGGGCGCAGACGCAGGCGCAGCTCGCGCAACTCGGCCTGCTCGCGTTCAGCGAGGCGGTAGAGCTGATTGCGCCCCGGGTAATAGGGCGGGGGCCAATACTGGCCCCGATAGCCATACTGGGCGGCCGCCCGCAGCGTGAAGTAGGGGTCGGACAGGTGGGGGCGCGCCAGGGCCACCAGGTCGGCCCGGCCCTGGAGCAGCAGGGTATTCACCTGGTCGGCGGTGGTGATATTGCCGACGGCCATGGTGGCGATCCCGGCCTCGTTGCGCACCTGGTCGGCCAGGTGGGCCTGGAACATACGCCCATAGACTGGCCGCTGGTCGGGTACGGTCTGACCGGCTGAGCAGTCGATCAGGTCGGCGCCAGCAGCCTTGAGCATGCGCGCGGCGGCCACCAGGTCGGCGGCGCTGAGGCCCTCGGGGTGCCAGTCGGTGCCCGAAAGGCGCACCGAGAGGGGCTTGTGGGCCGGCCAGGCGGCGCGCACCGCGCGGAGGAGCTCCAGCGGAAAGCGCATGCGCCGCGCAATATCGCCGCCGTACCCATCGCTGCGCCGGTTCGTCAGCGGCGAGATGAAGCTGGCGAGCAGATAGCCGTGGGCCATATGCACTTCGAGCATGTCGAAGCCGGCGGCCTCGGCATAGCTGGTGGCGCGCACAAACTCGGCGATCACACGATCCATGTCGGCACGGCTGAGCTCGATCGGCGTCTGGCTGTCGGGGAAGTAGGGAATGGGCGAGGCCGAGTAGATCGGCCAGTTGCCCTGTGGCAGGGGGTGATTCTCATCCTCCCAGCCGAGCTGCGTGGAGCCCTTGCGGCCGGCGTGGCCGAGCTGCATGCAGATCTTCGCCCGGCTGTGGGTATGCACGAACTCCACGATCCGCCGCCAGGCTGCACACTGATCCTCGTTCCACAGGCCGGTGCAGCCGGGGGTGATCCGCGCGTCGGGAGCGGTGCAGGTCATCTCGGTAAAGAGGAGCCCTGCGCCACCGATGGCCCGGCTGCCGTAGTGGACGTAGTGCCACTCGGTGGGCGCGCCATCCACGGCCATGTACTGGTCCATTGGGGAGACAACCACACGGTTCTCCAGCACAAGATCGCGCAGGCGGAAGGGCGTGAACATGGGCGGGGTGCCGTCATCAACGGCGAAGCCGGCGCGACGCACCTCACCGAGGAACCAGCGCTCCACCCGCTCGACGAAGGTGGCATCGCGCAGCCGCAGGTTCTCGTAGGTGATCTGCTTGGAGCGGGACATCACCCCGAAGGCGAACTGCTCCGGGGCCATGCCCCAGTAGCGGCCCATGTGCTCGAACCAGGCCAGGGAAACATTCGCGGCGTGCTGGGTCTTCTCCACCTCCTCGCGCCGCCCACGCTCATAGGCGGCGAGGGCGTCGGTGAGGTTGGGGCAGGCGTCGAGCGCCTGGAAGAGCGCGATCGCGTCCTCCATCGCGAGTTTGGTGCCCGAGCCGATCGAGTAGTGGGCGGTCGCCTTGGCATCACCGATCAGCACCAGGTTGCCATCGACCCAGGTACGGTTGGTGACGGTGGGGAAGTTGCGCCAGATCGAGCGGTTGCCGATCAGCCGGTGGCCCTGAAGCTCTTCGGCGAAGATCCGCTCCAGTGCGGCGATATAGGCCGGCTCGGGCATGGTGTCGAGGCCGAGGTTGCGCCACGTCTCCTCGGCGAGCTCGATCACCCAGGTGCTGCGGTCGGGCTCGTACTGGTAGGCGTGGGCCAGCACAATGCCGTGGGGCGTCTCGCGGAAGAAGTAGCTGAAGGCGTCGAGGGAGCGCGTGGAACCGAGCCAGGCGAACTTGTTGCGCTGCAACTCGATCGCCGTCCCAAACCGGGAACGGTCGGCCTCGCGCAGGCGCGAGTTGATCCCATCGGCGGCGACGATCAGGTCGAAGCCGGCAAGCTCTGAGCGGCCGGCAACTTCGTGCTGGTGGCACATGGTCACACCGAGCTCGGTGCAGCGCGCCTGGAGGATCGTGAGCAGACGCTGGCGGGAGCAGCCGCAGAAACCATTGCCGCCACAGCGCAGAACGTGGCCGCGATAGTGGATCGCCACATCGCCCCAGTAGGCAAAGCTACGGCGAATCTGCTCATAGCTCTCGCGATCTTGCTCGCGGAAGATCCCGAGGGTCTCGTCGGAGAAAACCACCCCGAAGCCGAAGGTCTCGTCGGGGCGGTTGCGCTCGAAGACGGTCACCCGGGCGTTGGGCCAGGCCTTAGCGGCAAGAAGCGCGAAGTAGAGCCCGCCAGGGCCACCGCCCACCACTGCGATCTTCACGCCGGAGCTCCTTCAGCACGCATAGCATTCCAGAACCGAGCGCTCGCGGCGCCTTCCGGGAGCGCGGGCGGGATACCCACTTCTGGCCGGAGGGAACAATCTGGCCACCACCCCGGGCCGCAACCCCAATTGCGCACGCGATGATTGCGAGTATAGGCACAGGGATGAGGCGCTGTCAACCCGGGAGGAACAGGGCGCAGCGGAGCGTAGAGCGTAGAGACGCAGCACGCTGCGTCTCTCCAGGATGCGCGAGCCTGCCCCCGCGCAAGCGGGGGTGAGGGCCAGAAGTGCGTCCCAATGCTGTAAACCACGGTATATCAGCCCGGTCGATCGTTCCAGCCGCCTTGACTTTCGCGGTGTCGTGGCTATACTGCTAGCCACAGCCAGAAGACGCAAAGAGCGCCGCAGTGGAGCGGCCCCGGGCGTGGGCCGCTCGTGCCGCGCGTGGAGTATCGATGCTTAAAGGGCGGCGTGTGCTTGTCACCGGGGCGAGCCGCGGGCTAGGCTATGCTATCGCCCTGGCGTTCGCGGAGGCAGAGGCGACCGTGGCCGTGAGCGCGCGCTCGGCGGAGGCGCTGGCGGCGGTGGGCGCCGAGGTGGCGGCCCGCGGCGGCGGCGGCCTGGCTGTGCCCTGCGACGTGACGGACCCGGCGCAGGTTGCGGCCCTCGGCACAGCCGTGGAGGAAGCGCTCGGCGGGCTCGACGTGCTCGTGAACAACGCAGGCGCGGCAGGAAGCCACCGGCTGATCGGGCACCCCGACGCGCTCTGGCACCAGATGCTCGCCGTGAACCTCACCAGCGTCTACTACCTGAGCAAGCGCTTCGCCCCACATATGGCCGGGCAGGGATGGGGACGGATCATCACCATCGCCTCGATCGCCGGCAAAGTTGGCGGGCGCTACATCGCCGCCTATAGCGCCTCCAAGCACGGTGTGCTCGGGCTCACCAGGGCCATGGCTGCCGAGCTGGCCCCCAACGGAGTGACGGTCAATGCGATCTGCCCCGGCTACGCCGACACCCCCATGACCGACGCGACGGTGGCGAACATCAGCGCGCGGACCGGCATGGACCAGGGGCGGGCCAGGGCCACACTTGAGCAGACGAGCCCCCAGGGCCGGCTGATTCAGCCCGACGAGGTAGCCGCCCTGGCCGTCTACCTCGCCTCCGACGCCGCCCGGGGGATCACCGGCCAGGCGATCAACGTGGACGGCGGCGCGGTCATGTGGTAGGCATGCGGAGCGTGCGCCTGTCCACGCCCTGACCCGTGCTGGCGCTCGCCCCGGCTGCCCGCTCGTTCAAGCCGACCTCCATACCGTCACCCGGAGGAGCCATGCCCTACGACTTCCGCTACGACGTTGTAGACGGCGTTGCCACGATCACCCTGGATCGGCCCGAGGTGCTGAACGCGCTCACGCTCCAGATCTATGCCCAGCTACGCGATTTGTTTGCGGCCCTGCCCAGCGACGAGCGCGTGCGAGCCGTGGTCATCACTGGCGCCGGGCGCGGCTTCTGCTCGGGTGGCGACGTACACACGATCATCGGGACGATGCTCGAGCGGGGCGTAAAGGAGCACCTGGAGTTCTGCCGGATGACCGGCGCCCTGGTGGCCAGTATGCGCCTACTCGATAAGCCGATCATCGCGGCGATCAACGGGACGGCCGCTGGCGCCGGCGCCGTGATCGCGCTTGCCGCCGACCTGCGCCTTATGGCCGAGGGCGCTACGATCGCCTTCCTCTTCACCCGGGTTGGGCTCACCGGCGCCGATATGGGGGCCGCCTATCTGCTGCCGCGCCTGATCGGCCAGGCCCGCGCCGCCGAATTGCTGCTCTTCGGCGACGCGCTGGACGCGATCACTGCCGAGCGCTATGGGCTTGTCAACCGTGTGCTGCCGCCCGCCGACCTGCTCCCCACCGCTCAGACCTGGGCCCGCCGCCTGGCCGATGGGCCAACCCTCGCTCAGGGGATGACCAAGCGCATGCTCACCAATGAGTGGAACATGGACCTGCTCAGCGCGATCGAGGCCGAGGCCCAGGCCCAGGCGCTGCTGATGATGGCCGAAGACCACCGGGCCTTCTACGAAGCCTTCCAGGCGAAAGAACGGCCCGTCTTCAGGGGGCGCTGATGGAGAAGACGCTGATCAACCCGCCCGAGCTCGCCCGCCCGGTCGGCTTCAACCACGGCATCGTCGTCCAGGGTGGCCGGCTGCTCTTCCTCGCGGGCCAGGACGCGAGCGGTGCCGACGGTGCGATCGTCGCGCCAGGCGATATGCTCGCCCAGGCCGCCCAGGTACTCACCAATCTGCGGGCCGTGGTCGAGGCGGCTGGCGGCCAGATGCACGATATTGTGAAGCTCAACATCTACGTGACGGACCGGGCCGCCTACACCGCCCAGCGCAAGCCGCTCGGTGGTCTCTTCCGCGCGTACTTCGGCGCCTACTACCCTGCCATGGCCCTCTTTGAGGTGCGCAGCCTCTTCCAGGATCAGGCCCTCATCGAGATGGAGGGTCTCGCCGTGATCGCCCCCTGACCTCCCTCGGCGCAGGGGCCAGGTGCCACGGCACGGATGAACAGCGATGACGAACCGCTGGCCCTCACCGGGCCGTTGTTCAGCGCGATATCTGGCTGCATCGTCCGTGGGCCGCAAGCCCGGATGTACCAGGCACGACTGATCCGCGACCCTTCCCACTACCCAGGTAGCTAGAGTCATCGACCAGGGAGCACCCATGCACTTCGAGCTAACGGCAGCCCAGCGGGAGGTGCAGGCACGGGCGCGGCATTTCGCCCAGGAGGAAGTGGCTCCGCTGGCCCGCGAGGCCGATGAGCGCGGCGAGTTTCCGCTGCACCTGGTGCGGCGGATGGGCGCGCTCGGGTTCCTGGCAGGCGCCATCGGGCCAGCCTACGGCGGCAGTGGGATGGATCACCTCAGCGCCGCCCTGGTCTACGAGGAGCTTGGCCGGGCCGACTCCTCCGTTCGCGGATTCCTGGCCGTGCACGCCGGCCTCGTCGCCGCCTGCATCCACGATTGGGGCAGCGAGGAGCAGAAACAGCGCTACCTGCCACGACTCGCCACTGGCGAGCTGATCGGCTGCTACTGCCTCACCGAGCCCAATGCCGGCTCCGACGCCGCCAGCATCGAGACGACGGCCTGGGCAGACGGCGATAGCTACGTGCTCGATGGCGAGAAGATCTGGATCACCAACGGCGGCATCGCCCACCTGGCGATCGTTTTCGCCAGCCGTGATCGGGCCGCGCGCCACCGGGGCATCTGCGCCTTCCTCGTCGAGACCAGCGCGCCTGGCCTGCGCCGCGAGCCGATGGCGGATCGCGAGCTCGGCCACCGCGCCGCCGACCACGCCCGGCTCCTTTTTGAGGGCTGCCGCGTGCCCGCGAGCGCGATGCTCGGCCCTCCGGGCGAGGGCTTCAAGGTGGCGATGGCAGCCCTGGACCACGGGCGCCTCGGTGTGGCGGCGGGCGCCGTTGGTGTCGCCCAGGCGTGCCTCGACGCCTGCGTGAGCTTCGCCCGCGAGCGGCGCCAGTTCGGCCGGCGCATCGGCGACTTCCAGATGATCCAGGCCCAACTCGCCGACATGGCCGCCGATGTCGAGGCTGCCCGTCTGCTCACCTACCGCGCCGCCTGGCTGAAAGACCAGGGCCACTCGGCCACCCGCGAGACCTCCATGGCCAAGCTCTTTGCCACCGAGATCGCCGTACAGGCCGCCTCCAACGCCGTGCTCATCCACGGGGGCCGGGGCTACGCCAACGGCTACCCGGTGGAGCGTTACTACCGCGACATCAAGGGCCTGCAGATCTATGAAGGCACCAGCCATATCCAGCGGATCGTGATCGCGCGGGAGTTACTGGGGAAAGAGTAAGCAGGCAGCGGCATCCACGCAGAGGAGGAGCTATGCAACGAGGCACCGACCTGCCCCTCTCCTACAACGCCGTCCAGATCCTGGAGCACAACCTCGACGCGCGAGGCGACAAGGTGGCTCTGCTGAGCGATGAGCGGAGCCTCACTTTCCGTGAGGTGGCCGCCGAGGTGAACCGGTTGGGTAATGCCCTCCGTGGGCTCGATGTGCGGCCTGGCGAGCACGTCGCCATCCTCGCGCCCGACAGCGCTGAGTGGGCGATCAGCTTCTTCGCCACCCTCAAGATCGGCGCCGTCCATGTGGGTCTGAACACCCTGCTCAAACCGCCGGAGTATGCCTACATGCTCCGGGACTGCCGCGCCCGCGCGATCATCGTCCACGAAGCGATGCTTCCCGCCCTCGAGCAGGTGCGAGGCCAGCTATCCCACCTGGAGCACGTGATCGTGGTTGGCGGGACGGCGCCACCCAACGCGCATCGCTACGATGCGCTCGTGGCCGCCCAGCCGGATCACCTGGCCGCCGAGCCGACCCATCGCGACGACCTCTGCACGCTGAACTACTCCAGTGGCACCACCGGGGAGCCGAAGGGTATCCACCACGCCCATAAGGATTTGCCCCTCACCGCCCAACTCTGGGGTGTGAACGTGCTCGGCCTGCACGAGCATGACCGCACCTTCGCCACGGCGAAGCTCTTCTTCACCTTCGGCACTGGTGGCAACCTGATCTTCCCCTGGTACGTCGGCGCTAGCTGCGTGCTCTTCGCCGGCCCGCCCCGGGTGGCCGCCAACGTGATCGCCCAGATCCGCCGCCACCGGCCGACCATCCTCTATAACTCCCCCACCAGCTACGCCGCCATCCTCGCCCAGACGGAGCTCTCGCCGGAGGATCTGGCCTCGCTGCGCCTCTGCGTGTCGGCTGGCGAGGCCCTGCCGGCCCCGGTCTGGCATGCGTGGAAGGAGCGCACCGGCCTGGAGATCATCGACGGGATCGGCTGCACCGAGGTCTACCATATTTTCATCTCCAACCGGCCCGACGACATTCGCCCGGGGAGCAGCGGCCGGCCCGTACCTGGATTCGATGTCCGGCTGGTGGATGAGCAGGGCACGGAGGTGGCCCCCGGCGCGATCGGCAACCTGCTGGTGCGTGGCCCCACCACCGCCCTCAGCTACCTACACCAGTACGACAAGAGCCGCCAGACCTTTCGCGGCGAGTGGCTCCACACCGGCGACAAGTACCGCGTGGACGAGGATGGCTATTACTGGCACTGCGGTCGCTCCGATGATATGCTCAAGGTGGGGGGGATCTGGGTGGCACCCATGGAGCTTGAGAGTACCCTCATGCGCCACCCGGCCGTGCTGGAGTGCGCCGTGGTGGGTGCCAGCGACCAGGCCGATCTGGTGAAGCCCAAGGCCTTTGTGGCCCTGCGGCCCGGCTTCGAACCCTCTGAGGCCCTGGCCGACGAGCTGATCGCCTTCTGCCGCCAGGAACTGGCCGAGTATAAACGCCCCCGCTGGATCGTCTTCCTTCCCGAGCTGCCCAAGACCGCCACCGGCAAAATCCAGCGCTTCAAGCTGCGTGGCTAGCGAGTCGTATGGAGCACCTGGTACCACGCAAACGAGCACCCGGCCAAACCGCCTGGCACCTGGCCCACAAGCGAGAACCATCCTATGCCAGTCTCGATCACCAGCTCCCAACTGATCTACGACTCGCTAAAGGCATGTGGGATTACCATCCTCTCGGCGCTCCCCGAAACCTGGCTGGTGCACCTGATCCGTATGGCCGAGGAGGACCCGGCGATGACCCTGGTGCGGCTGGCCAAAGAGGAGGAGGGCGTCGGGATCTCCGCCGGCGCCCACCTGGCCGGGGCGAAGTCGGCGATGCTGATGCAGAACCACGGCCTGCTCCAGAGCATCAACGGGATCGTCTCCCTCACCCGGCTCTACCGCATCCCCTTGCTGATGCTGATCAGCTACCGCGGTGAGTTTGGCGAGCGCGATCCCTGGCAGACCGAGGGCGGCGGCGTGACGGAGGCCGTCCTCCAGACCCTC
The DNA here is from genome assembly GCA_004367505.1 of Chloroflexi bacterium OHK40. GTDB lineage: Bacteria > Chloroflexota > Chloroflexia > Chloroflexales > Chloroflexaceae > OHK40. The sequence continues at coordinate 3,420 of SFCB01000240.1, read as the reverse complement.
GCGGTGCCCTTCGCCCGCCTGGATGAGCCGGGCCACGTGGCTGCCCGCATCCACAAGGCCCAGACGCTCGCCGACTCCTCGCTCAAGCCGGTGGCCCTGCTGCTCTGTCGTGACCTGATGTGGGAGGAGTGAGACACGATGCTGCGCATGGACGCGATGCGGGCGATCTACCCCCAGCTGGAGCGGTGCGTGGTCGTGACGATCATGGGGGCAACAGCGGCCGAGCTCCAGGCGCTCGGCCATCGCCCGAACTTCTTCTACCTGCAGCACGCCATGGGCCTGGCCTCCTCGATGGGCCTAGGGATCGCGCTGAGCCGCCCGGAGCTCAAAGTGGTAGTACTCGATGGCGATGGGTCAGTGCTGATGAACCTCGGCGGCCTGACCACCCTCGCCCGCTACCGACCACCCAATCTGGTGCACGTCATCTTCGATAACGAGAGCCTGCTCTCGGTGGGCGGCTTCCCGACGGCTACCGCCAGCGGCAGCGATCTCGCGGGCATCGCCGCTGCGGCTGGCATCACCCGCGCCATCTCCGTCCGCGCGCTCGATGCCTTCGCCGTTGCCTTTGAGGAGGCTATCGCCACCAACGAGCTCAGCGTGATTGTCGCCAAGGTGGATGCGGTAGGCCCGAGAGCCTTTGTGACCGATCTGCCGTTGCTCGAGAACCGGTTTCAGTTCGCGCGTTACCTGAAACAGCGTGGGCAGGCCGATCAGGGCCGCCTGCCACAGGAGTCTGCCACGTAGTCCCCCGGCTGATGTGACAGAGCCGATCGGCGCTACGCGACCGCTTCTTATCACGGCGGTGTGCGTGAGGCGAAGGGGATCGTGGAGGATCGCTTGATCACGGAGGATACTTATGCCATCGGTTCTCACGCAGTTCGTCGCGGAGCTTGCGGCCGGCACACTCAAGGTGGTGGACCTGACCCAGCCCCTCGGCCCGGACACGCCGGTGATCGGGCTGCCGCCGATCTTTGCCTCCTCGCCTGGCATGACGATCGAGCAGATTTCGCACTACGATGATAAGGGCCCGGCCTGGTACTGGAACACCATCCGCCTGGGCGAGCACACCGGCACCCACTTCGATGCACCCGTCCACTGGGTGACTGGCAAAGACCTGGCGGACAACACCACTGATACGATCCCCGCCCGGCGCTTCATTGGCCCGGCCTGCGTGATCGACGTTGTCCAGCAGTGCGCCGAGAACCCGGACTTCTTGCTCACCCCAGAGCACATCCAGGACTGGGAGCTCGCTCACGGCCCGATCCCGACCGGGGCCTGGGTGCTCATGCGCACCGACTGGAGCAAGCGCCAGGGCGCCAACTTCCTGAACGTGGGTGAGGACGGCCCGCACGCCCCGGGCCTGCACCGGGCCGCCTCCGAGTTGCTGGTTGCCCGCGACGTGCTCGGCGTGGGCGTCGAGACGGTAGGCACCGATGCGGGGCAGGCGGGGAGCTTCGAGCCGCCCTTCCCGAACCACCACATCATGCACGGCGCCGGCAAGTTCGGGCTGGCGAGCCTCTGCAACCTCGACCAGTTGCCGCCCACCGGCGCCATCGTGATTGCCGCGCCGCTGAAGATCGTGGGCGGCAGCGGCAGCCCGCTGCGGGTGCTGGCGATCTGCCCGGCCTGAGACGCAGCGGTGTGGGCGCGGGGGAAAGTAGAAGCCCATCGGCCACGCACACCAATGCTGGCGATACGTGCACGCCGACATCGGGTATCATAGACCACCGCATCGGGCCGGGGATCGGCCCCGCCCACGGTTTACCCTGGATGAGCGCATGCCTAAGATCACCTTCATCGGCGCCGGGAGCACGGTATTTACACGCAACCTGCTGGGCGACATCCTCGGCTTCCCCGAGTTGCAGAGCGCCACGATCAGCCTCTTCGATATCGACGGTGAGCGCCTGCGCGACTCAGAGCGGGTGGCCCACGCGCTCGCCGCAGGCCTCGGGGCACACCCGACGATCGAGGCAACCACCGATCGCGCTCGGGCCCTGGACGGTGCCGACTACGCGATCTGTATGATCCAGGTGGGCGGCTACCGGCCCGCCACCGTCGTCGACTTCGAGATCCCCAAGAAGTACGGCCTGCGCCAGACGATCGGCGACACCCTCGGCATCGGCGGGATCATGCGCGGGCTGCGCACCATCCCGGTGCTGCTCGACATGTGCCGCGAGATGGAGCAGCGTTGCCCCGATGTCACCTTCCTCCAGTACGTCAACCCCATGGCGATCAACTGCTGGGCGATCAACCGGGCAAGCCGGATCAAGACTGTCGGGCTCTGCCATAGCGTGCAGCACACTGCCGCCGAACTGGCCTACGATCTGGGCATCCCCGTCGAGGAGATCGACTACCATTGCGCCGGGATCAACCACGTAGCCTTCTTCACCCGCTTTGAGCACCGGGGCGAGGATCTCTACCCGCGCCTGCGCCAGCTTGCCGCCGAGGGCCAGGTGCCGGCCAGCAACCGGGTGCGCTATGAACTGCTCCGGCGAGTAGGCTACTTCGTGACCGAGTCGAGCGAGCACTTCAGCGAGTACGTGCCCTGGTTCATCAAGCGGGACCGGCCGGACCTGATCGAGCGCTTCAACATTCCCCTGGACGAGTACCCGCGCCGCTGCGAGCGCCAGATTGCCGAGTGGGAGGGCATGCGCCCCGTGCTGACCAGTGGAGACCCGCAGGCGCTCGCCCGCTACGAGCATGGGCGCCGCGAGGCGCGCCTGGCCGCCCTGGCCGCAGAGGACCCTCGAGCGGCGGCGGCGCTGCGCCAGCGCTGGGAACGGGAGCATCAGGAGGGCAAGGCCCATTCCGGCGAGTATGGCTCGCTGATCATCCACGCCATGGAGACGGGTCAGCCACGGGTGATCTACGGCAATGTCGCCAATCACGGCCTGATCGACAACCTGCCCCAGGGCTGCTGCGTCGAGGTGCCCTGCCTGGTGGACCGAAATGGCGTGCAGCCCACCCGCGTGGGCGCGCTGCCGCCCCAGCTCGCCGCGCTGATGCAGACGAACATCAACGTCCAGGCGCTGACGGTCGAGGCCGCGCTCACTGGCAAGCGTGAGCACATCTACCACGCCGCCATGCTCGACCCGCACACGGCCGCCGAGCTCGATCTCGACCAGATCTGGGCCCTGGTAGACGACCTGATTGCCGCCCACGGCGACTGGCTGCCGGTGTACGAGTAGCGGCCCCACAGCGCCTACCAGCCCCTTTCTGGCGTGCCCCCGCAAAGGCGGGGGCACGCCCTGGCCCCCGCTCCCAGAGCGGGAGCGGAGATCGCCGCCCGTCAGGATGCGGTAACCCACCGATCGAACACAGGGTAGTCATGCATCAGTAGTGACGCCACGTTTTGCGCGTTGCTCTGCATTATAGTGGTGGATGAAGTACCAGAGCGCGCCAATGTGATTGGCCAGCTTT
>SFCB01000089.1 GCA_004367505.1 Chloroflexi bacterium OHK40 | reverse complement strand
CGTCTGCTCGTTGATCGTGCCGCTCATGCTGGTAGCTCCAATAGACAGCGATAGCTGCCCATATCCTACCAGCCTTTGCAGGAACATACGTCACACCCTTTCACCGCCCCCGTCGAGACGCCCCAAAGAGGCGTCTCGACGGGGGCGTCGGGGTGAGGCATGCCTAGGAGGTATTGGCCTTAGCGCCGGTTCCCGAGGATGCGCAACAGGAACAGGAAGAGATTGATAAAGTCCAGGTACAGCGTGAGCGCGCCGTAGATCGCTACCCGCTGGCCCATCGCTTCATCGCGCACCTCGGCGATCATGTGCTTGATCTTCTGCGTATCATAGGCCGTAAGGGCGACAAAGATCAGCACTCCGGCGTAGGTAATCACCCAGTAGAGCGCGCTACTCGCCACGAAGATATTGACAATTGAGGCAAGAATCAACCCGATCAAGGCCATAAAGAGGAAGTTCCCTATGCCCGAGAGATCACGCCTGGTGAAATAGCCCCAGGCGCTCATGGCCCCGAAGGTGCCGGCGGTGACGAAGAAGGTGCTGGCGATCGACTCTGCCGTATAGGCGAGAAAGATGACCGCGAAGGTCAGGCCGTTCAGGGCGGCGTAACCGAGGAAGAGGGCGGTAGCGGCGGCAGGCGCCAGCCGCATCAAGTTGGCGCTCAGCACCCAGACCAGCGCCAGCTGGCCGATAATCAGCCCAAAGAAGAGCAGCGAGTTACCAACAATCGCCCCGACAAGGGCGGGGGTGCCGGCCACGAACATCGCGATCGCACCCGTCACGAGCAGGCCGGCCGTCATCCAGGCGTAAACCTGCGTGAGAATCCCCTGGCGCCGCAGGGCGTCGGTGGGGGAGCCAGCGTATGGGCCGTAGGACATGGCGATGCCTCCGGGAGGGTGGAGAGCCAGAGGAACCCTGGCAGAGCTGCGAACCGACTATTGAGAGTCGAGAACCGTCGCACGACTATTATACGTTGCGCAGCCCTCCGGTGGTGCATTTCCGCGCTGGGATTTCCTCGCCGGGCTGCGTCGCTGGCCGCAACCCACCGTCGCTACGCAGCTCCCGGGCAAGCACAACGCCTCCGGCCTCCCCGCCTGGACGCCCACCCACAAGGAGAGTAGAAGGCATCCCGATGCGGTCCGTCTCACTCCTGCGGGCGGAGGCGGGGCCGGGGATAAGGGAAAAAAGGCCACGTTCCAGACTTGCCAGGGGTTGATTCGGCCCTATAATGAGCCTCGCCAGCGGGCACAGATCGGTGATGGTGGATCGATTCCAGATATGAGTGAGCTGAGAGCAACCGATGTTGCGGCAGCAGTGGCCGACTTCCGCAAGCTGCGGCGCCAGGCCGATATCGAGCGCCTGCTCGCCAGCGTCACCGGCAAATCGGCCGACCTGCTAAGCTTCGAGGATGTGCGGCGCAAACTGCGGGCCACCGCCGTCTCCGAGCGCCAACTGCGCGAGATCCCCCTCGACGCAATCGTCGGCAGTGTGGGCCGCTACCAGGATTTCAGCCGGAGCTTCCTGCCACGCAACGACTCCGACTCCAACCGCTGGGCGCGCGTGATGGCAGCCTCGGGGGGCCTGGCCGGCCTTCCGCCGATCGAGGTCTACCAGATCGGCGAGGCCTACTTCGTCCTCGATGGCAACCACCGTGTCTCGGTAGCGCGCCAGAATGGCGCCACCACCATCCAGGCCTACGTCATCCCCTTCCGCTCACGCGTTCCGTTTACGCCCGACATGAGCCCGCGCGACCTGGTGATCCGCGCCGAGCAGGTGGAGTTTCTTGAGCAGACCCGCCTGGACGAGACGCGCCCTGGCTCCAACCTGGTGCTGACGGAGCCGGGCCAGTACCGGGTGCTGCGAGAGCACATCGAGGTTCACCGCTTCTATATGAGCGAGCAACGGGGCGCGCCGGTAGCGCTGGAGGAGGCCGCCGCCGACTGGTACGATACGGTCTACCTCCCACAGGTGGCGCTGATCCGCGACCGTGGGCTGCTGCGTGAGTTTCCCGGCCGCACCGAAGCCGACCTCTACCTCTGGCTCACCGAGCACCGGGCTGAGCTCGAGGCCCAGCTCGGCTGGGAGATCAGCCCGGAGCAGGCCGTCGAGGATCTCGCGGGACGCCAGGCTCAGGCGACGAACCGCGGCGAGCAACTGCTCGAGATGATCCTCCCCGAGCAGCTCACCCCTCCGCCGCCCCCCGGCGTCTGGCGGCGGGGCCAACTTTCGCCCCAGGATGAGTGGCTCTTCGACGATGTGCTGGTGCCGATCAGTGGCGAGCCTGCTGGCTGGGAGGCGCTCGATCAGGCGATCGCCATCGCCCAGCGTGAGAACTCCCGCCTGTTTGGCTTGCACGTTGTGCGCGACGAGGCCCAGCTGGCCAGTGAGGAGGCCCGGCAGATCCAGTGGGAGTTCGAGGCCCGCTGCCGCTCCGTGGGAGTGAATGGCCGACTGGCACTCGAGATCGGCCCGGTCGCGCGGACGATCCGCGAACGCAGCCGCTGGACCGATCTGGTGGTGCTGCAGATCAGCTACCCGCCCGGACCCACACCGCTTGAGCGGCTCAAGTCCGGCCTGCACAGCCTGATCCGCACCTCGGTACGGCCCGTACTTACGGTGCCCCGGGCCACGCGCGGGGTTCGTCAGATGCTCCTGGCCTATGATGGTAGCCCCCGCGCGGAACAGGCCCTCACCCTGGCCGCCTACATCACGGCGCGCTGGGACACCCGCCTGAGCGTCCTGACGGTGGCTGAGCCGCGCCAACCTGGCGTGGAGGGGGCGCGCATCCGCTCGCGGGCTTACCTCGAAGAGCGTGGCGTCAAGGCGGAGTTTATCAGCGCGAGCGGCCCGCCCGGCCAGGCGATTATTGCCGCCGCCGAACGCACCGGTAGCGACGTCGTGATCATGGGCGGCCACGGCCACGGGCCTGTCAGCGATCTGCTGCTCGGCAGCGCCGTTGAAGAGGTGCTGCGTACCCGTAAGCTGCCCACGCTGATCTGCCCCTAGGCAAAGGGACAGGGGAGCGCAGAGGGGACAGGGCTGTTCGTTCGCCTGAAGCCTGGCTTACGCTGTCGGTTGTCCAGGGGATGCCGGCGGCTAGCCACGCCGGGCTGCCCACGCCCCCCGAGCCTGCCCCCACCTCATAGGGCGCCCATCCCGGCGGCTAGCCACGCCGGGCTGCCCACCATGCAAAGGCCGCCCGCCACCCGCCGATGAGCACGGCCACCACCAGGAACGTGACGAGGTAGAACGAGGGTGGACTAAAGCGCCCGATGATCAAGGCGCGGACTACCGACCCGATGGCAAGCGCCAGAACCCACGCCACCAGGGCGCGGCCCAGCATCGCCAGGGGCCCCCGGGTGGCCCGCGAGTCGAGAGCACCAAGCACAGGCGCAGCCACCAGCCAGCCGAGCATGAAAGGCGCGGCAGTAAGGGCCACCTCGCCCAGGGCGCCGAGCCCGGCAGCAGCGCCATGGCTGCGCCGCCCGAGTGCCGCGAAGGCCATAAAGACCACCAGATCGCCAGCAAGGAGCGCAAATGTGCGCCGGGCCGCATGCCCCTCACTCACGCGTTGCGTTGCCATAACCGTATGATGTCCCCTGTCCTCTGTCCTCTGTACCCTGTCCCCTTCCCCTGTGCGCTCCCCTCTACTCCCCACGGGCCTCCTGCAACTCCTGATAGATCAGCTGCTGCTGCCAGTTCGCCAGCCGCAGGCGCAGGGCCAGCGTGGCGGCAATGTTCCAGATCGCGGCATTGCCGAGCTCCGGGTCATCCCCGATCAGCGCCCGCAGCCGCTCGCGGCGGAGCACCAGCAAGGTCGCCCCCTCCTCGCCGGCCCGCAACGCCGCGCTCCGCCGACCACCGTCGAGCAGGGCCATCTCACCCGTCACCTGACCACGCAGAACCGTCGTAAGCTGGCGCGGCGAAGTCTCATCGCCGGGCCCTGGCTCGGCCCACACCTCAACCGAGCCATCCTGAACGATATAGAGATCGGTACACTCATCATTCGCCGGCGCGATCAAGTCGCCTGGCCGGTAGATACGCAGGCGACACTGGGCGGCCAGGCGCGAGCGCTGGGCGAAGGTCATGCCGTTGCCGATGTCGGAGTTGGCCAGAAATTCGGCTGCCCGGCGCACCACCTCGTCAGGATTGGTCGAGTCTTCGAGCCTGGTGGTGACGAGGGGGAGGCCGAGGTAGGCAGCGATCGCCTTGCGCGTGAAAGCTGGCGTCTCAAACTGAGGCCAGTGGCCCGCCTTCGGCACGATCCGCAGATCCACCCCCCGCCACTCATCGGCCACCACACCGGCATCGCGCAGCGGCACCGTATTATCCTCCGCGCCCCAGATCACCAGGCCGGGCGTCTCCAGTTGGCCAAGGCGGCCCCGCAGGTCGTTGGCGCGCATGGCCCAGTAACACTCGGCGCGCACGCGCCCCTGGCCAGGGCGCCGGGCATCCGCCCGCAAGCGCGTATAGTCCTCGTCGCTGATCTCGGTACGCTCGGCAAAGGATGCCGGACGCATGATCCGGTCGGTCAGGCCGTTCACCCAGGGCTCAAGGGCCGCCACGAGCCGGTTGGCGACCGGGTAGCGCTCCAGCATGGTGATCGGCGAGACGACGGCGTTGATATAGGTACTCAGCAGGCCGCTGATCGTGGGGCACAGCAGGACCAGCCGATCCACCAGCTGGGGGTAACGCAGCGCCATGGTGATACCGATCATGCCGCCCATGGAGTGGCCAACGATCACCGCCGGGCTGTCGGTCAACTCCTGGACCAAGCGGACCAGCATATCGGCGTAGCGCACGATGGTGATGCGCCCGTGCAGCCGCTCGGAATTGCCGTAGCCCGGTAGATCGACCGCCACGCAGCGAAAGCGCCGCGCGAGGAGCGGGAGCAGCGGCGAGAGCGCGTACCACGAGCTCGACCAGCCGTGGATGCAGAGGCAGATCTGGCCACTGCGTGGTCCGTCCTCGCGCGCGTAGATGCGCGCCCCGTCCACGAGATATGTCGCCATGGTCTCCCCTCCTGGCTTTGCCGCAGGGGCTATTATAGCGCCTCGGAGGATGGGGCACACCCGGAAAGAAGAAGGCCGCCTTGCGGCGGCCGGGGGCATAAGGGGAAGCAGGGGGCGACGTGTGGGCTCTCCGGTTTCTTCCTCTCACCGGGGCGATGGCCGCCGCGTCCATCGCGCTTGTGGAATTCTGCCGTCAGCATAGCAGGATGCGTGCCAGCCTCACATCGGCGGGACGATGGATCGCTCCCCTGGTCATTCAGTAGGTCAGGTGCGCCGTAAGGCCGAGAGTCGCTCATCCTCACGGCTCGAATCGCACGGCCACCAGCGGGCTGCCGGCCACCCAGGCGTCGAGGCTGGAGCCCTGGCTGCGAAACCAGCTATTGGCACGCATCACGGCGCTCATCACCCGCCGGCGCTCGGCCGGGTCGTCCACCGGCTCACCCCGCGCCGGCAGATCCGCTTGGGCGCCCTGCTTCACGTGGAAGATCATCGCCGGGTTGGCCCGCAGGTTCGCCAGCCAATCGCGCGGGCCCGGCGTACCCGTCAGGTAGACTACGCCGTCAACGACGAAGTACCAGATCTCCAGGCGCCGTGGCTGCCCGCTCCGCCGGCCAGTTGTGGTGATGTCGCAGGTGAGACCCCGCTCGATCGCGCGCCATACGCTTGCGTCCATGCCTGCTTCCTCCTTGTCGCCCGCCTGCTCCAGCCAGGATTGTACACCGATTGGAAACATCCTCACCTGGCTCGATAGCACGTCGGGATGGCCCACGTCCTGGCGCGCTCCCCGCCCTGAGCGGGAACACGGCCTACCCCGGATGTACCGCGCGGTGACAAGCCTGACGCGCGCCACGTCTTGTCAGGTAGAGCCGTCCCATCCCCGGGAAGGTGTGCCGGATGTTTCTGCCCCCGCGTGCCGTGGCGCTAAAGCGGGCGACCACGGGGAGGCGAAGCCCGCCTGCACGGGCTCCCGAGCGACGCCGATGGCGGCGCTAGCCCAGGGCACACCGTGGCAGTGACGCCCACCCCCGCGCAAGCGGGGGCGGGCTAGCGCGCAAAACGGTACGCCACACCCACCTGGACGGCCCACCGGGGCACCAGCAGCATCCGGGTGTATACTACGCGCGGTCGATCACCGCACGTGTGGTGCGACGGCGGCCCCTGGCCTGCCAGATCGACGCCCTGCCGGGCCACGGTGAACCCGGTGAATAGAGAGCGATGAGTCTATGAGCGACCGTCCGGGACTGGTTGTTGGGAGCTACCGGATCGAGGCTCCGCTCGACTCCGGGCCGGTTGGCCGGCGCTTCGTTGCCCGCCACACCCGCCTGCAGCGCGCCGTTGCGCTCACGCTCTTCGATGCGGAACGTATCGCCCCGCTCGTGGCCCGCGAGCCGTTGCTGAGTAGCCTCCGCCGCGCTGCGGCGCTGAGCCATCCCCATCTTGCGGTAATCTACGATATAGGGGAGCATGAAGGGCTGCCCTTTGTGGCAAGCGAACTGCTTGCCGGAGGAACCCTCGCCGGGCTCCTTCAGCGCCTACGCAGCGAACGGACGCGCCTCCCGCTCACGACGGCCCTCTCGCTCGCCCGCCAGGCCGCCGAAGGGGTGGCTGCCATCCACCGCGCCGGTCTCGTTCACGGAGCCCTTACGCCCGCCACCCTCGGCATCGTCGAGCCCAGACCGGTGACGGTGCCCACGCTCAAGGTGGAGGGAATCGGCCCCGGCGCCGTCTTTCCCGAGTTGGCCCGCGCTACACCAACCTACCTCACCCCCGAGCAATGCCGCGAGCTTGCTCCAGGCCCCCGCAGCGACGTCTACGCCCTCGGCCTGATCATCTACGAACTGCTGGTGGGCACGCCGCCCTTCCGGGTTAGCGGCCTGGAGCAAGCCACCGAGAAGCATCTGCGCACCCGTCCGGTGCCGCCCCGGGTGGTACGCCCCGAGCTCGCGGCTGAGCTTGAGGCACTTGTGCTACGCTGCCTGGCCAAGGCTCCCGCAGAGCGCTTCGCCAACGGCGGCGAACTGGCCGCTTCCCTGGCCGCGCTGGGCGCCGCGCTCCCCGAGGCCGCCGCGCCGGCTCCCGTACCAGAGCCCGATGATGACCCGCTGCTGCGCGGGTTACTCGGTACGCCGGCTGCCGCCAGCCTGACTCCGCCCCTCGGCACACCAGCGGTCAGCCCTGTGGCCCCACCCGTGGCGCCAGCCGTGGCCCTGGAACTGGACCACGCAGCCCTTACCCTGGAGCCGGGCCGCCCCTCCTGGCTGACTGCCCGCATCACCAACCGCGGCCCTGTCGCCGACACCTTCCTGCTGAGTGTGGAGGGCCTGCCCACCGCCTGGCTCGACCCCACATCCGGCGGTGGGTCCGGCCCGATCGCCCCGGTGCGCCTGGCCCCCGGCGAGACGGCCACCCTGACCCTCACCCTGCAAGCGCCGCGCGAGAGCCAGAGCCTGGCCGGCGACTATCCGACCATCGTGCGCGTGCGATCTGCCTCCAACAGCCAGGTCGCCGCCACCGGGGCCCTGCGCTGTACCGTCCTTCCCTTCGAGGCGGCCAGCCTCGCCCTGAGCCCCATCAGCGCCGAGGCCCGGGCCGAGGCCGACTACACCCTCACGGTGCGCAACGACGGCAACGCGCCGGCGCGCTTCGCGCTCAGCGCCGACGACCCGGAACGGCTGCTGCTCTTCGAGCTCGGCCAGGAAGAGCTGCAACTTGCGCCGGGCCAGACCACTCGGGTGCCCCTGACCGTCGAGGCACCCCGGCGCCTGATCGGCGGCCCCGAGCGGATCCGCTTCACTGCCTACGCCGAGCCTGAGCGCGGCGAGCCCGCCTCCGCCGGGGCCACCTTCGTGCGCCTCCCGCTCCTGCCGACCTGGCTGCCGCTCCTGCTCCTCCTGGGGCTGCTCGCCACCACCCTCGCCACCCTGCTGTTCCGCCCCACCGGCGACGACATTGCCGCTACCACCCCCACCCCACAGCTGCTCCCCACCG
>SFCB01000002.1 GCA_004367505.1 Chloroflexi bacterium OHK40 | reverse complement strand
CCCCCGCCCCCAGCGCCACCGTGAGCCGCCACCACGTGGGACCGTCGAGCGTACGGCGTACCGTCAGCGCGAGCCAGGCCAGCCCGAGCCAGGCCCCGGCCAGGATACTCACACCAATGTGGCTGAGGAGCGCCGCGCTGAGCAGCGCCCAGGCCAGGAGCCAGGGCCACCAGCGCCCGCCGTTGCCTAGCCCCAGCAGGAGCACAGCCGCGAGCGGGGCCATCAGTGCCTGGCCAAAGGCCTGCGCCGTGTGCCCGTAGTAGAGCGTCGTCAGGCTGATCGGCGCCGCCGCGTAGGCCAGGCAGGCGAACAGGAGCGCCGGCCCGCGCACCCCCAGCGCCCGCCCCAACGCCGCCACCCCCAGGGTCGCCAGGCCGTCGAGCAGCGCGATCCCGCCCTGCACCGCCAGTTTGGGCGTGAGGCCCGCGAGCAGCCCGGGCATGAGCACCACGTATGGCCCCGACGGGTACACCGTGAGCCCGCCGCCGAACTCGAACGACTCGTTGGTCGCTACCAGGGTGCCGCCGACGGTGGCCGCAAGCCGTCCCAGGTTCAACCCCAGATCGTAGGCCGCAAAGGGCGGGTAGAGCGCGCCCGTGAGCCGCAGCCCGCACGCGAGCAGCATCGCTACCCAGATCGCCCGTGCGCCCGCGCCCCAGGCCCGCTCCAGCCAGGGCATCCCCACGAGCGTTGCTGCGGCGAGGAGCACCACCCCGGCAGCGAGCCTCCAGAGATAGAGTGGCGCCACCAGCGGGGCGAATAACGGGGGGAGGGCCAGCAGGCATGCCACCGCTAGCATCGCAACAGCCGCGCCTGGCGCTGGCGCCCCGACGCGCCACGCCATCAGCCCCACAAGCGCCAGCATCGCGCCCTGGATCAGCAGCAGGCCGGGGGCGGGCCAGATCACGGCGCCACCGAGGCTGCGCGCGGCGAGTTCTTCAACCCGCACGCCAAGGGCGCGGATGTCGGGCGGTAGCGTGGCGGTGGCGCTGCGCAAGCCCACGAGCAAACTGCCGAGCCTGGAGGCGCCAGGGGGCACCAGCAGGCGGTAGCGCCGGGGCTCGGGGGCAAGCGCGATCGTCACGGGCGGGGTGGCGCCGAAGGCCAGCGTCAGCTCCGTGGGCCCACCAGGCACTCCGGGGCCCGCGCCGAGTACGAAGGCCGTTGCGACGCCGGCCCACGGGTGTGCGATCCATGCCCGAGCGTCACCTGTCGCCCAGCGGTAGCCCCCACGCCCATCCTGCTCGGGCTCGTGGAAGCCGGCGAGGAGCGCAGCGGCAAGGAGCCGATCATCGAGGGGGAGCCGCGTCTCACGGACAGCAGAGGCCCGCGCCGCCCCGGCGACAGCCAGAGCCACCAGCGCCAGGGCGAGGGTGGCCGCTAGCCAGACGAACTGCGTCGCCCCGGCGCTCTGCTGCGTTCCCGATGGACTCACGTGCTAGCTTGCTGATATGCGGCCTGGCCCACCGGCCGTACCCGAGACGGCAGGCCCTTGAACGGTACGCTCGTTTGCCAGTTACCCGAGGGCCGGATGCTTGCGCTGGGTAAAGATCGTGTCGACAGAGACACCACTGTGGATCCGCTGGATCACCTCGGCGATCAGGGTGCTCACACTCAGCACAGTCAGGCCGGGCCAGCGCTTCTCCGGTGGCAGGGGGAGCGTATCAGTGGTAACAATCTCGCGGAGGCTCGAATTTCTGAGACGCTCAGCAGCGTTGGCGGCAAACACCGCGTGGACGCAGCAGGCATAGATCTCGCGGGCGCCCTCGCGCTCCAGCAGCCGCACCACCTCGAGGATCGAGCCACCGGTAGCGATCTCGTCGTCCACGATCAAACAGCGCTTGCCGGCCACATCGCCGATCAGGTTCAGGATCTCGGGCGCGCTATGGTTGCCATCGCGGCGACCCAACTGCTGCACCCGGCGCTTCTCGGCGATCGCCAGCGGCGCCCCGATCGCCTCGGCGAAGTTGCGGGCCCGCTTGGCGAAGCCCACATCGGGCGACACGACGATCAGGTCGTCCCAGCCCTTCTCGGCCCAGTAGCGCACCAGCAGGTGCATGGCCGTCAATTCGTCCATGGGGATGCTGAAGAAGCCCTGGATCTGCCCCGCATGCAAGTCGATCGTCAGCACCTGGTGGGCGCCAGCGGCCTGGATCATATCGGCGAGCAAACGCGCGGTGATCGGCACCCGGGGCTGGTCCTTCTTATCGGTGCGGCCATAGGCGTAATAGGGGATCACGGCCGTCACCCGCCCAGCCGACGCGCGCTTGCAGGCGTCCAGCAGGATCAGCAACTCAAGAATGCGGTCGCTCAGGTTCGGAGTGGAGAGCGACTGAATGACGAAAACGTCCTTCTCGCGGACACTCTCGTTGAGCTTGATGAAGATATTCTCGTTGCTGAACTTCACGATCGTGGCATCCCCAAGGGGCACACCCACGCGATCACAGATCAGCTGCGCCAGGGGCGGGTTCCCATTCCCCGAGAAGATCCGCATCTCGTCAAAGCGACTCCCCATTGCTCCTCCACTACCCCGCTGCGATTGTGTCACGCTGGCGTCCAGCGTGTCGTGGCGCCCACCGCACTGCGCCCACCGGGCCTTATTGTACCATCAGAGCGTCTCACGGCGTCACCCCGGCGAGGAGGTCGATCAGGCCGTCGCGGCCCACCCGGATCCCCGGCGGCAGGCCATCGGGCCCCCGGGGGCCTTCGTCATCGGCGATCAGGAGCGCGCCGATTTCCGGGCGCTGCAGCAACACGGCGAGGGCCTGCGCGAGGCTGAGCGTCACCAGGCGTGGGGCGCTCCCGATTCCGCTGCGCTGGGCGAAGGCGAGGGCGGCATCGGCGCTCCGAAAGGCCAGCAGCAGCCGTGGTCGCTGCGGCGCCGCCCCACTGGGGCCGGCCGCCCCGCTAGCGCTAGCAGCCCCGCTGCGAAAGAACAGCAGGCGCCGGGTGGCCACACCCCGGTCGGCCAGGCGCCCCTCGATCGCCGCCAGTGCCGCGCTGGCCGCCGCCCCGCTGAAGCCATGCTGCTGGGCAATCGCGCTAAAGTGGGAGGAATCGGTCATGGCGACGGCAAGCGGGCGTCAGACTGCAGGAGGGTTCGAGGCCCATCCATGACTACGGCATCGGCACCCGCGTGGGCACGGGCTGGATGGTGTTGGGGCGGGCCTCATTCTGGTAAAGGGCCGAGCCCAGCAGGCCAAACTGCACCTCATTGGGTGTTCCGGCGAAGGCCGGGTGGTACTCCATGCGGGCCCGCTCGAAGTATTGTACGCGGTAGGTGTTGCCGTCGGGGAGCACTTCGTCGAACTCCTCGCTGATCGGGAAGCCGAAGGTGTCGAGCCCACCGTACTGCTCCCAGCAACGCAGGAAGACCCCACCCACGGCGTGCCCCGTCTCGGGGAAGTAGCGCAGCCCGCCGTGGCCCACGAAGTAGCCCTGGCGGGCGAACTCGCGGCCCTCGGTGTACTCCACGCCCAGCAGCCCGAGCTGGAATTCATAGGGTGTACCGGCGTACTCCGGCCAGTGCTCGATGCGGGCGCGCTCGAACCACTGGATCTCGCGGCCGTTCACGATCTCTGCTGGCGCGATCGGGCGGCCCAGGACACGCTCGCCGCCCCGGGCGTAGTAGAAGGCCTCGAAGCGCGCACCCACTGGCGGCGGTGGCCCCGGAGGAGGGCCCGGCGGGGGGATGTTCGAGGTGGGCGCGGGGTAGGGGTCGGCGTTCCCGCCGAAGATCCCGGCCGCCGGCGTCTCGCCGAGCAGGATGGGCTGGGTGGGCGCGGCGCCGGGCACGCCCGGCAGCCGGATGAGCCCGAGGCTATTAAGCAGCAGCAGGAGTACCAGGAAGCCGGCAATCGCTAGCAGCGCGATCAGACCAGCCCGCAGGGTGGGGGCCAGATCGCGCCGGCTGGGGCGGGTGTCGGGGGCATCCGGGTCGGCAGTGGGCCGCTGTAAGCTCACGGGGCCTCCTTCGACAAAGCCCGGCGCACCAACGAGTACGGTGCCGGGCACCACGGCGGGCTCGGCTGGCGCTGGATGGTTGTGTCCCCCCGATTCCCCGGCGTCCCTAGAGCTGGGCGATGATCTGCGCCGCGATCGCGTGCAGTTCATCGGCGGTGGCGCTCCCGGGCCGCCAGGGGCTCAGCACCCGGTCCCCGCGCCAGCGGGGGATGATATGCACATGATAGTGATGCACCGTCTGGCCGGCGGCCTCGCCGTTGTTCTGCACAATGTTGAAGCCGTCGGGCTGCAGGGCCGCCACGATCGCCCGGGCGACCACTTGCGTGGCGCGGGCCACCGCCGCAACCTGCTCGGGCGCAAGGCTCAGCAGGTCGGGCAACTCCTCTTTGCAGATTACTAGCGTGTGGCCCCGCGCAGCCGGGTTAATATCGAGAAAGGCCAGTGTCTGCTCGTCCTCGTACACCTTCGCGGCCGGAATCGCACCGCTCACGATTCGCGAGAAGATTGATGCCATCGCTCCTCTACTCCTGGCGACTGAAAACTGGCAACCAGCGACAGGCGACTCGGATGTGGATTGGATCGGGCGACAGCGACCGCAGCGTGCCTATGGACGATCATGCTGGCCGGCCTCCAGAACCAGCGGCCCGGCTGGTTCAGCCTGGTAGCGCCGCCCGAACCACCCCAGGGCCACGGCGCCCACGAGCACCCCGAACCAGAGTGTGCAGAAGCGGATCAGGATCGTCGCCGTGGTAGCCGTGCTCGCGGCCAGGCCGACCATCGCCACCAGCAGCCCGACGCTGCTCACCTCGCTCACCCCTAGACCACCGGGGAGGAACGACACGAGGCCAAAGAGTGTGCTCGCGGCGAAGATGAAGGTGGCCTGGAGCAATAGCAATGGCGTTCCCTCAACCCCCAGCCCCACCAGCACGTAGTAGAAGGCCAGGCACTCGAAGCCCCAGGAGATGAAGCTGATCACCGTGGAGACGAGCAGCACCCGCCATTCAAGTAGCTGCAAGGTACTCGCGTAGATGGCGTGCAGTCGCGGGGCCAGGCGCTTGCCGAAGGGCAGGCGGGCCGTGCTGTCGATCAGGGCCAGCGAGAGCTGCCGGAACTGCAGGACGAGGATGCCTGCTAGCGTGGCCAGTACCAGGACCACGAAGATGGGGCGGGCCGGCGGGTAGAGTGTCAGGCCGAGGGCCATCAGCAACAGCATGGCGAGCCCGTCGGTGAGGCGCTCGGCCAGTACGATCGGCGCCGAGCGGCTCACGGCCGTGCCATTCACCCGCCGCAGCAGGTAGGATTTGAAGACTTCGCCGAGCTTACCGGGGGTGACCGACATCAGCAGGCCGGCGCAGAAGATCAGCGCGCTGTCCAAACGGCCCACACCCCCACCGAGGGCGAGCCGGCGCAGGTAGAACTCCCACTTCAGCCAGCGCAGCGCGTAGTTCAGCACCGTCAGGCCCAGGATCGCTGGCAGCAACTCCCAGCGGAAGGTGCCCAGATCGCGCCCGACGGCCTGAGCGTCGCTCACCAGGCCTATCACGATGATGACCGCGAGGCCGAGCAGTAGCGAGGCGAGGAGCTTTCCCTGGAGCGTTCTGAGCGCCATGCGGTGTGGGCGTCCGTCGGCAGAGTCTTGCTGCGATTATACACGACAACGATCGGTTGTCAGCAGCGCTGTGCGCTGGCGCTTGTTTAGGCTCGCAGCCAGCCCGGCGGCACAGCGCCCTCCCTGGCGGCGTGCGCCAGGCTACCTGGGTTGGGGGGCCGCCGCCGGATCGCCAGGCTCGGCCGTCTAGCGGCGAATAGGGCTTATGGGCTATAGCCAGACGCGGCACACTCCGACCCGCCCATGGTATGATCCCTCCGGCGCGAACAGCCGCTCAAACCACAGCTTGCTATCCAGGCGCCCATCCTCGATTGCCCTCCAGGCTACCAGCCCCAATCTCCAGACCCCACGCGTAAGGACGCCTCTCGTGCGCTACCAACCCCTCACCATCCTGATCCTTCTCCTGCTCGCTACCTTCGGCCCCCTCGCCACCCCGGCAAGCGCCGCCAGCATCTACGCCGACCAGACGATCATTCCCGGCGAGCTCCTCGTGCGCCTGCGGCCGGGCCAGAGCCTCGCGGGCGCCCTCGGCCCGCACCTGGCCGCCATGGGCGTCCGCGCCGCCGAGCCCCTACCAGCGACCGAGGGCCTCTTCCGCCTCACCCTGCCACGCGGAACGAGCCCAACCATCGCCGCGGCGCGGCTCGCGGCGGCCCCCGGCGTGGCCTACGCCGAGCCAAACCGCCGCCGTGTGCTCCTGCGCACCCCCAACGACGAGGTGTTCGAGCAGCAGTGGGGCCTGCGCGCCATTCTGGCCGAGCCGGCATGGGACATCACCACCGGTGCCCCGATTGTCGTGGCCGTGCTCGACACGGGCGTAGACGCGAGCCACCCCGACCTGGAGGGCAAGGTGCTGCCCGGCTACAACGTCTTCAGCGGCGGCGCCGACGCCGGCGACGACAACGGCCACGGCACCGCCGTGGCGGGCCTGATCGCCGCCCGGAGCGACAACGGCAGTGGCATCGCCGGCATCTGCTGGGAGTGCCGCATCCTGCCCGTGAAGGTGCTCAGCGCCCGGGGCAGCGGCGACGACGCCGGCGTGGCCGCCGGCATCCGCTGGGCCGCCGACAATGGCGCCCGGGTGATCAACCTCAGTCTCGGCGGCGAGGGCGAGAGCCAGTTGCTGCGCGAGGCAGTGGACTACGCCACCAGCAAAGGGATCGTCGTCGTTGCGGCATCCGGCAACGAGCGCGAGTCCGGCAACCCCGTGAGCTATCCAGCCGCCTATCCCAACGTGATGGCCGTAGGCGCAACCGGCAACGGCGACACAATCACCGGCTTCTCAAACACAGGTGACTACCTCGACATCGCCGCGCCCGGCGTGGGCCTCTGGACGACGCTCCCGGGTGGGCAGTACGGCCCGCCCAACGGCACATCCTTCTCCAGTCCTTACGTGGCTGGCGCCGCCGCCCTCGTGCTCAGCCTGCGCCCCGACCTTGGCTGGTACGATGTGGCCTGCGTGCTCCAGGCCAGCGCCGACGATAAGGGCATCCCCGGCAAGGACGATGAGTACGGCTGGGGCCGCCTCAATCTCCTCCGCGCGCTGCAACTCGCCCCCTCCTACGCCGGCTG
>SFCB01000215.1 GCA_004367505.1 Chloroflexi bacterium OHK40 | reverse complement strand
TCAAGCGGTGGCTCCTGTGGTCAGACTTTCTGGGTTGGCGCTCGAAAGTATGCCACAGAAGCCACCGTGCCGCTTATTTGAAAGGTATTGGTGCTAGGCCCCCTGTCCACTCTCCCCTTCCTCCTGCGCCCCCTTCACCGACATGCTATACTTGCCCTGGTATGGCCTCGGCCCCACACGCCGCGCCACGGCCGCTACCCATTTCAGGAGGAGATCGCGCGGTGCACTCTGACAAGCTCATCGCACCACTCGTCGCGCACCTCGGGCGCCTGCCCCTCTCGCGCAAGTTCGACCTCGCCACCCTTGTCGTGCTGCTGCCGCTCGCTGCCCTCGCCCTCGCCCTGCTGGCCGCCGGCCTGCCGCTCCTAGCGCTCCTCGTCCTGCTCGCCACCCTCCCCGCCGCCTATGCGCTCGCAGCCCTCAGGGTCCAGCTCATCGGCGCCGTAGATGCGCTCGCGGGCACCACCGCCCGGCTCGCTGGCGGCGATGCCCGGATCGCTCCGGCCCCCACCACCGCCGACGAGCTTGGCGCCATCGCCACGACCCTCGCCGCCGTGGCTGCCGACACCGCCATGGCCGGAATCTACCGCCAGGCGGTGGTCGAGCACGCCGTCGATGGGATCATGATCATCGACGAGCACGACACGATCACCACCTTCAACCCGGCCGCCGAGCGGATCTTCGGCTATACCACCGCCGAGATCGTCGGCCAGCCTGTCGCCACGCTCATCCCCGACCCACTTCACCGCCAGTACAAGCTGATCAGTATCGGGGACGAGGTGGCCGGACGCCGCAAGGACGGCACGCTCTTTCCCATGGACCTCACCTCGGGCCAGCTGCTGCTTGAGCACCGCCGGCTCTACGTGGTGATCGTGCGCGATGCTACCCGCCGCAAGCAGGTGGAGGCCGAACTGCAGCGCGCTCTCCACGCCGCCGAGGCCGCCAGCCGCGCCAAGAGTACCTTCCTCGCCAACATGGGCCATGAGCTGCGCACCCCGCTCAACGCCATTATTGGCTACAGCGAGCTGCTGATCGAGGCTGGCACCGAGCTCACCCCCCAGGCCGCCGCCGCCGACATCGCGCGCATCCATGCCTCTGGACGCCACCTGCTCGGCCTCGTGGACGATCTCCTGGAGATCGCCAGGGTTGAGGCGGGCCGTGTGGAGCTGAACCTCACGCGCTTTCCGCTCGCCCCCCTCCTCGATGAGGTTGAGGCAGCCATTGCGCCCGAGGCCCTCCGCAATAGCAACCGCCTGATCGTCGCCTACGGCGGCCAGCCCCTCGGCCTGCGCAGCGATCGCGGCAAGCTGCGCCAGATCCTCGTCAGCCTGCTCGGAAACGCCTGCAAGTTCACCGAATCCGGTACCGTAACGCTGGAGGTTAGCGCAGAGCCGCCGCCACGCCCTGGTCACCCGGGCCAGGTGGTCTTCGCCGTGCGCGATACCGGGATTGGTGTTCCGCCCGAGCAGGTGGAGTGGATCTTCGAGCTCTTTGTGCAGGCGGACGACTCGCCCTCGCGGCGCTATGGCGGCACCGGCCTGGGCCTCGCACTCACCCGGCGCTACTGTGAACTGCTGGGCGGTACCATCGAGGTGCTGAGCACGCCGGGCGCCGGCTCTACCTTCACCGTGCGCCTGCCAATGGTGCTGCCTGAGCCGAAGGCGGTGGGGCTAGCTATTGGAGTCGCGTCGGGATAACTGGTCGGCTAGGGGCGCCGCCCGCCACCCAGCAGGAGCCGGCCAATCAGGGCGAGGGCGAGCACCGTGGCCCCGAGTAGCACCAGCCCCTGCGCCGACAATGGGCTGATCTGGCTGCGGAGCAATAGCTCGACGTTTGCGGCGAGCGAAAGCCCGACCACCCAGAGCAGCAGCTTCTCGCGGAGTGTGGTGCGCATAGCGACCCTTCAATGAAACTTCGCCGTGGATCAACACTCACAGCGGCGATGATAACTTCTTCTTTAGCTGAAACTAAAATACACCCTCACCAGCGCGAGTGTCAAGAGGAGACCCATGCTGCGCGAACTTCAGTCCACGCTCGGCCGCGAGCTCTCCGGCGAGGCGGCCCGGGCGCTGGTTGCCCGCATCAGTCAGTGGCACCGCATCCAGGCCAGCCCGATGTACCGCGAGGCTGCCCACTGGCTCCACACCACCCTGCTGGATGGGGGCCTTGAGGCCGAGCTCGAGTCCTTTCCTACCCGCGAGGGCCTGCTGGCCTGGGGCGAACCCCTCTTCCAGGAGTGGAGTTGCGCCGAAGGCTGGCTCGACTTGCTGCTTCCCAACGGGAGCGCCCTGCGTCTGGCCGACTATCGCGCCGTGCCGCTCTCGCTCATGCCGCGCAGCGCCAGCGTCGATGGCGAGTTTGAGCTTGTAGTTGTCCACGGAGGTGAGCGCCCGGAGGACTACGCGGGCCTCGATGTGCGCGGCAAGATCGTGCTCACCCGCAGCATGCCGATGAGCGTCCACCGCCTCGCGATCGAGCGGCACGGGGCGGTGGGTCTGATCTTCGATGGCATGCGCACCGTCCCGGAGCTCTGCCCCCCCGGCGATCTCCCCGACGCCATCCAGTACGCCTCCTGGTGGTGGTGGGGCGGCGAGACGCGCGCCTTTGGCTTCGCTCTCAGCCCCCGCGCGGGCGCCGAGCTGCGCCGTCGCTACGAGCGCGCCCACGCCGATGGTCGCACCCTGCGGCTGCGCGCCCGCGTGCGCAGTTCATTCCGCGATGGCGCCATCGAGACCGTGAGCGCGCGCATCCCCGGGGAGTCGGCCGAGGAGGTTCTGCTGCTCGCCCACCTCTGCCACCCGGCCCCCTTCGCGAACGATAACGCCAGCGGCGCTGCGGCGGCCATGGAGGTGGCCCGCGCCCTGAGTTGCCTCGTCGCCGAGGGGCGTCTCCCGCGCCCCCGCCGGACTATCCGTGTGCTCTGGGGGCCCGAGATGACCGGGACCTACCTCTACCTCTCCCGGCACGAACAGCGCATCCCCCGCACCGTGGCCGCCCTCAATCTCGACATGGTTGGCGCGGATCAGGCCCGAACCGGCAGTGTGAACGTCGCGGTGCACACTACCCACGCCCTGCCCAGCTTCGTGGGCGATCTCCTTGAGGCCGCCCGCGATACCCTCCACGGGGAGGCCTACAGCTTTCGCGGGCGCTCCGAGCCACCGCTGTACCGCCTGGCCAGCGGCCCCTTCTCCAACGGCAGCGACCACTACATTCTCGGCGACCCGAGCGTGGGCATCCCCGCCCCGATGCTCATCGAGTGGCCCGACCGCTTCTACCATACCACCGCCGATACGCTGGAGATGGTTTCCCCAGCGACCCTGCAGCGCAATATGACGATCGCCGCCACCTATCTCTGGATCGTGGCGAACGGTGGCCCCCGTGAGGCGGCCTGGCTCGCCGGCGAGCTGAACAGCCGCTTTGTGGTCCGCCTGGCCCGCGAGCTCCAGAGCGCCGTCACCGATGCCCTTGGCGGCGCCCGGCCCCACGGCGCGCCCTGGGAGGAGCGCGTCGCCTTCCGCGTGGAGCGCCACGGCGCGGCCCTCGCCAGCCTGCGCCGCCTCGACCCGGAATTCGATCCCGAGCCGCACCGCCGGGCCG
Organism: Chloroflexi bacterium OHK40; assembly: GCA_004367505.1. Lineage (GTDB taxonomy): Bacteria > Chloroflexota > Chloroflexia > Chloroflexales > Chloroflexaceae > OHK40. Next base: position 49,048 of record SFCB01000215.1, on the reverse strand, counting down.
CCACCACCCAGGCCGAACTGCTCTGGGCTCAGGCCCGCGATCTGCTCGGTCCCTGGCACCCCGCCGAGCGACCGGCACTCGCGCCAGAGGAGGCCGCACTTGTACCACGCCGGCGCTACCGCGGCCCCCTCAGCCTTCAGCCTCACCTCAACCGCCTGCCCCTCGATGAGCGCGAGGCGCTCCTCGCCGCGTTCGCTCCGGCCCGCGAGCTCGACACGATCTCCGCCGATGTGGCGCTTTTCTGGGCGGATGGCACCCGCACCCTCGGCGCGATCCTCGACCTCGTTGAGCTTGAGACCGATGTCCGAGCCCCCGAGGCCCTGCTTGCTCACTTTCGCCTGCTGGCGCGGCTCGGGCTGATCGACCTGGCTTAGCGCCGTTCGCGCCAGTGGCGAGCTGTCTGTGGAGGGTTGGAGCCCCCGCCTGCCAGCTGCGGGTTCAGTGCATCAAGGTACAGCTCCTCCAGACGCGCGCCCACCGCTTCCCAGGCGTAGCGGGCCAGCACCCGCCGGCGCCCTACCCGGCCCATCGCGCGCCGCAGCGCTTCGTCGGCGCTCAGCCAGCCGATCGCCTCGGCCAGGGCCATGGCGTTGTCCGGCTGCACGATCAGCCCGCCTCTGGTCTGCTCGACCAGCGCACGGACGCCCGGTATGCCGCTCGCCACCACTGGTGTCGCGCACGCCAGCGACTCGACCAGCGCGCTCGCCAGGGGGCCTTGCAGCCGCGCGGGGAAGGCGGAGAGCTGCGCCGTGCGGTAGTAAGCCGGCAGCGCGTGCTGATCCACCTCACCAGCACAGACGATCCGGTCGCCCAGGTCGATCCGGGCGACTGCGGCCGCGCCGGCTCCAGGCTGAGCGCCCACGCCGATCACCAGCAGGCGATGCTCACGTGGCAGGCGGCTGAAGGCTGCCAGGAGCACCTCGAATCCCTGTGGGTCGCGCACATGCTCCGGCCCGACGACGCCAAGGGTCAGCGGCGCCGTAGCGGGGATGCCGAACCGGGACCGCAGCGCAGGGTCGGGCGGTCCCGGCGCAAAGGCGCGACAATCGACGCCGTTCGGGAGCTCGGCCATCAGCAACGGGACGCGGCCAGGCTCGCATCGCAGGCGGCTGGCGACGCCATGCTCCGGGGCGATGGCGCACACCAGCGGCGCCTCGCGGTCCTGGAGGGCGGTTGCGAGGCGCCTGAGGAGCGTGAGCGTCGCGGGCACGCCCCCTCCTCCCGGTAGATCGCTGTGGAGTGAGACGACAATTGGCGTGTCGCGCAGCGCCGTGACAATCCGCAGCAACTCGGCGCTGGCGATGGCCGGGTAGTGCAGGTGGACCAGATCGTAGCCGCGCAGCGCGGCCACAAGGCCGGGGAGCAGCGGCGCGCTCCCTACCCGTGGGAGCGTCCGGAGGCGCCGAACGGTGTAGCCATCGGTCTCCTCAAAGGCGGGCGCGCCGGGGACGGCAGCGGTGAGGATCGCCGGCTTATGGCCGCGACGGGCGAGCTCACGGGCGTAGTGCAGGCAGGCGGCACCGGCACCGGCGGGTACCAGCGTGGGGCTCACATGGGCGATGCGCAATAAGGTCATTGGGGAGGTCTCCGCGACGCCGAAGAGCCGGGTTGGCCAGCGCCTCGGCACGGTTGTGCCTGGCGGCGTTGCTGGCAACGTTCGCGCACACGTCGCGGCGGGGAGCCATGGGCGCGGCGGGCGGCGGAGGTAAGCGCCGGCGGCGGAGCCGGGCGTAGGATGCCAGCTCGCCGTGGAGCGGTGTCGTGACGAGGGTAAGGTCTAGGGAGCGCCCTTAACGCGAAGCGAGGCGCTCGTCGATTGTCTGTTCCAGGCGGCGCACCAGGCTGCGAATGGTCTGGATCAGTAGGCCCGCGCCGATGAGAAGGGTGACGACGACGGCGAGCGACGCGGCGGCGAGCGCGTAACCCGCAGCGAGCCGGCCCGTGCTGGTGTAGATCCCGGCAGCATGCGCGGCAAAGGCCACGGCGCAGAGCAGCAGCGGGGCCGCCAGGAGCATCACGAAGGAGAGCGGGTGGGCCTGGCCAATGCCGCGCAACACCGCTGCGGCCGGCCCACGCGGCACCGCCGCTCGCAGCGGCAGGCCGTCACGGTGGCTGGCCAGCGACGGCTTGACGCCGAGCGGCGCAGCGGGGATGGGGCACAGATCCAACGACGCGGTGGGGGTATCGGCGGGCGGCGGGCCAGCGGGCTCGAACAGGGTCGTGGAGTGGTTCTGGGCGATCATCGGGCTGACCTCTCTGGGATGGTGGGGAACGGGGTCAGGCCATTTATCTTTTTTTAACGACTCAATGATACACCCTTTGCACAGCTACGAGAAGTGCCCGTTGGTCCTTGATCAAAAGAGGGCCGCGGCGACGAGCAGCACAAGCGAGCCGCCCAGACTGAGGCCGCCAGCGAGGTAGAGCATATAGGCCCGACGGCGGATCGCGGCGGCCAGTGAGCGCTCATCGCGGTAGCTGATCAGGAAGCGGCGCCCGGGGGCACGTGGGTGGCGAGCGATCACGGGCTCGCCGCCCCCATCGACGAGGTAGCCGAGCACGTAGGCCCGCTCCCCCAGGGGCAACACGCGCTCTTCGCGCCAGATCTCGCGCTCGCTGCCCCAGATGCCGGTGTAGGCCTCATAGCGCGCCACCGACTCGCGCAGGTCGAAGGTGGCGCCCGCTGTATCCACGGCGATGCGGCCAGTGTCGTCGCGCAGGTAGAAGCGCGGCACGCGCCGGTCGTGGGCATCGAACGAACTGGTCTCTAGTTCATGCCCGCGCCGGGCGCCGTACCCGCCAACCCGGCGCTCGGCCTCCTCGTTGACGCTGTAGGCGTAGGCGACGCACGGTTGCTCGCTATAGGGCGCCCGGAGGGGCGAGTCGCACTCGATCGTGCCTACGATCTCAACACAGTGCCCGGAGCGCGTGAGGCCGTGGATCGCCCAGCGGTGACGCTCGATGGCATCGGCAACGGTGGAGGTCGGGGTCTCGCGGATGGCGAGCAAGCTACTCTCGCTGCGCCAGGCCAGCGCCGAAGCCACCAGCGCCAGAAGGCCGAGGAGGCCGCCACCGGCGATCAGGGCGAGGTCGAGGGGGTGCATTGCCATGGTGACCTCTCTGGAGATGCGTGGCTTCGGTGCGTCGGGCGCGGGTGGCGATCGGCGCGTAGCAGGCGACCGCGCGGGGCCAGGCGCCGCCGAGCAGGGGCCAGCACGGGGAGTGTAGCGGCGCGCCGTATCGGCGGCGCGACAACTGGCGCGCCGGGGCTTCACGCCGGGCAAGCTAGGAGTTGCCGGCGCGGCATACAACAGACGCAGGCGTCAATCGTCGCCTGCGTCCGTTGCTGTCTTTCCGCGTCCTGAGCGTCGGGCCGCGCCTGGAAGGACCTCCTACAGAAAGGCGCTCACGCCGGTGATCGCGCGACCGACGATCAGCGTGTTCATCTCGTGGGTGCCTTCGTAGGAGTAGAGAGCCTCGGCGTCGGCAAAATAGCGCCCAACCTCGTGCTCCAGCAGGATGCCGTTGCCGCCGAGCAGCCCCCGACCGATCGCCACCGTCTCGCGCATGCGCTCGCCACAGAAGGCCTTGGCCAGAGAGGCCCGTTCGTGGCTGATCTTTCCATCGCGGGCGTAGAGCTGGCTCATCCGCAGGCAGAGGGTCTGCATCGCGGTCACGTTGCCGAGCATCTGCACGAGGCCTTGCTGCACAAGCTGGAAGCCGGTGATCGGGCGGCCGAACTGCACGCGCTGGTTGGCGTAGGCGAGGGTACGCTCATAGGCGCCCATGGCCGTGCCAGTCATCGCCCAGGCCACCACACCACGGGCCAGCGTGAGCTGCCGGGCCACGTCGCGGAAGGAGCCTACACCGGGGAGCCGGTTGGCCTCGGGCACGCGCACATGCTCGAGCGTGACGGTGGCATTCTGCACGACGCGGAGGGCGAGCTTCCCGGTCAACTTCTCGACGCGCAGGCCAGGGGTGCCCCGCTCGACCACAAACGCCTTTACCTGCTGATCGCTCACGTCGCGAGCGAAGACGACGTGCACATCGGCGAAGGGCGCGTTGCCACTCCACTTTTTGACCCCGTTGAGCACCCAGCCCTGCTCGTCGCGGCGAGCGGTAGTGGTGAGGCCGGCGGCGGTGGCCGAGCCCACCTCGGGCTCGGTGAGCGACCAGGAGCCAATCAGTTCAAAGCGCTGCATGGCGGGCAGCCAGCGCTGGCGCTGCTCCTCGCTCCCGAAGAGGTAGATCGAACCCATCGCAAGGCCCCACTGGACCCCGAAGAAGGTGTAGATCGATGGGTCCACCCGGGCCATCTCCATCGCGGCGATGCCGGTCAGCACAGGCCCGAGCGAGTCGATCGTATAGGGGCGCGTGCCGAAGGTAGCGGCGATCATCGCGGCGAAGGATGGCACCAGCTCGTGGGGGAACTCGCCGCGCTCCCAGTAGCCCGCGATGACGGGGCGTACGCGCTGCTCCATGTAATCGCGAACGAGGAGCTGGATCGCCCGCTCGTCGGGGGCGAGGGTATCGCCGATATCGTAGAAGTCGCCGTTGATCGGTGGCACGGCCTTCGGCCGGCGCTTGCTGGCGATGCTCTTGAGCAGCAGGCCCACCTCCTGAGGGCTCACGCCGCCGAGCGAGCGCACCATCTCGGGAAGATTGACCTGCTGGAAGAGGCGGGCGAGGCCGGCGAAAGGAAGGGTGACGGGGGCCATTGCGGTCTCCTCTCAACTGGAGTGCCGCCGGCGACGCCGCTGTCGCCGGCCGGCGGACCATCATCGCTCCGCCGTGCGGGTGGCCCGTCGCCGTGATAGGCGGATTGAGCCTGGTGCAACAGAAAGCCAGAAAACACCGCGTGCGGTGTCTGAATGGGGTGGCCGCCTCACACGGTAGCGCCACACCGCACGGTACTGCTCGCTCCGCGCCGCCTTCCCCGAAGGATAGCGAATCAGCCGCGCATCGCGCGACATGTGTCACAGCACCCGTTCGCACAAGGAAGGGGAGAGAGGGCCATAACGCGGTGCGTTATCATGGTTATAGCACACCCGCCGACTGCTTGTCAATTGACAAGTTCGTAAGCTCGATCGCGCGCTGGCTACTCACCGCCGGTAAGCATGTAGCCGGCGCCGCGCACGCTGATGAGGAAACGCGGGGAGCGCGGATCGGGCTCCAGCTTCTGGCGCAACCGATGCACCCGGGCCTTCACGAGCTCGCGGGCTTCGTCCGCGCTACAGTGGTAATTGAGCACATCGAGGGCGATCCGCTCAGCGGAGACCACTTCGTTGCCGCGCTCAGCAAGATAGAGCAGGAGCATAAACTCACCTTGCGAGAGGGTGAGCGCCTGCCCGCTCAACGAGGCCTGGCGGCTGCGCGGATCGACCTGTAGCATTCCCATCCGGATGATCGGCGGGACCGGGGATGCGCCAGTATAGCCCGGCCTGGGCGGCTCGGCGAGCTGTAACAGGGCGGATCCGAGCCGGCGCAGGGTAGCCGACTGTTCCTGCTGGCGCTGGCGGCGCGCGAGCACGGCAGTCACGCGGCTCTCAAGCGCACCAGGCGCCACCGGCTTGCGAATATAGGCGCTGGCGCCGTGCTCCACCGCAGCAATGGCGGAGTCCAGTGTCGCGACGCCGGTAAGCACGATCAGCGGAAGCTCGGGGTCCAGATCGCGGGCGTGGGCCATCAGCGCAACGCCATCAAGCATGCCGAGGTGCAGGTCGGTGATCAACAGGTCGATCGAACCGGCGTCGAGCTGCGCCAGGGCCGCCTCGCCACTATCGACTGCCACCACCCGGTGCCCAGCCGCTCGCAGCCGCGCCTCCAGCATCACCCGCGTGATCGGCTCATCCTCGACCAGTAAGATCCGCCCATGGTCCATGCTTCACCCGCGCCAGCACGAAGGCTCAGTTCTGGCGAGAGATCATAGCGAGGATAAATGCCTCTTCACAAGCGGGAACCGATCCTGATTGATCCAGGCCAATAGTACTACGACGCCATGGGAGAAAGCCGGCGTACGGCCATAGCCGTGCTCGCCACAGGGTGCCGGATCGAAGCGGGATGATCGCTGTTGCCCCGAAGCAGCTCCGGCTATTTGTCGCGCTCGGTTCGCCGGCTGACGCCGAGGAGGCTGCTGGTCCACCCATCAACGATATCGGTGAGGGTGTGGAGCACGCGCACCGACGGATCGGGTGCCGGGCGCCGGGTAGACGGGCCACTGGCGACGGGCGTGCGCGGCGGAGGGAGCGGCCGGGGCGGCCCGTTGGATTGGGCGGGCGGCGCGGTTGCGCGCTCTGGGGCGGGCGTGGTACGTGGCGTCGGTGGAGGTGGCAACGTGGGCAGGCCCGCGTCGCGGATCGTGGGCAGGCTACGGGCGGTTCGCAAGTAGGCGAGGGCATCGTGTTCGTTGCCGAAGAGGCCGATCCCGCTGACGAGCTTGACGAAGGGCGCGAAGAGCAGCAGGTGGTGCTCGCTCACAACGAAGGCGAGGTGCCCGAGGTGGGGGTGGTGGGCTACCTGCTCGGTGCGGCGCCGCGCGGCCGGGCTGGCGCTCACCAGGCTACGCCCATCGACGAGCAGGTCGGTCGGGCTCGGGCAGCCATCGAGCAGTTCCCAGAGCTCGCAGAAGTAGCGTTCGGCGTGCTCAAGGGCAAGCTGGCCCTCCATCACGACCCAGAGCAGATCGTCGCTGTGGCGGGCGATCTGGTACGGCATCGGCGATCCTTCCCTGCGCGGCGCCACGGGGTGGCGAGGAGCGAGCGTTGTTCCTGAGCGCCAGGCGCCCACGGCTCCGGGTGGGGTCATGGAACCCGTGTTGCTCGTACGGCATTCGTGTGGGTAGCACGCTGCGTCCTGGCGCGTGCGACCGAACGATGGCCGGGTTCCATTGCGAATGGGGCGCTCTGGCTATCGGTGTGCCCATTATACATTTCTATTGTCTATATGTCCAGACATATAAGCAAAGAGCCGGGACGGACGCTGCCCCCTCGGCGGCATGAGCAGCCCACGCCGGATGGTGGTTTCCCGGTGCGGCCTGGGAGCGCAGGCCTCCTGCTTGCATCAAGCCAGGGTGGGCGAGAGGCGCGCGCTCCCGGCAACCGGCAAAGGTTTCGGGGCGACTGCGCTCGCCAGCGCGCTCCCCGGGTGGGCAGGCGCGACAGTCTGGCGTACAATGGGTTCGGTGGAACGAGCGTGCAGCGCGATCAGCGAGGAGCAGAGAGGATGAATGACGCGATCCACCGGGGCGGCCCCGTGGTGGCAGCGGGTGTACCATTGGACCAGGCTCGTGGCGTGGTGCTGATGATCCACGGGCGGGGGGCCTCGGCCGAGAGCATTCTAACGCTGGCGCCCGAGCTCGAGATGGCCGGGCTGGCCTTCCTGGCGCCGCAGGCCCGGACGGGCTCGTGGTACCCCTACAGCTTTCTGGTGCCCATCGCGCAGAACGAGCCGTACCTCTCCTCAGCCCTGGGCGCGCTCGGCGACCTGGTGGCCCAGGTGGAGGCCACGGGCGTGCCCGCCGAGCGGATCGCGCTGTTAGGCTTCTCCCAGGGGGCCTGCCTGGCCTCAGAGTTCGTAGCGCGGAATGCCCGTCGCTACGGCGGGCTCATAGCCCTGAGCGGCGGCCTGATCGGTCCGCCAGGCACCCCACGGGATTACCCGGGCTCCCTGGCGGGCACGCCTGTCTTTCTCGGCTGCAGCGACGTGGACAGCCACATCCCCAGAGAGCGCGTGCTTGAGACCGAGGACGTGCTGCGCCGCATGGGCGCCACGGTGACGGCGAAGCTCTACCCGGGCATGGGCCACACCGTGAACCAGGACGAGATCACGCATGCGCGGGCGATCCTGGCCGGGCTGTAAAGGGCGGATCGAGCGTGGCGCGGGGCGGACCTTCTGCGGCAACCTCAGTGAGTGGGCGAGCACACTGATCGTGCGGGGGGAAAGCCGCCCCGATGGGGCGTCGCAGCGGGATCGCGATCCAGCGACATCACCGTGGCGACCCACCAGGATGCACCGAGCGGCCGCGCATGCGCGCGCGCCTGGCAACCCCAACGGGATACCCGATCATCTTGGCCACATCGCCGACGAGCCGGATGAGCGGCACGAGGCCCAGGGCGGCCAGGCGCTCGGCGGCGGGCCGCCCGCGCAGGCGGGGCCAGAGCCGGCGGTAGGGCGCGCGGGTGTAGGCGGCGGCTCCCAGGCCGATCAGCGCGCTGGCGGGCAGCCGTGCCCAGGGCCAGCGCGCCGCGCCAGCCAGGAGCCCGAGCAGTGCCGCGTAGGCCGCGTAGCGGGCAGCATGCCGGCGCGGCCAGAGGCCCGCCAGGCCGTCGCCACGAGCGTAGAGGTAGTACTGCCGCGCAAAGGCGCGGAGCGAGCTCCGGGGGCGAAACCGCACTACCGCCCCGGGGGCGAATGCCCGGCGATAGCCCAGCCGCTCCGCCGCCAGGTCGAACACCAGATCTTCACAGTGGCTCAGCCACTCGGGAAAGCCGCCCACCCGCTCCCAGAGCTCACGGCGGAAGGCCATCGACTTGCCGAAGGGCAGAAAGCGCGCCGGATCGACGTCGCGCGCCTCCGGGTAGTTGACGGCGCCGAGCGTTAGCTCAAAGAGGCTCTGCGGCGCGGGCGTGAAGAATCCACCCACCAGGTCGGCATTGCCCGCTTCGATCGGCGCGACGATTGCGGCCAGCCAGCCGGGTTCAAGGGTGAGGCCCGCATCGGTGCAGGCGATGATCTGGCCGCGCGCCGCGCGCACGGCGTTGTTGCGGCCCGAGGAGATGTTCTGGCCGCCTGCTACCAGGCGAATGCGCGGATCGCGCGCGGCGTAGGCCCCTACAATCGCCGGCGTGGCGTCGCGGCTCATACAGTCGTTCACCACAATCTCGTCGGGCGGGCGCGTCTGGGCCAGCATCGACTCGAGCAGCGCGGCGATATTGTCGGCCTCGTCGCGCACGGTGCAGACGAGCGAGATGGCGGGTGTCATATCGAACCCTGTTCAAGCGGGTGCTCGGCGTCCGCCGCCACGGCGTCGGCGTGGTGGAGGTGGCCCCGCACTGCCAGCCCCCCCGTCAGCGCCAGCGCCAGGCCCACCCCGGCCCAGCCGAGCGCCAGCGTCCAGGAGGGAGCGGCGGGCAGACCGCTGTGGGCCAGGTACCAGGCCCAGAGATCCCAGTGGCCGTAGCGGTAGTCGCTCGACCACTGGCGTAGGGCTACGGGCCCCGCTGGTGCAGGGGGAATGGGGACCAGCCGCCCGACGAGCGTGAGCGGCGCCTCATCGGTCCAGGCTCGCGCTTCGGTCAGGTAGAGCCCGAGGGGTCCATCGCGGGCGATCCCGGCCTCTGCTGGCTGCCAGCCCGGGCTACTGAGCGTGAGCGTGGCCCGCTCGGGTGGCAGCAGCAACCGGTAGGCCCGGGGCGGGCACGGGGCCTCGCGCGTGAGTTGCCCGGCCCCGCGCGTGAGCGCCACCTCTGCCGGCGGCAGGGGGGCGGGGAGGCAGCCGCTGAGGCGTAGCGCAACCCACAGCGAGCGCGCGCCCGGCGGCGGGCGCAGATCGAGCCGCGCCCGGGGCTCCGTCCAGCGGGGCAACTGGGCCTGCTGCGGGTCGGCGCTCGCGCGATCGCCCTCGCTGTAGCTAAAACCCTGGGCAAGCGCCAGAGTGCCGGGGGCCACACGCAGGGCGTAACTGTGGGCGAACTGGCGCCAGGCAAGCCGCAGGTGGCCGACAATCGGCGACTGCGACGGCTCAAAATAGCGCCGGCCAGCATCACGCTGGACGCCGAGGTACGCGTTGAGATTGATCAACACGCCGCCGAGTTGCACCGGGATGGCAAGCAGCAGCGTGAGCGTCAGCGCCAGCCGGGCCGCCGCGCGGCCGGCGCCAGGCCGTGGCGCCAGGCCAGCGTCGATCAGCGCCACGAGGGGCAAAACCATCAAGGGCAGGGCCATGTTCAGGTAGCGGGGTCCCCAGGCGCCATCGCCGTGCCAGAAGATGACGCGGGTGTAGAGCAGCACAGTGGCACTAGCAAGCGATCCGCAGAGCAGGGCCACACCCCGATCGCGGCGCCCGAGCAGCGCCAGACCAGCCGGGAGGAGCGCCAGGGGCGGCGCGTACCAGATCAGGCCCTTGCCGGGGCTGAGTGTCAGGCCGTAGAGCCCCTCGGCCAGGCTACCGGCGAAGACGCCACCAGCGCCGCCGTAACCACTGCGCAGGGGGCTCCCGAAGAGCGCCCACTGGTAGGCGCCAAGGAGCCCGAGGCCGAGCAGCGCGCCGAGGCCCCAGGCGAATGCAGGCGCGAGCCGTCCCAGCATCCCGGGCCGCCCAGCAGCCCGCCAGAGCACCCACAGGCCGAGGAAGGGCAGGGCCAGGCCAGCCTGGAGTTTCACGGCGCAGGCCAGCGCGGCGAGCAATCCGGAGCCGAACAGGGCCATGAGCGTGCGGGGCGAATCGAAGCGCGACACCCCCAGAACGACCACCACGCTCGCGAAGGTGAGCATAGCCGCCAGCGGCTCGGCGAAAAAGGTCTTGCTGTGGGGCCAGGCGAAGGTAGCGAGCCCATAGATGAGCGCCGTTGCGGCGGCGGCCCGGCGCGTGTAGCCCAGCCGCAGCGCCGCCAGCGCAATGAGGCTCCCGGTGGCGGCGGTGACGAGTGGGTTGAGCCAGGAGACGGCGGCGCGGATGAGCAGGGCGGCGCCCTCCGGAGGAAAGGCGGCGGCGAGCGCGCGGCCAGCGACGTAGAGCGGGAGCGCTACGATAGGCTGGCCGGGGCCATAATTCGAGTAGCGCGGCGGCTGCCCGAGGCCAGCCAGGTTGAACCCACGCCCGGTCGCCAGGCCCTCCGCCACGGCGAGCATCTGCTCCTCATCGGAGGCATAGGTGTGGCCCCCCGTGCTGAGCAGGAAGATCCCGGCCAGGAGCAGCAACAGGGCCAGCGGCAGCGGTGTGTGAAGCGGGCGCATACGGCGGGGATTATAGCACTGCACAGCGGCAGCAGCGTCCAACGGGAACCCGTGGTACAATCGCCGCCATACAACCGGCCGCCACGCTGCGGCCCGGAAGGAGGGTAAGGGTGTATCGAGACCTGCGGATCTCCGTCGTGATCCCCTGCTTCAACGAAGAGCACGGCTTGCGGCACGTCCTGGAGGCCATGCCGCCCTACGTCGACGAAGTCGTAGTGGTAGACAACAACTCCACCGACGCGACGGCCCGCGTTGCCGAGGAGCTCGGCGCCCGCGTGATCTTCGAGGGCCGCAAGGGCTATGGGAACGCCTACCAGGCCGGTCTCCCCGCCGCCACCGGGGATATCATCGCCACCGTGGACGGCGACGGCACCTATCCCTCCCAGGCGATCGCCCCGATCGTCGATCACCTGATTGAGCAGCGGCTCGACTTCGTCTCCGCTTCGCGCTTCCCCCTGCGCGACAAGCGCGCCATGCGCGGGCGCAATGTGCTCGGCAATAAGGTGCTCACCTACGCCTTCCGCGCCCTTTATCTGCGCTGGATCGCCGACTCCCAGTCGGGCATGTGGGTGTTCCGCCGCGAGTGTTTGCGCGCCATCCGCCCCTCCCAGCCAGGGATGGCCTTCTCCGAGGAGATCAAGATCGAGGCGCTCCAGGCGCCCGGCCTGCGCTTCGGTGAGTTTCACATCGACTACTACGAGCGCATCGGCGAGACGAAGCTCTACACCTGGCGCGATGGCTTCCACAACCTCTGGTTTCTCTTCCGCCGCCGCGTTGTCCGGCCGCGCCACGCGCACGCGCAACCCACCCCGGCCGAAGAAGTGGCGCGGTGAGGGCTGGACCAGGACATCATCACCCCCATGAAAGCTCCCCCCTCGAAGAAACTCGGCCGCAACGACCCGTGCCATTGCGGCTCCGGCAAGAAGTACAAGGACTGCCACCTGCGGCTTGAGGAGGCGGCCCGCTCGGAGCAATTGCTCCTGCGCCAGGCCCAGGATACGCTGCTGCCCAAAATTATCACCGCCGCCCAGAGCCGCGCCGAGCAACTCCCCGAGGCCTTCGAGCGCTTCTGGCAGGGCAAGTACCCCGCCGAACAACTCGGCGAGCTCGATAGCCTGGAGGACCGGGGCGCCGAGCGCTTTCTGACCTGGTTCGCCTTCGATGTGCGCGGCCCCGAGGGCCAGACCCTCGTGGAGGAACTCGCCGCCAACCCGGATGCGGTTATGGCCGACCCTTACGAGCGCCGGCTGCTCGACCAGTGGCGCGACGTGCGCTTGCGGGCGTATGTCGTCGATGCCGTGCGTAAGGGCCAGGGCGTAACACTGCGCGATCTGCTCACCGAGGCGAGCTTCGCGGTGGCCGACTACGGAGCCTCCAGGCGTCTCGCCGTGGGCGAGGTGGTGGTCGGCCACCTGGTGCCGGCCGACACTGCCCCCGGCGCCACCGCCCCTACCTACTACCTCGCCGGCGCCGCGGCCCAACTCACCGACGACACCGCCCCCAGGCTGCGCGAGTTCGCCGAACTGCACCTGGCCGACCTGCGTCGCAGCAACCCGCAAGCCAGCTGGGACGACCTGATTGCCGCGCGCAGCGAGGTGCTGCAACACTTCGTGAGCGCCCTGCCCGTTGAGCAGCGGGACCCCACCGTGATGGATCGGATTATCACCGAGGGCCGCGTGGCGCTCCAACTCACCGCCGAGAGCGTGGCCGCCCTGCTGGGTCGCGGCGACGCGGCCACCAGCCAGCCCCCCGGCGACGACGAGCCGCGAGTCTGAGCCCGCAACGCGCCGCCGGCAGGCGCCACGGGTCGGCCCGCCAGCCGATGAGGCCGCCGGGCAGGGGTGCCCCGGAGCGGGCTATAGCAGGCTGGAGCGCATCAGAACCCCATCAACTCGCAGCGCTCCAGTGCTGGGCCTTGCGCTAGAGGCGCACCTCAGGCCGGTACTCGCCCCACACCTCGCGAAGCACCCCACACACCTCGCCGATCGTAGCGTAGCGGCGCAGAGCCTCGCGCATGGGGGGCAGCACATTGGCCGTACCCGTGGCGGCCTCGCGCAACGTGGCCAGCGCCGCCTGCACCGCCGCACCATCGCGCTCGGCGCGAAGGCGGGCCAGCGCCTCGGCCTGCTCGCGGGCCACAGCCTCGTTGGGCTTGAAGATCGGCGGCGGCGCCGTACCAGCCTCGGCGAAGCGGTTCACGCCAACGACGATCCGCTCACCCGACTCGATGGCCTGCTGGAAGGCATAAGCCGAGTCGGCGATCTGCTCCTGGACCCAGCCGTTTTCGACGGCGGCCACTGCCCCACCCATCGCGTCGATCTCGGCGATCAGATCGCGGGCACGGCGCTCAAGCTCATTCGTAAGCGCCTCCACCACATAGGACCCGGCGAGCGGGTCGGCGGTATCGGCCACGCCACTCTCGAAGCCGATGATCTGCTGCGTACGCAGGGCCAGGGTCGCTGACTCCTGCGTTGGCAGGCCAAGGGCCTCGTCGTAAGCGTTCGTGTGCAGGCTCTGGGTGCCGCCGAGCACTGCCGCCAGGGCCTCGATCGTCGTGCGCACCACATTATTGAGCGGCTGCTGGGCAGTGAGCGAGGCACCCGATGTCTGGGTGTGGAAGCGCAGCATCATGCTGGCAGGTTTAGTAGCGCCGAAGCGCTCCTTCATAATCGTGGCCCAGAGCCGGCGGGCAGCGCGAAACTTGGCCACCTCCTCCAGAAAGTTGGGGTTGGCCACAAAGAAAAAGGAGAGCCGGGGCGCGAAAGCGTCCACATCGAGCCCGGCCCGCACCGCCGCGTCCACATAGGCGATCCCGTCGGCGAGGGTAAAGGCGATCTCCTGCACCGCCGTAGCCCCGGCCTCGCGGATGTGGTACCCGCTGATACTGATCGTATTCCAGTTGGGGATGCGCTCCTGGCAGTAGGCGAAGGTATCGGTGATCAGGCGCATGGAGGGGCGAGGCGGGAAGATGAAGGTGCCACGGGCCGCGTACTCCTTGAGGATATCGTTCTGAATGGTGCCGCCGATCTTATCGGGGCTCACGCCCTGGCTCTCGGCCACCAGCTCATAGAGCAGCAGCAGCACACTCGCCGGGGCATTGATCGTCATCGAGGTCGTCACCTGATCCAGGGGGATGCCGTCGAGGAGCGTCTGCATATCGCGGAGGCTATCGATCGCCACGCCCACCTTGCCCACCTCGCCCTCGGCCCGAGGATCGTCGGAGTCGAGCCCGAGCTGGGTAGGTAGATCAAAGGCCACCGAAAGACCCGTCTGGCCTGCCTGGAGCAAATAGCGATAGCGCTGATTGCTCTCGCGGGCGCTGGCGAATCCGGCGTACTGGCGCATCGTCCAGAGGCGGCCACGATACATGGTGGGGTAAATCCCCCGGGTGAAGGGATACTGCCCCGGGTCGGGCTGGGGAGGGCCGGCGTCGGCCGCGCGGTACACGGGCGCTATCGTGAGGCCCGAGTCAGTGGTACGCTCGGCGCTGCTGCTCGTCATGGCGGATCTCCTGGCTGCGTGTGTCTGCTTGCATTATACGCCTCCGCGTCACAGACGCAGGTGGCATACCACTTGCGAAAAGAGAAGTATTGCTGCACGTAGCGCCTCAAATCGGGGCGGTAAAGAAAGCGATAAGCCATGCAAGGAACATTCGACCAGATCGCCACGATCGTACGCACATGGGTGCCAAACGTCCTCACAGCCCTCGCCATCCTGATAGTTGGTTGGCTGGTAGCGCTGATCATCTCCGCAGCGGTGCGGGCCATCCTCAGCCGCACGCGGCTCGACGACCGGTTGGCGGGGGCTATCAGCGGCGACGGCGCCTCCCGCAGCCTGCAAACCGAGCGCTGGGTTGCCTCGGCGGTGTTCTGGCTGATCATGGTTTTTGTACTGATTGCCTTCTTCCAGGCGCTGAGCCTGACGGTAATCACCACACCACTGAACAGCATGCTTGACCAGTTCTTCGCCTTTCTGCCGAATATGTTCGGCGCGCTGATTTTGCTGGGGATTGCCTGGCTCATCGCGACCGGCCTGCGCCTGATTGTCTCGCGAGCCTTGAAGGCCGCGCGGATCGACCAGCGTATCGGTGAGCAGGTGCGCACCGATACGGCCCCTGGCCAGAGCAGTGCCCGTGAACTGGCGGACATGCTGCAGCGCGACCCGAGCACTGGCAATACCATCGGTGGGTACAGTGGCACCACAGCGCCAGGCAGCGTGGAGCGCGTTGTGCAGCGGGGGCTGCTCTCCGACACCCTGGCCAGTGCGGTGTACTGGCTGGTTTTCCTGCTCTTCCTCCCGGCCATCCTCGACACCCTTGATCTCCAGGGGTTGCTAGAGCCGGTGCAGGCCCTGCTCAATGAGCTCTTCGCCTATCTCCCGAACCTGCTGGCCGCCACCGTGATTGTGCTGGTGGGCTGGTTCGTGGCGCGGGTAGTGCAGCGTATTGTGACGAATCTTGCGGCTGCGGCCGGCGCCGACCGGCTCGGCGCGCGGGTGGGCCTCAGCGGCGCGCTGGGCTCGCAGCAACTCTCGGGCCTGCTCGGGCTGATCGTCTATGTGCTCATGCTGGTGCCGGTGCTGATCGCCGGCCTCAATGCCCTCCAGATCGAGGCCATCACCGCGCCGGCCAGCCAGATGTTGAACAGCTTTCTTACGGCGCTGCCCAACCTCTTCGCCGCCGCGCTAGTGCTGACGATCGCCTTCTTCGTGGGGCGGCTGCTCGCGGGGCTGGTAACGAACCTCGTGCGAGGGCTGGGATTTGACCGGCTGTTCAATCGCCTGGGCCTCACCCAGGCGCCGGAGATTGAGCAGGCGGCGCGGGCCGCGCAGATGGCGCGCGTCGAAGCCACCACCCCCGAGGCACGCCAGGCGGCTCAGGCAGCGGCCCGCAGCACGCCCTCGGACTGGGTGGGCGCCTTCGTTATGGTTGGGGTAATGCTCTTTGCCACGATCGCTGCGCTCAATTTGCTGGGCTTCGTGACACTCACGGCGCTGGTGGTTGAGTTCACCACGCTGATCGGGCATATCCTGCTTGGCCTGGCGATCTTTGCAGTCGGCCTCTTCCTCGCGAATGCCGCAGCCAGAGCGATCGTGCGTAGTGGTGTGAGCCAGGCGGGTCTGCTCGCCCTCACAGCCCGCGTGGCCGTGATCGCCCTCGCTGGCGCCATGGCACTACGTCAGATGGGCCTCGCCAACGAGATCATCAATCTGGCCTTCGGGCTCACGCTCGGCGCCATCGCCGTGGCGTTCGCCCTCGCCTTCGGCCTCGGCGCGCGCGAGGTGGCCGGTCGCGAGGCTGAGCGCTTCTTCGAGGCTATCCGGAACCGCCAGGCAAACACGCGTGCCCTCGGTGCCGAGCAGCGCTTGCAGGGCTCCCAGGGCGGGGCGGCGCCCCGTGCCCAACCGGGGGATTAAGCGCTAGCGTGACCGTCTGGCGCGACCCAGGGGATCGCGGCTATGGCACCGGCGCCGTAGTCGCGATCCCCTGTTGCGACGATGCCGACCCCCCGAGCTCCCGTTCTGTGCCCCCGCACACGCCGTGTACATTGGATGCAAAGATTGTACATCGCGCGCAAGTTGGCGATAATAGAGGCCATCCACGAGCGCCTGCCAACGGGGGACGTATGGCTACCACAGTCGAGTTTGTGATGGTCCTGGGCATGCAGCGCTACAGCCGTGGCCTCTTTGCCGCAGCCGAAGCCGAGGTGCGCCGGGCCGTTCCCGCCTTCCGCCTCCACGTCTTCGAGGATGCTGACATCCAGCGCCGGCCCAGCGAGGTCGAGGCGGCCATCGCCCGCTGCACCTGCCTGATCAGCTCGCTGATCACCCTCGCCGAGACGGCCGAGTGGCTGGTGCCGATGGTCCAGCGCCACGACCCGCCAGTGGTCTTTGCATTTGAGGGCCTCCCCGAGGTGATGCGCCTGACAAAGGTGGGCGGCTACGCGATGGGCGGTAAGGGTGGCGGCATGCCCAAACCGGTGCGGAACGTGGCTCGCCTGCTGGTGGGGGGCCGCGAGGAGGATGCCCTCTACGGTTACGTCAAGCTCCAGCAGATCACCTCGAAGCTGGTGAAGTTCCTCCCGGGCAAGCGCCTGGCCGACTTCCGCAACTGGACGATGGTGAGCACCTACTGGGCCAACCGCAACGTCGCCAACACCGCCAGCATGTTCAAGCTGATCCTGCGCGAGTATGGCGGCTACCCCGGCCTGGAGGTGCCCCCCGTTGTTGAGTTGCCCGCGATGGGCCTCGCTCACCCCGACGCGCCCCGCTACTTCGCCAAGCCCGAGGAGTACCTGGCCTGGGAGCGCGAGCGAGCCAGGGCGGGCCGCAGGCTGGCTGGCCAGGTGCGGCCCGCCGAGCCCCTCGGCACCGTGGCCGTACTCTCCTTCCGTAGCCACCTGATCGGCGGCACGACCTACCACTACGAGGTGGTGCGGGCCCTGGAGGCGGCTGGCCTGCGCGTTCTGCCGATCTTCGTCCAGGGCATCGAGAGTCACGTGGTTGTGCGAGAGTGGCTGACGAAGCTCGATGTTGACCTGCTGATCAATACGATGGGCTTCCCACTCGTGGGCGGACCCGCCGGCTCCACCAGGGCCGGCCTCACCACCAGCGTCGCCCGGGAGTTGCTCTCCCGGCTGGATGTCCCTTACATTGTGGCCTCACCGCTCTTCGTGCAGGACGAGGAGCAGTGGCGCGAGCATGGGGTCGGCCCGTTGCAGGCGACCATGCTCTACGCCCTGCCAGAGATGGATGGCGCCGTGGCGCCTGTGGTGCTCGGCGGGATGCGTGGCGGGGAGATCGCCACCGCCCCCGACCGGCTGGCGCGCCTCGGACGGCTCGCCCGGGGCTTTGCGCGCTTGCGCCGCACCCCTAACCACGCCCGGAAGCTCGCTATTGTCGTCTACAACTACCCCCCCGGCCAGGGCAACACCGCCACCGCCGCCCTGCTCGATGTGCCCGCCAGCCTGATCGCCCTGCTCGACCGGCTCCGGGCGGCTGGCTACCAGGTGGGCGACTACCCGCGAGACCCGACCCAGCTGGCGCGCTGCCTGGAGGCCTCCATCCGCGGGGAGCCCACGGCGCTGCCACCGGGCCACCCCCCGGTCGAACTGCCCAGCGCCGACCGCGACCACTTCGCCGCCTGGCTACGCCCGCACGACCAGGAGCGCATTCTGGCCCGCTGGGGGCAGTTCCCCGGCGACATCGCCCCGGCTGGCCGCGACCGGGTGCGCCTCGGCGGCATGCAGCTTGGCAATATCTACATTGGCGTGCAGCCGATGATCGGCATGCCCGGCGACCCGATGCGGCTGCTCTTCGACCGGGAGAATACGCCCCATCACCAGTACGCCCTCTTCTACAAGTGGATCGCCGAATCGCTCGGCGCCGATGCGATCGTACACCTGGGCATGCACGGGACCGCCGAATGGATGCCCGGCGTGCAGCTGGGCGTAACCGAGCGCTGCTGGCCCGATGTGCTCCTGGGCGATCTGCCCAACTTTTACGTCTACCCGATCAACAACCCCGCCGAGGCCAATATCGCCAAGCGCCGGGGCTTTGCCACCATCATCGGCCACGCCATTCCGCCCTACGGGCGCGCCGGACTCTACAAAGAGCTCCAGGCCCTCAAGGATCTGCTCGAGGAGTACCGTGGGGCCGGGGGAAGCAGCGCGCCAGAGGATGAGGAGGCGATCCGCCAGAAGATCGCCCTGCTGAACCTGGACGCCGAACTCGCCCCCCGTCCCGATGACCCCCCCGGCGCCTTCGCCTCCCGGGCCTACGCCTACCTGCGCGAGCTCGAAGCCACCCTGATTACCGACAGCCTGCACGTGCTCGGCAGCGCCCCACCCCCCGACCAGCAACTCACCCTCATCGCCGAGGCGCTCAAGATCCCCCGCGACGGTAACTCCGGGCTTGGCGACCTGGTATTGCGGGCCCTGGCCGCCGACGATCGCCCGGCGCCACCCGTGAGCCACGCTGGAGCCACGGTGGCCCCCACCGCCTACGGCGCGCTGCTGGCCGCCGCCCGCACCGGCGACCCGGAGGCCCTGAGCCTGCGGGAGCGGGTGGAGAACGTCTGCGCCGAGTTCGTGCGCCTGGCCGTCCTGGAGGGCCAGGCCGTCGAGCAGGTAGCCGCGCGGCTCAACCTCGAAGCCGCACAGGCCGATCTACTCCCACTCGCCGACCATGGCCGCGCGATGCTGGCCGCCCTGCGCGACAACACCCGGGAACTGGACCACCTGCTTCACGGCCTGGAGGGCGGCTACATCCCCGCAGCACCCGGCGGCGACCTGATCCGCGACGGGCTGGCCGTGTTGCCCACGGGCCGCAACATCCACAGCCTGGATCCCTTCCGGGTGCCATCGGACAGCGCCTTCGAGCGCGGGGTGAAGATCGCCGAGGCCCTGCTGGCGGCCCATCTGGCCGAGCGCGGCGCCTACCCCGAGACGATCGCCCAGGTGCTCTGGGGCCTCGACGCAATCAAGACGAAGGGGGAGTCGATCGGCGTCGTGCTCGGCCTGATCGGCGCGCGGCCGGTAAAGGACGGTCAGGGCAAAGTGGGCCGCTACGCGCTCATCCCCCTCGCCGAGCTCGGACGCCCCCGCGTAGACGTGCTGATGTCGGCCTCGGGGATCTTCCGCGATACCTTCGCCGGCACGATCGACCTGCTCGACCGCCTGGTACGGGAGGCCGCGTCCGCCGACGAGCCGGAGGATCAGAACTACATTCGGAAGCACGTACAGGCCATGCTGGCCGCCGGCCAGGGCTGGGAGGCGGCCACCGCCCGGATCTTCACCCAGGCCGAGGGCACCTACGGCACCGATGTGGACGAGGCGATCGAGGGCGGGGCCTGGCAAGAGCGCCAGGAACTGGAGGAGCTGTTCATCAAGCGCAACGCCTTCGCGACGGGCGGCGAACAGGGTGGGCAGGCCCGGCCCGAGGTGCTGCGGGCGCTGCTCGGCACGGTGGGCCGGGTGGCCCAGGAGATCGACAGCGTGGAGTATGGCCTCACCGACATGCAGCACTACTACGGCTACTCCGGCGCGCTCAAGGCCGCCGCCGAGCGGGCCAGCGGCGGGCCGGTGGCGCTCAGCTATGTGGAGAGCTTTACGGCCGAGACAAAGGTACAGAGCCTGGAGCAGGTGCTACGGGTGGAGTACCGCACCAAGCTCCTCAACCCCAAATGGTACGAGGGCATGCTTCGCCACGGCCACAACGGCGCCGCCGAGATCGCCCATCGCTTTACCTATATGCTCGGCTGGAGCGCCACCACCGGCGCGGTGGACAACTGGGTCTACGACCGGGCTGCCGCGACCTTCGTGCTCGACGACGCCATGCGCCAGCGCCTTGAGGCAGCCAACCCCGAGGCGGCCCGTGGCGCGGTTGCGCGCCTGCTAGAGGCCAGCAGCCGTGGGCTCTGGCAAACCGACGAGGCAACGCTGGAGCGGCTACGTGAGCTCCACGCCGACCTCGAGGACCGGCTTGAAGGGGTGCGCTAAATGGAACCGGGTTGCTCTTTCGACACCTCGTAGACGTGGCATGCTGCTTCCCCGCGTATGCGACCGAACATTCGGCCGCTCCGCCTGCTGGTACTGTTCGAAGGAGCCTTGATGGTCGAGCTCAGCTTGCTCGTGATCGCTACCCTGCTCGTGCTGAGCACTGTCGCTACGCGCGCTTCCAGTCGCTTCGGCGTCCCCGCCCTGATCCTCTTTCTCGCCATCGGCATGCTCGCCGGCTCCGAGGGCCCTGGCGGGATCTTCTTTGAGAACTACGCCGTTGCCCAGGCGGTGGGCGTAGTGGCGCTGGTCTTCATCCTCTTCTCCGGCGGGCTCGACACCGACTGGCCCACGATTCGCCCGGTGCTCGGCGAGGGCCTGCTGCTGGCCAACCTGGGCGTGGTGGTGAGCACCCTGCTCGTGGGCACCTTCGCCGCGTGGGCCGCCGGCCTGCCCTGGCTCCAGGCCCTGCTGCTCGGCGCGATCGTCTCCTCCACCGACGCCGCCGCCGTCTTTTCGGTGATGCGGATGCGGGGGGTGAACCTGAAACACCGCCTGGAGCCGCTGATCGAGCTTGAGTCTGGCAGCAACGATCCGATCGCCGTCTTTCTCACGACCGGCATCATCGGCCTGATCCAGACGCCAGGCAGTTCGCTGCTCGGGCTCGTGCCCTCGTTTCTCCTGCAGATGGGCCTCGGCGCGGCCGGGGGGCTGCTGCTCGGCCGATTGATGGTCGCGGCGATCAACCGCATCCGGCTGCAGCAGGAGGGCCTCTATGTCGTCTTCACCGTCGGGTTCACGCTGCTTACCTACGCCGCCACGGCACTGCTGGGCGGCAACGGCTTTCTGGCCGTCTACCTGGCGGGAATCGTAGTGGGCAACGCCAACATCGTGCACAAACGCTCGGTGCTGCGCTTCCACGATGGAGTGGCCTGGCTGATGCAGATCGGCATGTTCCTCACCCTCGGCCTGCTGGTCTACCCATCGCAGCTGCTGCCCGTTGCGGGGCCGGGCCTGCTGCTCGCGCTCTTTCTGGCCTTTGTAGCCCGGCCGCTGAGCGTGGCCGTCGCGCTGATCTGGTTCCGGCGGCCCCTGCGCGAGCAGTTGATGGTGGCGTGGGCGGGGCTGCGTGGCGCGGTGCCGATCGTCCTGGCGACCTTCCCGCTGCTGGCTGGCGTGCCCGAGGCCGGGCGGATCTTCAACCTCGTCTTCTTTATCGTGCTGGTCTCCGTGCTGCTGCAGGGCATCTCCATCGCGGGGGTGGCGCGCCTGCTCGGCGTCAACGACGAGCGGCCGCACGCGCCCGACGCCCACACGTTTGTGCCCGAGGTGCGCCTGAACAGCCGTGTGTTCGAGGCCGTGGTGACGCCCCAATCACCGCTGGTTGGCCGCACGATCATCGAGCTCGGGCTACCACGGGGAGTGCTGGTGGTGCAGATCCAGCGCGGGGCCGATGCGATCGTCCCCGATGGGGCCACCATGCTCGAGCCCGAGGATCACCTGCTGATCCTCGCCACACCCGAAAGCGTCACTGCCCTCGATGCGCTCCGGGCGGCGAGCGCAGTGCAGTTGCTCCGCCCACGCTAAGGCAAGGGTACAGGGCCAGAGCTGCGGCAGCAGCAAGCCCTGGATGCGCCTAAACTGTCGAGCGGCCTGAAACCTTGCCTGAGCGGTTACGGCGCCGGCTCACCGCGTGCCAGCGCGCGGGCGATCGCGTTGTGGCGCGCCACGAGTGCGGGCACATCCACGCCAAGGAGCTCGCCACCCCGCACCAGAGTGCGCCCGTGCACCACAGCCAGATCCACCTGGGGCGGATGGCAGAACACGAGGGCCGCGAGGGGATCATGCACGGCCCCCCCGGCGAAGCCCAGCCGGTCCAGGCGGTAGCCCAGCACGTCCACGCACATGCCCGGGGCTAGCCGGCCGATATCGTCGCGGCCGAGCACCTGGGCGCCGCCCCGCGTGGCGAGCCAGAGCGCCTCGCGGGCGCTCATGGCCGCCGGGCCGCCCAGCACGCGCTGCAGGAGCATGGCCTGCCGCGCCTCCGCCAGCATGTGTGAGCCATCGTTGGAGGCCGAGCCATCGACGCCCAGCCCCACCCTTGCTCCGGCCCGCCGCAGTGCGCCTACGGGAGCGATCCCCGAGGCCAGACGCATGTTCGAGCAGGGGCAGTGGGCCACCCCGGTGCGTGTAGCCCCCAGCCGGCCCACCTCGTCGGCCGAGGGGTGCACCACGTGCGCGTGCCAGACGTCGGGCCCCACCCAGCCCAGATCCTCGATCAGCTCCACCGGCCGCCGGCCGAAGCGCTCCAGGCAGTAGCGCTCCTCGTCGAGCGTCTCGGCCAGGTGAGTGTGGGCGTGCACGCCGTAGCTTCGGGCCAGGGCAATACTTTCGCGCATCAGGTCCAGCGAGACGGTGAAAGGCGAGCAGGGCGCCAGCACGATCCGCAGCAGCGCCCCCGACCGTGGATCGTGGTACTGCTCGATCAGCCGGCGCGAATCGGCCAGGATGTGCGCCTCGTCCTCCACCACGTGATCCGGCGGGAGCCCACCGTTGCTCTGGCCCACCGACATGCTGCCACGGGCGGCGTGAAAGCGCACCCCTAGCTCCTGCGCGGCGCGGATCTGGTCGTCGAGCCGGGCGCCGTTGGGCCAGAGGTAAGTATGGTCGCTCGTGGTGGTGCAGCCGGAGAGGAGCAATTCGGCCAGGGCCGTCTTCGTGGCCGTATAAACAGCCTCCGGCGTGATGTGGGCCCAGATCGGGTAGAGGGTCGTGAGCCATCCGAAAAGGTGCTGGTCCTGCGCCATGCAGCGGGTGAGGGTCTGGCAGAAGTGGTGATGGGTGTTGACCATGCCGGGCATGATCAGCATGCCACTGGCGTCGATCACCTCGTCGGCGGTGCTAGGCAGCGCCGCGCCTGGCCCGACCCTGGTGATGAAGCCGTCTTCGGCGTAGAGGCCCCCACCGGCGATCTCGGCGCCATCGTCGCCCATGGTGACGAGCAGGGCAGCATTCCTGATTAGCAGTGTGCTCACAGCTCCTCCAGTATCGCGGCCCGCTTCGCGGCATACTCCTCGGCGCTGATCAGGCCCTCGTCCAGCAGCGCCTTGAGCTCCCGCAGCCGCGCGCGCACCCCTGGCTCTGCCGCGCCGTCCGGGCCATTTGCCGCGAAGCCAGGGGGCTCATCGCCAGCGGCGAGATCGCGGAGGGAGCCGAGGGCCTGTGCGGCGGTGGCGCGGGCCTCGGGCGGCATCTCCTCCAGGCTGGTGTAGGAGGTGCCATCGATCACGAACAGGCTACCGCCACGCGCGCCCGCCGTACCGGCTTCGAACACGGTGGCGCTGGCGGTGGTAGGGGCGTGGGCGCTGGCCTGGACCCCGCCAAGCACCGGCACACTCTCGGCGAAGGCCACCCGCTCGGGACGGGCGGGGTCCACCCGCACCGGCACAATACTGCCGGGCGGGTAGGGGACAGCGCTCCAGGGCCGGTGGATCATCAGCCGTGTGGAGGCCTGGTAAGGGGGCAGGCCCGGCCGCCGCACCTCCAGCTCATAGGCGATGTGGGGCCGACCCATCGTGCGCCAGCCGCTGTCACGGGCGGAGAGCACCGTCGCCTCGGCAAGCGCCCCCTCGGCGAGGAGCCGCTCGGCGCGGCGCATCGCCCCCCACTCGGCGCGCCAGGCGGCGAGGATGAGTAGCGCGATGCCCAGCAGGACCATGCCGAGGATCGGCCAGGGGCTCGCGGTTAGCCAGCTCATGTTCATAGGGCCCTCGTAGCGATACGTGTGCGTAGCGGGATTGTAGCAGCGCGAGAGGAGCCAGCGCAAGGCCCCGGGAGCGACCGACAGGGCATGAGCAACGTCCGAAAACCGCCGCTCCACGCCCTCACCCCCTGCCCCCTCGCCCGCGTACAGGAGATGGGGGACACAGCCCGTCAGGATGCGGCACATCGCCATACGAACCCGCGTGCTGTCCGTCCTTAAACCCGTTCTGGGAGCGGGGATTGGGGGACCGCCTCCGCGACAGCGGGGGTGAGGGCCAGGAGGTTGCAACAGCCCCGGGCGCGCGTTGCGCGGTCCATCCATTGCCCCGGACGATCGGCTATAATAGCGACGTCATACCCTGAACCCGGGAACTCTATGCCCGAGCCAACCAGCCTGACGCAGCTCAACGCCCTCGGGCGCGATGCTTTCGTAGCCACCGTGGGCCATGTCTTCGAGCGCTCGCCGTGGGTGGCCGAGGCTGCCTGGGAGCGCCGCCCCTTTGCGAGCCTCGCCGCGCTTCACGCAGCCATGGTAGCCGCCGTCGACGCGGCTGGTGAGGAGCGGCAACTCGCCCTCATCCGCGCCCACCCCGACCTGGCGGGCCGCGTGGCCCTGGCCGGTGAGCTCACCGCCGAGTCGGCCCACGAGCAAGCAGCCGCCGGCCTTACCGCCCTCAGCGCCGAGGAGCTTGCCCGCTTCACCGCCGCCAACGAGGCCTACCGCGCCCGCTTTGGCTTCCCCTTCGTGATCTGCGCCCGCGAGCATCAGAAGGAGGCCATCCTCGCCGCCTTCCACAGGCGCCTGGCCAACTCCCGCGATGCCGAGATCCGCACGGCCCTCGAGGAGATCGCCAGGATCGCCTGGCTGCGCCTGCTGGATGTCGTCAGCGCTTGAGCCGCGGCTGGCATCCCCCGCGCACGGCGTGGCGCAGCGCGCCGGGCTCCTGCCCGCTCGAGCGAACCGCCTTGCTTGTATGGCGCAGCGCGAGTCGTCGCGCCCGTAACCGCTATGCTCCAACCCGAAACCCTGCTCAATGACCGCTACCGGGTGGTTGCCCTGATTGGCCAGGGCGGGATGGGCGCGGTCTACCAGGCCATCGATGAGCGCCTGCGCAACCCGGTGGCCCTCAAACAGACGATGGTCTCCGGCACGATGCTCAGCCGGGCCTTCGAGCGCGAAGCGCAGATCCTTGCTGGCCTGCGCCATCCCTCCCTCCCCCGGGTGATCGACCACTTTGTGACGCCTGAGGGTCAGTTTCTGGTGATGGAGTTCATCCCCGGGCCCGATCTTGCCGCCGCCCTCGCCGCCCGTAGCGCGCCCTTCCCCCTGGCAGAGGTGCTTACATGGGCCGACCAACTGCTCGACGCCCTCGACTATCTGCACCGCCAGCAGCCCCCGGTGATTCACCGGGATATTAAGCCCCAGAATCTGAAGCTCACCCCGCAGGGCCAGATCGTGCTGCTCGACTTCGGCCTGGCCAAAGGCAGCGCCGCGCTGCCCACCCGGGCGAGCAGCGAGAGCCCCAGCCTCTTTGGCTACACGCCACAGTACGCCCCGCTGGAGCAGATCCAGGGCACCGGCACGGGCCCCGGTTCCGATCTCTATAGCCTCGGCGCCTCACTCTACCACCTGGCCACCGGCCAGCCCCCCGCCGATACGCTCACCCGGGCGCAGGCGCGCCTTAATGGCCTGCCCGACCCGCTGCGCCCCGCCGACGCGCTGAACCCCGCTATCTCCCCACCCGTGAGCGCCGTCCTCACTCAGGCCATGGCCCTGCGCACCGGAGAGCGCTTCGGCAGCGCGCAGGCAATGCGCCGCGCCCTGCAGCTGGCCGCCGCCAACGCGCCCGCCGTACAGGCTGCCACCGGCCCCACCGTGGTCGCCCGCCATCCGCCCACGCCCGAGGTTGCGCCCAGGCGTGCCGACCCGCCGCCCGCCCCTCCTGAGCCGCCACGCCAGGAGCCCCTGGCCATCCCGCGCGCCGTACCCGGGCCTGAGCGCCGTGGCCCACCTCTGGCCCTCACCTGTCTCGGCATGGCCGCCCTGCTCGTGCTGCTCGCAAGTGCCGGCGCCTGGATGCTGCTGGGTGACAGGGTGAGCTCCGGCCTGGGCGACATCCGCCCCGGGCTGAGCCCCACCGCGCCCAGCGCGCCCACCGCCGACCTCCGCGAGGCCACGCCGATTGCGGTACGCGAGGAGGTGCTGCGCCTGGAGGGCGCGATCGACGCGCCAGGACAGCAGGTGGCCTACCGCTTCGATGCCGCCGCGAACGCTCAGATCTTCGTGCAAACCGCCGCCTACGACCCCGGAATGGAGCAGATCGAACTGCGGCTGCTGGACGCCAATGGCGATGAGGTGGCCAGCACCTGCCTTGGCTGCGGCAACCTCGGCGTGCAGACGCTCCGGCAGGGCGGGACCTATACCCTGATCGTGGGCGACGACACCGACCCGGCCACGGGGGTCTACGAGCTCCGCCTCAACCTTGTCCCCGAATCAGCCAGCTTCCCGATCGCCCTCGACGCGCGCATCAGCGCGGGCAGCCCGGCCCCCGGCGCCGGCCTGATCAGCCTGCCCGGCGCCAAGCAGCGCTACACCTTCGATGCCGCCGCGAACGACCAGATCTTCGTACAGACGGCTGCCTATGACCCCGGGATGGAGCAGATCGAGCTGCGGCTGCTGGACGCCAATGGCGATGAGGTGGCCAGCACCTGCCTTGGCTGCGGCAACCTCGGCGTACAAACGCTCCGGCAGGGCGGGCCTTACACCCTTGAGGTGGGCGACGACAGCGACCCGCCCACGGGGGCCTACGAGGTGCGGGTGAGCGCGGTCCCACCGCCCGAGGCCTTCGATGTCGCACTGCCCTTCCAAGTCGGTATGGACCAGCCGGCCACGGGCGCGGGCCAGATCAGCAAGCCCGGCGCCGTGCAGCGCTACAGCTTCGAGGCTAGCCCCGGCGCGCAAATGTTCGTCACCACGATACGCTACGATGCCGGGATGGAGCAGATCGAGCTGCGGCTGCTCGATGGGAACGGCGGCATCGTGGCGGAGCAGTGCCTCGGCTGTGGCAACCTCGGCGCTCAGGTGCTGCGCCAGGGCGGACGGTACACCATCCAGGTGGGCGACACAAGCGACCCGGCCACGGGGGCCTACGAGCTGGAGGTGACGCTGGTGCCGTAGCGGGCGGCCTGGCGCCCACGCGCCACCGATCGCGACCAAGAGACTGAGATGGACGAGATCACACTGATCGAGGAACTCGCCGCCAACGCCGTTCCCGCCGCCGTGAGCCAGGAGCTCGACGGCTGGCGGCTACGCTTCAATCTGGGGGTGACGCGACGCGCCAACTCCGTCCTGGCAGCTCGCGAGGGCGGCGTGCTGAGCCTGGAGGCCAGGCTTGCGGAGGCCGAGGCCTTCTACGGGCGGCGCGGCGCCCTGGCCCGCTTTCAGCTCTGCCCGGCCAGCCAGCCGGCCAGCCTGGATGCCGAACTTGCCGCGCGCGGCTACAGCGCGAGCGCGCCAACCCTCGTGCAGACGGGCTACCTCGACCCAATGCTCAAGGCAGCGGTCGGGATGGCCCGGGTGACCGAGCAGTTCGACGAGGCCTGGCTCGCCGCCTACGTGGAGGGCGAGGGCGAGACAAGCCCGGTCAAGATCGCCGCCCGCCGCGAGATGCTCCAGCGCATCGGCCCGCCGGCCGGATTCGCCGCCGTGGCGGTCGATGGCGCACTGGCCGCGGTGGCGCTCGGCGTGGTAGAGCGCGGCTGGCTCGGGATCTTCAGCGTGGCCACCCGCCCCGCCTTCCGCGGGCGCGGGCTGGCGGCGGTCGCCCTGGGCGATCTGGCGGCGTGGGCGCAGGCCCGTGGTGCGAACCGCGCCTATCTGCAGGTCTTCAGCGCCAACGCGCCCGCCTTACGCCTCTACGAGCGGCTGGGCTTTACCACCCGCTACCAGTACTGGTACCGCGAGCGGCAACTGGCCACCGGCTGACACGCGCCACGGGAGCCCACCATGGGACGGCTCACCACCCACGTGCTCGACATCCACGGTGGCACCCCCGCCGCCGGCATGACCGTCGAGCTCTACCGGCAGTCAGGCCCACGCTGGAAGCGCGTGGCCGCGATCGTCACCAACGCCGACGGGCGCGGCAATGGGCCACTGCTCGCGGGCACGGCGCTCCTGCCGGGCCACTACGAACTGCGCTTCCACGTGGGCGCGTACTTCGCGGCCCGCGCTGTGGCCCTGCCCGAACCGCCCTTCCTCGATCTGGTGCCGGTACGCTTCGCCATCGCCGACCCGACCGCCCACTACCACGTGCCACTGCTGGTCTCCCCCTGGGCGTACAGCACCTACCGGGGAAGCTAGTGGTCGAGCAACATGGTATGGATCATTTCTTGCGGGGAGGGCTTTGCCCTCCCACGCCCTCTCCCGCCGCATCCGTCAACGTTTCGGTATCGGACTACTAGCCCATTCACCCTGTTTGATCGGCTCCACGACGTTAGGTTGCGAGGGGAGCGTCCTGCTGGCCCACCGGGGCATCCGAAACCCCGGGCTAACCCACCCAGGGCGCGAGCCGGGCGTCACCGGCGCAGAGCCGCCGCCAGTTGGCCGCGATCGCCGCCGTGATCGCCGCCACGCTGAGCCCGCGCAGGTCGGCGAGGGTGCGGAGCACATCGAGCACGTGGCGGGGCATGCCCACTTCGCCAGTGAGCCAGCGCAGCCCGCCCGGCCCGTCGGTCTCGCTGAGCAGGCGGTCGAGCGGCACATCGCGCGCCAACTCCTGGATCGCGGGGCTCGCCGGTGTCTCGACTCCGAAGGTGAAGAAGCACCCGTGGGCAACCAGGGCCTCGAATGCGTCGCGCGGGCCGGAGTACCAGTGTACGATCGCCCGCCGGACCCCGAAGCGCTGAAGCATGGCGAGCACGTCGTGCTCGGCGCCTTTGGTGTGCAGGTTCACAACTTTGTCCTCGGCGGCGGCCTGCTCGAGGAGGGCGGCGAGCACCGCGCGCTGCGCCGGGTAGTGGGCGGGGTGCTCATCCCAGACGTAGTCAAGCCCAACCTCACCAAGCATCGGGCTGGCGGCGACGAGGGGCCGCAGCGCGGTGAGGTCGTGCGCGTAGCGATGGGCCTCCCAGGGGTGAATGCCAAAGCACGGCACGATGAGCGGGCTTCGTGTGGCGATGGCCCGGGTGCGCGTGTAGCTCGCAGGGTCCATCGCCACCGCCACCGTGAGCATCTGGAGCGCGGCGATCTCGCTGAGGGCCGCATCCAACTCGTCAGGCTGGTAGTGGTCGAGGTGGGTGTGGGCATCGAGGAGCATGCTAGCGCGACGTCCCCCCCAGGGTCTCCCGGAAGAACGCCTCCATCATGGGCAGGTAGCGGGCATTGCCCTCAGCGTCGAAGGAGTGGGGCTGGCCGGGGAAGACCTCAAAGGCTACGTCCTTCCCGGCATCGCGCAGGGCACGGTAGAGATCCTCGGGCCACTTACGCGGCACCGTCTCGTCCTGGTCGCCCCAGATGATCAGCACGCGAGCGCTCACGTACTGGGCGGCACCGAGCGGCGAGAGGCGCGCGTAGAGGTCGGGCGCCTGGTCAGGCGTGACGGGGAACTCAATCTCCAGGCGGTCGATCACGCCCTGTCGGCGACCGGGGGGCTGTCCGGCGCGGCGGGCCCAGCGCTCGACGCGGAACTGGTAATCTTCAACGATGTTGGAAGAGGCCGGGGCGTAGATCAGGGCTGCGGCGATCTCATCGCTCACGGCGATCGCCTTGGCCGTGATCGCGCCGCCGTTGCTGTGGCCCCACATCAGCACCTTCCCGGGAAGGGCCTCGGGGAGCGCCTGCGCCAGGGGGATGAGGTTCAGCGTATCGATCACATGGCCCGCGCGGAAGACATTGGGGGCGTCGTCGGAGCCGGCGTGGCTGCGGAAGTCCGGTGAGAGGGTGAGGAAGCCCCGCGCGGCGAGGTAGTCGGCGGCGCGCTGCGTGCCGTTGCCCGTAACGTAGGCATCGAGCGGGTAGTAGCCGTGGTTGAGGATCACCACCGGGAAGGGGCCGTCGCCCCGGGGACGGTTGAGCATCCCGGTGATGCGCAGGCCGTCGCTCGGGTAGGCGATCAGGTAGCGGGTAAACTCGGCCCGCTCCTCCAGCACCCGCACGATCTCGATCGTGCCCTCGCCGTAGCTGCGGGCCCGTAGCCCCTCGATGGTGTACTGGGCCAGATCCGGGTAGGGCTCCGCCGTGGGCGATGGGGGTGCCGCCGTGGCACTGGGCGCCGCCGTGGGCGATGGGGGTGCCGCCGTGGCACTGGGCGCCGCTTCGACCGTGGCGGTTGCGAGGGGAGATGGGGCCGGGGGCATGGGGCTGTCCCGCTGGAGCGCCACGCCAGGTGTCATGATCGGCGTTGGACCCGGTACCTCCGCCGTCGGCCCACTACAGGCGGCCAGGCCCAGGATCAACAACGCGGATGCGAGGCGGGTCAGAGGCTGCATTGGCGTTCCCTGTAGGCGGCGCGTGGATCGGGCGTGGGCATCATAGCACGAGTTGCGCCCGGATGGCCCCACGGCCATCTCGCAGCCTCCGGCCTCACGTGGGGGGCCGCCGGGTTCGGGGCGTGGCGTTTGCATATCCTTACGTACGTTCAGGACTCGGAGGGGACAGAAGGGCCATTGCCCCGGCTGGCGCCCGCCTTGATCATATGGCCTGTCTGCAAGCAACCCGGCACAGGAGGTCAGGTCGTGCGTACACGCCCCCCGCAGATCCTCGCACTCGTTGCCCTTGCGCTCAGCGCAGCGCTGCCCCCGGTCCAGGCCGCGCCCGCCAGCCCCACCGCCCTGACCACCGTGGCCGCCCCGACGCTCAAATGGCAGTATGGCGGCTGCGCCACCCCGCCTCACTACTGCGAGACGGGCTGGTACGCCTCGCCAGCCGTGGCCGACCTCGACGGCGACGGTTCCGCTGAGGTGATCTGGGGCGGCTACGACCTCTTCGCCCTCAACGGCGCCGACGGGAGCGTGCGCTGGAGCGCGCCCGCCGGACAGCGCATCTGGCCCGCTATCGCCGTGGCCGACCTGGATGGCAACGGGACCCTCGAGATCGCCGTGGGCCGTGGTGGCGACCAGCTCACCGTCTACTCGGCGGTCGGCACGGCCCTCTGGAGCCGCAACCCCTTCGGCACCGGCGAGATCCGCACCCTCGCCATCGACGACCTGGAGCAGGACGGCGACAAGGAACTGATCGTCGGGCTCGCCGCAGGCCGCGCGACGCGCCAGGTCCATGTCTATGAGCACACTGGCGCCCAGCGTCCGGGCTGGCCGGCCCGGCGCGATGGCGAGGCCGGCTACGGCTGGGGGATGTATAACGAGAACCTCGCCATCGCCGACATGGACGGCGACGGCCGCAAGGAGCTGTTCGTCCCCACCGACACGCACTACATCACCGCCCTGGACCCCGACGGCGACCAGCTGCCTGCCAGCCCGATCTACGGCCCCGGTAAGGTCTGGAGCCAGGTGGGGGTACACGTCGATCACGCGGTCGATCTGCGCGGCTACGCCAACTGTGGCAGCGAGCACCGCCCAAACTTCGCCAACGCCGCCCCCGCCATCGCCGACCTCGACGGCGATGGCAGTCTCGAATTGATCGTCCCCGGCGATGTCTACAACTGCGCGATCGGCGACCCCGACGGCGATCTCTACTACCTCCCCTGGGTGCTCAAGGCCGACCGCACCCGCTGGGCCGGGAGCGGCTACGACTGGACCAGCCTGCCCGCACCCGCCCCCGGCAGTGGCCCCCTCACCCAGACTACAACCTGATCGAGTCAGCCGTTGTCAATGCCGTGGTGGCTGACCTCGACGGCGACGGGGAGCAAGAGATCCTCTACCCGTCCTACGATGGGCGCCTTCACGCCTACTGGCTCGACAAGAGCCGGCGCGGCGCCTGGCCCTTCGATGTCCCCGGCTCGGGCATCCGCTTCGCCTCCGAGCCCGTGGTTGCCGACCTCGACAGCGACGGCAAGGCCGAAGTGCTCTTCACCTCCTGGCCTCAGAAAGGCTCCGGCCTCGTAGGCCAGCTCCACGTGCTCGACTGGCAGGGCCATCAGCTCTACGCCGTGAACCTGCCGGCCCCGGGGGCGGGCGCGAACTGGAACGGTGGCCTTGGCGCGCCAACCATCGCCAACCTCGACGCCGACGCCGACCTGGAGGTGGTTGTGGGTACGAGCCATAGCGGGGCCGTGGCCTACGATCTGCCGGGCAGCGCGGGAGCGCGCGTGCTCTGGGGCACCGGTCGCGGCAACTACGGGCGCACCGGCCTGGCCCCCGAGCCGCAGCCGGTGCTCTCGCTGCGGAGCACCCGCGCCTCCCAGCAGGTGGAACCCGGCACTGCCGCCAGCTTCACCGTCGAGATCGGCGGCTTCAGCGGGCCCGTCACCCTGGAGCTCGGCACCGTGAGCGGCCCGGCGCCCCTGCCAGGCGTTAGCCTCACGCCAGCGAGCCTGACAGCCCCGGGGCAGGCCACGGTGACAATGACCGATCAGCACCCCCCAGGGCCACTACAGCCCGGCGTGGTCTACAGTGTGCCGCTCACGGCCAGTGGCGGCGGCTACACCCGGACCCTCACGCTACGCCTGATCGTCGGGGGTTCGAGCAGCGCCCTGCCTCTGCTACGGCGCTGAATGGAGGCGGGGATGGATGGCCCGCCCCCGCTTCCACGTCAGACGGGCACAGCCGCCAGAAAGTGTCGCAGCACGCTGAGCGCCTCCGTGGGCGCCTCCTCCTGAACCAGGTGGCCCGCGCCGGGGAGCTCCAGCACCTCGGCCTCCGGCAGCAACTCGCGCCAGCGGTCCAGGTAGGCCGGGCCGAACGCCGGGTCCCGCATGCCCCAGATCAGCCGGGTGGGGATCCTGGTAAGGGCCGCGCGGCGCTCCCAGAGCCCGGCGCACCAGGGGGCGCCGGCGGCCATCTGCTGGGCGAAGGCGTACATGCCGTGGCGGTCGGCGGGGCGCGGAAAGGGCGCAAGATACTGCCGGTGGATCTGTGGCGTGAGCTTACGACGATCACCGTAGACCATGGGAAGGAGCGCGCGGGCCGAAGCGTTGAGCCGCAGGTAGAGGAAGCGCCCGATCGGCCCGCCGAAGAGTTTCCCCACTGCCGGCACCGCAAAGGCCCCTTCGAGCGGCCACATGAAGGTATTGAAGAGCACCAGCCGGGCCACCTGCTCCGGATGATCGAGCGCGTAGCTTAGCGCGATCGGACCTCCCAGATCATGGGCCACCAGGGTGAAGCGCCCCAGCCCCAGGCGCTCGATCAGGGTAGCCAGGTTGGCCCCGTGGTCGGCGAAGCGATAACCCCAGCCGGGCGGCTTGGCGGAGAGCCCGAAACCGATGTGGTCCGGCGCGATGCAGCGGTACTCCGTCCGGAGGGCCTGGATGAGGTGCCGGTAGAGGAACGACCAGGTGGGCGTACCGTGCACAAACAGGATCGGTTCGCCCACGCCTTCGTCGATGTAATGCATCGCGCCGCCATCGACATCCAGCGCGTGCGACACAAACGGGTAAGCCGCGCGGTCAAGCCAGGGCGGTTGCATGCAAGCCTCCAGTGTGATGCCAGGGCGCGATCGGTGGCGCGCCGATCAGGCCCCCGGCGCGCTATACCGCTCCACGAGAGCCTCGACTACCGCATCGAGCGGGTAGTGTGCAGGGTCGAGCACATAGTGCTGTGCCACGCCGTCGATCGTGGCGAAGAGGATGGCCGCCTCCACCTCTGGCCGGGGAGCGCCGGCAGCCCGCAGAGCTCGCTCCAGCGTTGCGCGAATGGTCTGTGACCAGTCGGGCACCGCACCTCCGAGCGCCTCGAGCACTGACTGCTGCATGCGTACGCCGTACGAGAGGCGCCAGAAGTCGAGCCGGCGCTGGAGCACGGCGAAGGCGGCGCGGATGATCCGGGCCACCGGCGGCTCGCCAGGGTCGCCGGCATCGGCCTCGGCAAAGGAGGTATACACATCCTGGATGCTCTGCTGAAAGATGGCCCGCAGCAACTCTTCCTTCCCGGCAAAGTGCTGGTACATCAGCCCCTGGGCCACGCCGGCCTCCTCAGCGATCATGCGCACGGTGGTGCGCTCGTAGCCGTGGGTGCCAAAGAGCCGGAGCGCCGCCGCGATGATCCGCGCCCGGCTCTCTTCCCGCAAGGCCTGATTTTGCTCGGCGGTTCGGGGAGACATGGACTTCCTTTGAATGAACGTACATTCATTATATTCCAGGGGAAGGCGGGTGTCAAGCCCCGGCGCAACCGCCCCCACTTTCGCCCTCAAAGAAACTCCGCGCTGCGTGGCGCCGTCAGCCCCGGGTTGCCACACGGCGCTGACTGATTCTCGGTGCCTGGTTTCGCTGTGCTTCCAATACGCACAGGCACCAGTGGTATCAGAGGACATGGAGTACAATAGTACGGAACATGTGCTGTGGAAAACGCGGGGCGTGGGACCGGGTGATGACCGGTTGTTTTTGCCCCGTGTACGGCCCGTGGGGCCGCTCGCCGCCGTACCCGCACACCGCAGTGAACGTGTTCCTGAGCCTGGCAAGACGTGTCCGCTCCCCCTCGGGCTCGGGAGCATCGACGGAAGCAATCGAATGAGCGTGCCTCACGGCCCGCCGCCGGCCCGCCCTCCCCCCGGGGCCGGGCACACCGCCGGCCTGTTACTCATGCGCAGTGACGCCGATGCACAGCTCGCGACCGTGATCGAGTCGCTGGGCTTTCAGGTGATCGGCCTGGCCGGCGAGGGGATTCATAGCGCTCGCTGGCAGCAGGTGAGCCTGGTAATCACCGATACCCTGGCTGCGCGGACCTACGCTCACGAGCTGCGCGAGCTGCGCCTGCGGACGGGGTTGGGCCCGCCTCCGATCGTCTTGCTCCTCTCCCCCGGCGCGCGCTTCCCGAAATGGGCACGGGCGGGCTTCGACGAGATCCTTCACCTGCCGCTCGCACCCGCCGAACTGACGGCGCGGATCGAGGCGCTGGCGCGCCACCACTTTCACACGCTCAGCGAGCGGCGCGCCGCCGAGGAGGCCGCCCGCCATCACACGGCATTGTTGCGCGGCGTGCTACGCTCACTCTCCCAGCACCTGGTGGCAATCGACAGCCACGGCACAATCATCGCGGTCAACGAGTCCTGGGAGCAGTTTGGCCGCGAGCATGGCGCCAATCCGGATGCTATCGGGGTCGGGGCCAACTACCTCGCTGAGTGTCGGCGGGCCGCCATGGCCGGGAACGTCTGGGCGCAACAGGCACTCACGGGCGTGGAGCAGGTGCTCGCCGGCACGCTGCCGGCCTTTCACCTCGAATACCCCTGCACCTCGGTGAACGGCCACCACTGGTACACGATGGCGGTCACCGCGATGAGCAATGGCGCGCCGGGGGCAGTGATCCTCTACACCGAGATCAGCGAGCAGAAGGAGATTGAGCAGGCCCTGGCCACAAAGGCGCGCCAGCAGGAGGTGATAGCGCGGCTCGGTCAGCGGGCCCTGGGCGAGCGCAACCCCACGGTCTTTCCGCAACTGGTGGTGGAAGAGGTGGCCCGCACCCTGGCGGTCGATCTCTGCGCCTTCAAGCAACTGCTTCCGGGCGGCGACGCGCTGCTGCTGCGGGCCGGGGTGGGCTGGGCCCCGGGCGCCGTGGGATCGACGCTCGTTGAGAGTGGCCGGAACTCACTTTCCGGGTATACATTACTCAGCGACGGCCCTGTGAAGGTCGAACACCTGGCGCGCGACGAACGCTTCAGTCCATCGACGCTGCTTATCGCCCACGGGGTTGTGAGTAGCTTGAGTGTCGCTGTACGCGGCGCAACGGAGCCGCTCGGGGTGCTGAATGTCCATACCACCCGGCATCATCGCTTCACCGATGACGACAGCCTCTTCCTGCAGGCCGCCGCCAACCTGATCGCCGCCGCGCTAGATTGGGCCCGCGCTGATGGGGCTGTACGCTTTCAGGCCCACCTGCTCGACGTGGTCGGCCAGGCGGTGATCGCCACCAGCCAGGAGGGGCGGGTCACCTACTGGAACCGCGCCGCTGAGCGCCTGCTCGGCTGGAGCTCCGGTGAGGCCATCGGTCGCCTGCTCGAGGAGCTGGCCCCGACCGAATCGACGCCCCTTGATCCTAACACGATTGTGCAGCAGCCACGCCTGGGCGCTGCTGGCCCTGTGGAGTTGCAGCTGCGCCGGCGGGATGGCGCCCATCTGCCGGTGCTGGTGAATGACTCGCCGATCACCAACAATCACGGTGAGCGGATGGGTAGCGTGCGCGTTGCCAGCGACCTGACCGATCGGAAGGCACTGGAAGCCCAGCTGATTCACGCCCAGCGGCTGGAGAGCGTTGGCCAACTCGCCGGCGGGGTGGCCCACGACTTCAACAACATGCTCACGGTCATCAGCGGCTACGCCAGCTTCGCCGCAGGCAGCCTCGCGCCCGACCACCCGGTCCAGCATGATCTGCGCGAGATCGAACGGGCGGCGACACAAGCGAGCAACCTCACTCGCCAGCTACTCACCTTCGCCCGCAAGCAGAGTATGGCGCCGGAGCTGCTCGATCTCAACACCCTGGTGATGGATGTCCATCGCATGCTGCGCCGCCTGATCGGTGAGCATATCGAACTGGTGATCCGGCCATTGGCCCGGCAGTCCATTGTGCGCGCAGACGCCAGCCAGATCGAGCAGGTGTTGGTGAACCTGGTGATCAACGCCCGGGATGCCATGCCCCGGGGCGGCCGGATCACCATCGAGACTATAACCCGCGCGGACGAGGCGGAGGCACCGGCGTCGGTGGTGCTCACCGTGCACGATACTGGCCACGGGATGCCGCCAGAGGTGCAGGCGCGGGCCTTCGAGCCCTTCTTCACCACCAAGGCGCCCGGCAAGGGAACGGGGCTGGGGCTCGCCACCTCCTACGGCATCATTGTGCAGCACGGTGGCCAGATCGCGCTGAGTAGCGAACCCGGCCGTGGCACCTCGGTGACGATCTCGCTGCCGATCGTTTCCGATCAGCAGCTCGCCCCGATGCCCGTAGCACACGCCACAGCGGACCCGACGGGCTGGGAGACTGTGCTCGTGGCCGAGGATGATGCGGCGATCCGGGCGCTCGTGGTGCGCACTCTCGGCACCCTGGGCTATACCGTTCTGGCTGCGAGCGATGGCATGCAGGCGCTCGCGCTGGCCCGGAGCTTTCATGGGCCCATCCATCTGCTCCTGAGCGACATCGTGATGCCGCAACTCTCCGGCGATCTGCTCGCCAGCCAGTTGCTCGCTCAGCGTCCGGAAACCGCCGTGCTCCTGATGTCGGGCTACACGGATCAGGCGACGGCCAGCGACCTGCCCCCCAGCGTACTCAGCCAGCCGCTCCAGAAGCCTTTTACCCCCTCGATGCTCACTCGACACGTGCGCATGGTGCTCGATGCCCACTCCCGGCGCGCAGAGTAAACCACCACACAGGTGGGGCCATGCTTAGCCGCTCACGTCCACCAGGATGGCCCCGAGCACCCTCTGTAGCCCGGCCACGGGCACGCCGAGCATCACGCCGCGCTGCCCGGCATTCACATAGATCGTCGCGTACTGGTCGGCCGCGCGGTCGAGGTAGCACTGCCAGCCTTTAGCGACGAGGGCCAGCGCCCCGATCCCGCCCACCTTCAGGCCGGTGAGGCGCTCCGTCTCGGCGCGGGGCAGGAGCTCAAGGCGCTTCTGGCCGGCGGCCACCGCGAGCCGCTTCAGATCGAGCTGCCGGTCGGCGGGGAGCATCGCCAGGAGCGGCCGGCCATGGGCGGCACCGCCGATCACCAGAGTCTTGAAGACTTGCCCCGGCGGCAGGCCGATCTGCTCCGCCACCGCAGTCGCATCGGGCGGATGCTCGGGATCGTAGGTATAGGTGCGCGTCTCGTAGGCTATCCCGTGGCGCTCAAGGAAGCGCTGGGAGTTGAGCTTGCTCACGCCGATCTCCTGAACTGACGGGCCCCGATGGCGAGACACAGGCCAGAGAAGGCAACGGGCTGCATCCCCAGGCGGCCACAGTTTAAGGGCGGACAGAACGTCTGGTTGGAATCGCAGTTCACGGTGTTGGGACAAGCTGCTGGCCCGCACCCCCGCTTTCGCGCGGGCAGCCCCCCGCTTTCGCGCGGGCAGGCCCCCGGGCCTCCCGCCCTGGACGCCCGCCTGCGCGGGCGTGACCCACGCGCGCCGGGGTGTCATTCCCGCACACGCGGGAACCCAGCCCCCCGCTTTCGCGCGGGCAGGCCCCCGCTTTCGCGCGGGCAGGCCCTGGCCCTCGCTCGCAGCGCGGGATCGGGGGGACGCCGTCCGGCAGGTTTCGGCAAACCGCCAATCGAATACGGGGCTTGTCCGCCCCTGAAGGCGGCCACAGGGCGGGCCGGGGCAATCCCCTCCGATCTGCTATGATACGCGCGGAGGCCCGGCCCGTCCATCCAGCGGAGGCAGTATGCACGGCGGCGAGCAGATCGCGAGTGTCCTGTCCGCGCAGGGAGTCGAGCAACTCTTCACGCTCTGCGGGGGCCATATCTCCCCCATCCTCGTGGGCTGCAAGGCGCGGGGCATCCGGGTGGTAGATACGCGCCATGAGGCGACGGCCGTCTTCGCGGCCGATGCCGTGGCGCGCCTCACCGGCCGCCCGGGGGTGGCCGCCGTCACGGCGGGCCCGGGGCTGACGAACACGATCACTGCGGTGAAGAACGCCCAGGTGGCCCAGTCCCCGGTGGTGCTGCTGGGTGGCGCGGCGGCCACCCTGCTCAAGGGCCGCGGCAGCCTGCAGGACATCGACCAGATGGCGCTGCTGCGCCCGCACGTGAAGTGGGCGGCAACGGCGCGACGGGTGGCCGAGCTGATCCCACTACTCGAGCGGGCCTTCCGCGAGGCCCAGGCGGGGGTGCCCGGGCCGGTCTTTCTGGAGTGCCCGATCGACCTGCTCTACAGCGAGGCGACCGTCCGGGAGCTGTACCTGGGCGCTGCCAGGGGGCGGGGGCTGGCGGCGGGCGCCACCCGAGCTTACCTGCGGCTACACGCCGCCCGCGTCTTTGGCGGTGCCGATCGGGTGGTGGCGGGGCCGCCTGCCACCGTTGAGCCACCCACTGTTGACCCACAGGCTCTGGCCCGAGCGGCGGCGGCGCTGGCGCGGGCCGAACGGCCGCTGCTCCTGGTTGGCGCGCAGGCCCTGCTCGAGGCGAGTGCGGCGGCCGAGCTCGCGCGGGCCGTGGCCCGCCTCGGCGTGCCGACGTACCTCTCTGGCGGCGCCCGGGGCCTGCTTGGCCGCCGCCACCCCCTACTGCTCCGCCACGAGCGCCGCGCCGCCATGCGCGAGGCCGACCTGGTGCTGCTCGCCGGGGTGCCCTGCGACTTCCGGCTGGACTACGGGCGCCACATCGCCCGCGACGCCACCTACATCGCCGTGAACCGCAGCCGCGCCGACCTGTACCGCAACCGGCGCCCGCAGATCCCACTCCTGGGCGACCCGGGGCGCGCCCTGCGCGACCTGGCCGCCTCCGCGCCTGCCCCGGGCCGCTGGGCAACCTGGCTGGCCCGGCTCCGCGCCCGCGACGACGCCCGCGAGGCCGCGATCGCCGTCCAGGCCGAGGAGCGCACCGCGCTGATCAACCCGCTGCGGCTCTGCCAGGCGATCGACGCGGCCCTGCCCGACGAGGCGCTCCTGGTGGGCGACGGCGGAGACTTCGTGGCCACCGCCGCCTACACCGTGAGCCCACGGGGGCCCCTGCGCTGGCTCGACCCGGGGCCATTCGGGACGCTGGGCGTGGGGGCCGGGTTCGCCCTTGGCGCCAGCCTCGCGCGGCCCGAACTGGAGGTCTGGGCGCTCTTCGGCGACGGCGCCCTGGGCTACAGCCTGGCCGAGTTCGACACCTTCGTGCGCCACGGGCTGCCGCTGATCGCCGTGGTAGGCAACGACGGCGGCTGGGGCCAGATCGCCCGCGACCAGATCGAGCTCCTCGGCGACGACGTTGGTACAACCCTGGCGCCCAGCGACTACCACCGCGCCGCCGAGGGGCTCGGCGCCGCCGGGCTCCACCTCGACGACCCCGAACTGATCGACGAGACCCTCGCCGAGGCCCGCGCCATCGCCCGCGCCGGGCGGCCCGTGCTCATCAACGCCCGCCTGGCCCGCAGCGACTTCCGCAAGGGCTCGCTCTCGATGTGATCGGCCAGCGCCCTTCCACACAGGGTCGTTGGCCCCGGGCGCGCTTGACGCGCCGCAGGGCGCATAGCCACGCCCCCCTCGCCCCGAAAGCGTTCCGGCAAAGCCTCCAGAGCCGCCAGCGCACCCGCCCGATCATCACACCGCCTGTATCCGCATCTCAGTCGCGTGTCGAACAGGTTGCGCCGCCTGCGAAGGGCTGGAGCGCCGCGACCTAGATACCGTGCATTGGTGGGGAGGCGCGGAGGGGCCTACGGCCCCTCCGCAACCCAATGTCGTGCACCTGATCAAACAGGGTTTGACATGAGCGTTTCCAGACTCAGACCTTGCCAGATCTGCAAGGTTGATGAATCACACCAGTTCGCGGTAGATGGCGGCCTCGAAGTCGATAAAGCCCGGGTACGAGGCCACGTCCTGGAAGGGCAGGATCTGCGAGCCCCAGAATCCACCGATGCCATGCTTGCGGTCGATCCAGTAGAAGAGGTTGGCGAGCCCCGCCCACATCAGTGTGCCCGCCGGGCGGCCCGTGGGGGTCTCCTCCTCGTTCACCTGGAAGGTGTACGCCCACGTCTTGCGGATGCCGGGGTAGAATTCGCCGGAGTTAGCGAGCGAGGGGATCGATGTTTCCCAGCCGCCGCTCGTCAGATGGCCCAGGCCGTTCCGCGCCATCCGCTCGACAGTCTCGGGCTTGAGCACGCGGCCATTGGGGCCAGCGCCGTCGTTGAGCAGCATGCGGATGAACTTCATGTACTCGCCCACGGTGGCATAGAGACCACCGCCGCCTAATTCCATCTCTGGCGGCTGGGGCAGTGTGAGCTCCGGCAACGGCGTGAGCTTACCGTCCTGCGCGCGGCTGTGGATGGTCACCCGGCGCTCCGCCATGGCAGGGGTCAGCTCGAAGCCGATATCCACCATCTCCAGCGGGTCGAAGATCCGTTCCCGGAAGACCTCACCGATCCGCTTGCCCCGCACCGCTTCGATCACCTTGCCTATCCAGTCGATGTTGACGCCGTAGGTCCAACGCTCGCCGGGATCGTGGAGCAGTACGGTGCGGATGGAGGCAAAGGTGCTGGAGACGATCGAGGGGATGCCTCTGGCGGTGCGATACTTGAGATCGTCGTGGCTGAAGAACTCGTAGCTGAACCCCGCCGTGTGGAGCATCAGCTGGTTCAGGGTGATCGCGGATCGCGGGGCGCGCAGCCGGGGCTGACCCTCGGCATCGAACCCGTCGAGCACCATGATCTCGTCGATCTCCGGCACGTAGCGGCCTGCCGGGTCGTCGAGGCTGACTTTGCCCTCCTCGACGAGCTGCATCAGTGCGACGCCGGTGATCGCCTTGGTGGTTGAGAAGATCGCCATCACCGAGTCGGTGGTCATCGGCTGGGGTTTGCCGAGCTCGCGAACCCCGGCCGCACCCTCGTAGAAGTTGCCTGAGCGGTCCGTCGCCATCGCCACTACGCCCGGGGCACCACCCGCCCGCCCGACGGTGTAGGCGAGGATCGTGTCTACGGCATCCTTGACTGTCTCCCGCACCGCGACTCCGCGTTCCATCACGACCTCCTTTGGTCCTGGTTGTGAGCCTGAAGCACGATACCGCAGCCGTCCGCACGCTATATGGAACCATAACCGCCTTTCGGTCGCACGTGCAGGAACACGGCATGCTGTGTCGACGAGCTACCGAAGGAGCACTGTAATGCCCGTGAACAGGGCCAGCAGTTAGCTGCCTTCCCGCTTGAGCAAGCGATGGGTGAGCACGAGGGGCTGGGAACCATTATAGACGATAGTCCATCGCTGTGTCATTAGAGGTTCTGTCAACTATGGATCAACCTCATTGGAGGATCGTACAAGCGCCCGGTGGATGGAATGCGCGTAGGCGCGCTCGTCACGATGCAGGCGTGACGTTCCGGTTGGCAGAACAACTCCTCCCTTCTGGCGCCTAGCCAGGGGCGCTGCTCAGCGAGGCCAAGCCGCTCCCCCGCGCGCGGCGATCCACCGCCTCTGTCCATACCTGATCATTTGGGTAGGTTCTTCTCGCCACCACCGGGCTACACTGGGGCCAGGATCTGGGCACCGTGACCCGGCGGTGTGCATGCGGCTCTGGCGCCCCCGCGAGCGCTACCGCCCGTTCCGCCGGCACTCCAGACGGCGCAGGCCCCCATACGATCGGTACCACCTACACGAGGAGGCGCTATGAAGGGCGCAAGCACCGAGCGCGTGATGTCGAACTACGAGCGCTACCGAGCCGCAGCAACCAACCGGCCTGAATACTACCCGATTGGCCTCACCCCCGACCCGGCCCGCTACCGGCCCATCGGCGCCTGGATCGGCCGGCTCATCCTCCCCCAGCCCGGCGAGCGGGAGTCCGTGCTTGGCGCCTGGCTGGAGCTGCACCACGCACCTGCCGAGTACGCCAGCCTCGTGGGCACGCAGGTCCGCCTGCGCTGGGCGCCAACCCTCGACCTCAACGCGCGCCTCTGGGGCGCTACGCGCTCGGTTCACCTGGACGAGAACGCCCGCGAGGCGCTGGCCGAGGGCACGGTGCTCGGCGAGCGCCTGGACGGCCGCGAGCACGTGAACCCG
The DNA here is from genome assembly GCA_004367505.1 of Chloroflexi bacterium OHK40. Classification (GTDB taxonomy): domain Bacteria; phylum Chloroflexota; class Chloroflexia; order Chloroflexales; family Chloroflexaceae; genus OHK40. Next base: position 6,077 of record SFCB01000215.1, on the reverse strand, counting down.
CTTGAGGCCCTTGCTGGCGCCCACGCCCACGACGATCTCTGTGTGCGCCTGCAGGGCGAGATGGCCGTCGAGCAGGCGCCGCCAGACGGTGGCCCGCCCGTGCTCTCGATCACGCGGATGCCGGCTGAGATCACCGGACGCTTCTACGGCCTCGTCACTTTCCTTGGCCCGAGCGGCACCGAGGATGGCTACCTGGTGCGCCATTACGACCGGGACGCCAGAGCGTTTAGCGGCCCCGAGGAGCAGGTGCAGCTGCCCGAAGTCGTCCCCGACGGCAACGGCACCCGCAATAGCACCGCGGCCGGCATCGAGCGCTCGCCCTGCAACCCGGAGGGCTGGTACATCTACGGCGCGCTCGACGCCGCTGGCCGCTTTGTGGTCCGCGCCCTCGCCCCAAGGGCCCTGCTGCGCCTGGAGCCGCAACTCTACTGCGACCGCACCGAGGAATGTATGGCCTACCTGAAGCCCAGGCAGTGGCGCGCCTTCGCGACAAAAGGGCATGCCACCACCGCCTTGCTCTGCGGCGATGGCGTCACCCCCCACACCGCCCGGGAGTCCTGGCGTGAGGGCGAGCGGGCCTTGCTCATTCACCTCTACGGCGGCATCGGCGGCGACAACGCCGAGCCCGCGGCCCGCACGCCGCTCTACTGGGGCCACTTCGCCTTCGGCGAGGCCCGCGTGGTGCGCGAACCCCTGGCCGATGAGCTCGCCTTCGATATCGTGTACCACCAGGTCTACGCGCACAACGCCGATGGCCTGACGGCTGGCGCGCTCCACTATAGCCGCTATAGCGGCGATCGGCAGTACGGCTGGGCGGGCGCGCGGCCCATCCAGGATATCCTCATCCGCCTCGATTCGATCACCAGGCCCTTCCTCCTCGGCCGGCGCGAGGTCTCGGCCCTGGACACGATCATCGCCCAGCTCGAGGTGATGACGGCCCGCTACCGGATCGCCGACGGGCGCGGGGGCACCCGGGTGGGCGCGCTGAACAACTGCGCCCAGGACTCAGCCCAGGCGCTCTACACCGCCATCAGCACTGTGAGCCGCACCCTCAGCGGCCGGGGCGGGATTGCCGAGCAGCTTCTCGCCGTGCCGGGACAGGAGCAGCGCCTGGCCGACCTGCGGGCGATCTGGGATGAGCTACGGGCCGTGCTGGTACCCTGGGGCTCGGCCCGCGCCGACTGGGAGTACGGCGTGGCCGTGCTCGGCGGTGGCGAGTACGATGGCCTGCTAGGCACACTCGGGCGGGCGGCTCAGAGTTGGCGAACCATGCTCCCGCCAGTGGCCGCGCGGGCTATCGCCGAGGTGTTCTTCGAGCACGGCGCCTCAGCCTGGGTGCTGCGCACCTTCCAGGTTGGTGGCGACGACCCGAGCATCGCGCCGTTTGTGCCGAATGTGTGAGCCACAAGAGGGAGGAGCGGATGCTGGAGTTTCTGAGCTACATCTGGCGCGGGATTACCAGCGCGATGGCCCTCGACCCGCGCGTGGCGCAGGTGGTAGAGCAATACCCGGAGTCGGGCCGGGTGGTGCTTGCCATCGCCATCCTGGGTGGTGTCGGCCTGCTGATCGGCCAGAGCGTCATCCTCTTCGTCAACCGGGTGCGGCCCGCCCGCTTCGCCCTGAGTCTGCTGCTCAACGGTATCGTCTTTACGATCAGCCTCGCCTTCTGGGCGCTGGCGATCTGGCTCGTTGGCCGGCTCGTCTTCCCGACCGACCCGCCTTTTACGCTCGTGCTGCGCCTGGTTGGCCTGAGCGCCGCGCCCTACGTCTTCGGCTTCCTGGTGCTCATCCCCTACCTCGGCGAATTTGTCCATCGGGTGCTCGGCATCTGGAGCACCGTGATCGCCGCCGGCGCCACCGCCTTCAGTTTCCGGGTGGGCTGGTGGCCGGCCTTCCTCGTCGTCGGCGCGGCATGGGTCGTCATCTGGGCGCTCACCAGTACCATCGGCCGGCCCGTGCTCGCCGCCCGCAATCGGGCCTGGCGCACTGTGACGGGCACCTCCATGGACGCGACTGTGAGCGATATTCTGACCGAGTTCGCCGCTCCGAGCAGTGATGGCAACCGCAACGAGGGAGGAAGCAGGTGATCTGCGTCCTCGTTCCGTGATGTCAATCACCAGCGGTGGGGCGCCCGATCACGCCCCCGGCACCCACACGGCGATGTCGGGGAAGGCGGCATTGCCGCCCTCCGCAAACAGCGCCAGGCCACCATGGCCAGGGTGGGGGAAGACCTGGTTGGTCAGCACAACGCGCCCATCGCCGGCAAAGACCTCGACGGAGGCGGTGTCCACTAGTACCTGGAGCCGCAGCAGGCCTTCCTCCGGGCGCAACGGGACCTGCTGGGCCAGCGCTTCGGGCGCCATCGGTCGCCACCGCTGCGGGCACTCGACGAACAGCGTCCCCGCCGTCTGGTCGTAGCCCACGGTCACCGCCCCATCCGGGCCAGCGCACACGTGGAGCCCGAGCCGCCGCGCGGTCGAGTCGTCCAGCCCGAGGGTCGCCTCGATCAGCAAGGTCTCGCCACCGGGTTCGGCGAGCGGGCGAACGCCAGGCGCGACGATCAGGCCGCCGAGGCGCCGTGGGGTAGGCCAGGTGGCCGTGAGCTCGGCGGGGAGGCGCTGAACAAGGTGGAGGCCCGCTGCATCGCGCGTGAGCGCCAGCTCGCGCGGCACGCTCATCATCCCGCGCCAGGTGCTCGCCGGGGTCTCCCGGGCATACGCCCAGTTGTTCATCCAGGCCAGCCAGATCTTCCGCCCGCCAGGCGCGTGCTGCCATGCCTGGGCAGCGTAAAAGTCGGCGCCGGCGTCAGCCCAACGCACGGTAGCGGGTGGCTCAGAGCTCGAAAAGCGCTCGCCGTCGAAATCGCCGACGAAATACTGTAGCCCCGAGCTACCCGCGGGAGCCCCCCTGGTAACACTGACAGCGAGCACCCAGCGGTGCTCCGGCCCACCATCGACGGGCAGGAAGAGCAGTTCGGGGCACTCCCAGGTACCGGCGTGGCTGCCGTGGCCCGCGCCGAAGCTGCTGGCCCACGACCAGCGCCGCAGATCGGGCGACGTGTAGAAGCGAATCTCCTGTCCGGCGGCGAGGGCCATCACCCAGTGGCCACCACCCGGGCCCTCGAACCAGAGCACACGGGGATCGCGGAAGTCAGCGAGCGGCGTGGGTGGAACCAGCACCGGGTTCGCCGCATCCAGCGCCCAGGTGCGACCCTTATCAGTGCTAAAGGCCAGACTCTGGACTTCGTCCCCAGGCCGGTGGTGAGTGAAGATCGCCACGAGTGCCCCGTCGCCGAAGCCGGCGCTGTTGGCACCATCCACAACGGCGCTGCCCGAGTAGATTGTGCCCAACTCGTCGGGGGAGAGGGCGATCGGCAGGTGCTCCCAGTGCACCAGGTCGCAGCTCACGGCATGGCCCCAGTGCATCGGACCCCAGACAAGGGCGTGGGGGTAGTGCTGGTAAAAGAGGTGGTACTCGCCGTCGAGAAAGACCAGGCCGTTAGGATCGTTCAGCCATCCTTCGAGCGGCGTGAAGTGCAGTCGGGGGCGTGTGGGGGCGTAGGGAGCATACGGCATCGGGGCATGAGCTTTCTATCGCTACGAGACGAACAGCACCAGCGTATGCCGCACCGGCGCGGCTGTCAAGACCAGACGCCCAACCAGCCTCGGCGAACCATCCGGCACGAACCGCCCATCCCGCGCCCCCGTTGGCAGCCGGCGCAGGCCGGCTTCGCGGCCCCCGAGCCCGCAGTGTCCGTCGCCGGGCGTGATGGGGGACGCGCGCAGGCGCTGCTGGCGCGCTAGCCCTGATCCGGGCGGTGCACACCATTGACGCCCCCCCGGCGGCAGCGGTATAGTGCACACACCCCGATGGAAGTCGATTTCGCATTCTGGAATCCGCATGGTTCAATCGGTTGAGCGCACCCTCGACGTGCTGGAGGTGATCGCCAGCAGCGACGACGAAGTGAGCCTCTCGGAAGTCTGCGAACGAGTGGGCCTCCCTCTCGGCACCGTTCATCGTCTGCTCGGCACACTCCTCGCCCGTGGCTACGCCGTACAGAACAAAGCCACGCGCCACTACGGCCCCGGGCCACGCCTCCTGGAGGTGGCGGCCCGCGCCGCCAACAACCAGCGCTTCGACCTGCGGCGGATCGGGCGCGAGGCCCTGCGCGAGCTCACCGCCGCCACCGGCGAGACGAGCAACCTGCTGCTCCGGCGTGGTAGCGCGGTTGTCTACGTGGAGCAGGTGGTGAGCCAGCAAACGGTGCGCATGTTCACCGAGGTGGGCCAGCACGCGCCGCTCTACTGCACCGGCGGGGGCAAAGCCATCCTGGCGTCCCTGCCCGCTGGCCAGCTGGAGGCCTACCTCGCGGCCACCAGGCTGGAGCCCCATACCACGCATACCATCACCACGCCCGAGCAACTCCGGCGCGAACTGGAGGAGACGCGCCAGCGCGGCTTCGCCCTGGACAACGAGGAGCACGAGCTGGGCGTGCGCTGCGTCGCGGCGCCGATCTTCGACCACAGTGGCGCCTGTGTAGCGGCGCTCAGTATCTCCGGTCCGGCCACACGCCTGAGCGCCGAGCGCGCGCTGGCGTTCGGCCCCCTGGTGCGCCAGGCCGCCGCGATCTGTAGCGCGCAACTGGGGTATGGCGGGGCCGCCAGGTAGCTGCCCAACGCTCGCGTGGACGCGGGGCCTGGTGAGTGCCCCTGATCCCGTTTGCGTGGAGCGCTGGCTCCTAGAGCTCTGGAGCGTAGCAATGCCAACCTTCCCTCAAGCTGGCCTGATCCTCGGCCTGGATATCGGCGGCACAAAGACGGCAGTGCTCCTCGGCGATCGGGAGGGCCGGGTGCTCGCGCGCCGAGCCATGGCCTCACCGCTAGAGCTCGGGCCGGAAGGCATGATCGCGCGGATCGTGGCCGAGGCCCGCGCCCTGCTGGAAGACGCCGGCGGCCTGCACCCGGAAGCGGTGGGCGTCTCCATCGGCGGCCCGATGGACGGCGAAGCGGGGCTGATCCTTGGCCCGCCCCACCTGCCGGGCTGGCATCACGTGCCACTCCGGGATCTGCTCGAAGCGCAGCTCCAGGCTCCCGTCTTTATCGAGCACGATGCCCGAGCCGGCGCGATCGCCGAGTGGCGCTTCGGCGCGGGCCGGCTCGGCTCCGGCACCTATGTGAACGACCTGATCTTTCTGACCATGGGGACGGGCATCGGCGCCGGGATCATCAGTGGGGGCCACGTGCTGCACCACCGCAGCGGGCGATCGGCCGAGGCCGGCCACTGGCGCCTGGCCTCCGATGGCCCCCTCGTCTTCGGAAAACGCGGCGCCTGGGAGAGCTTCTGCAGCGGTACCGGCATGGCCGCCCTCGCCGCCGAGCGCTACCCGGCCCGCTTCGCGCGGCTTCCCCTGCCCGAACTCGCCAGCCTGGCCCGCGCGGGCGACACCGAGGCCCTGGCCGTGTTCGATGAGAGCGCCTGGCGCCTGGGCGAAGGGATCGCCCTGCTCTGCGATCTGTTTGCGCCCGACCTGGTGGTGCTCGGGGCGCTCGGGGTGCGCCTGGGCGATCTGCTCATCCCCGGCGCGCGCCGCGCCCTCGACGCCGAGGCCCTGCCGCACGTGGCGGCCCGCGCCCGGATCGTGCCGGCCGCCCTCGGCGAGCAGATCGGCGACGTCGCGGCCCTCTGTGCCGCCCTGATCCGCATGGAGCCGTGGGGACCACCGGCCTGAACCTGCCCGCCTTCCAGGTCAGGACACCTGAAAACAGCGCCAGAGCGCCACCCGAAACGTTGCGCGTGATGGGAGCCTGTGGTACAATCCAGGCTAATCCCAGCGTAACAAGCAGCAAAAATGTCAGCTAATCGGCCGTGTGTGCCGCGGTGCAGCGCCCGTAGCTGAGGGTAACGCTTTACAGACGAAACTCAACCACGGTTCGCCGCGGCGCCTGGTCCGGAAGTGGTTCGGAGCAAGGGCGTCGCTGAGAGCAATAGGGAGACCCATGAAGCGTCAGATGCTCACGGTGCTGGCCGGCGCCCTCGCCATGCTGCTTGCGGCATGCGGCGGCCAGCAGCCCCAGGCC
>SFCB01000040.1 GCA_004367505.1 Chloroflexi bacterium OHK40 | reverse complement strand
TGCACAGCGTGACGAGCACCGCGATGGTCACACCCACGTAGCTGATCGCGCTAAAGTAGGCCACCTGGTAGCCCGCCATCAGCGCGCCAAGCAGCGCGGCCACGCCGACGTCCCGTGGCTGGAGTTGCCATGCGCGACCGTAGCGCAGGGCGCAGGTCAGGAGCAGGACGGGCGCGGCCAGGGCCAGGCGAAAGAAGCCGATCGAGAGCGCGTTGGTGGCGCTCAGCTGGTAGAGCGACTGGGTGGTGACGCCGACGGTGCCCCAGAGCAGGGCGGCGCCCGCGATCAAACCGAGGCCGCCGCGCTCGGCGCGGGGCAGTGGAGCGCTTTGCACCATGAACCGATCCTTTCCTCACTCAGCGGAAGATCCAGCGCGAGCGAGGGCGGGATGGGCACAGCATGGCCAGCGCAGCGGCCACGCGCTTCAGCGCAGCCTTACGCCGAGGGGGAGGTGCCGTCCCGCCCTAGTGGGCGCGGATGGCGGGGGGAGGCAGGACGCCGTGCAGGTGCAGGGACATTAGGGTCGCTCCAGGTAGCGCTCGGGCAGTGCTTGCGCCGACGCAGCATACTATACCAGAGACGGGGCCATTCGATCCCGGGCGATCGATGGAGTCGAGCGGCTCTACGCTCGCCACGTAGCTGCGCGGGGCGCCGGGGCAGAAACTGGGCGTTGAGGCAGACGTAGCCTGCGGACAGGCCGATGCGAGGGAAAGCAAGGAGCAGCCCGAGGAGCGTGACCAGCCAACATCTACCTACGTGAGAACATCGTGCCATGCAAAAGCCTGCTTCCTCATAATTTCTGTATGCAGATCATCGCCAGCCGCATGCTGCGGCGGCATAGCGCGCTCGCGCAGTGGTTAGCGCCGGTGGGTGATGATCGTACGCAGGTCGGTTGGCGTGGGCACGAGGCCGGCCCGGAAGGCGGCCAGGGACGCGAGGCGGTCGAGGATGCGGCTGAGCAGGCGATGGAGGCACACGACTCACTCCTTGCTGACGAGGCTCCCGCTCCAGCGGCGGGCTGTTCGGAGCATAGCCGCTTGGGGCAGAGCCGTGGTGCTACAAAGGGTGACAGCCGGCGTGACAGTTGGTGCGTCTGGAGCTATGCTACAATAGTCGTAGATCACCCGACCACATCGAACTGATGAGCACACCGCCGCTTGCAGACGACTTCGGCACGTGGCTGCGCCGGCTGCGGCGTCAGCGCGACCGCACCCAAGAAGCCCTCGCCGACGAGGTCGGATGCGCTGTCTACACCCTGCGGGCGATCGAGGCCGGCCGCCGCCGCCCCTCACGCGAGATGGCCGAGCGCCTCGCCGCCGTGCTCGGGCTGCCTGCCGAGCAATGGCCCCGCTTCGTCCAGCTTGCCCGTAGCGGCCAGGCCCCCAAGGACGAAGTGCCGGCAGCGGGCAGCCCAGCGCCGGGCACACCCACGGCGTCGCTGCCCGAGCTCCTCAGCACCAAGCTGTACGCCCCGCCGCCACCGCTCCACGCCATACCGCGCGCCCGCCTGCTCGCCCTGCTGGCCGCACGCCCCACCCGGCTCACCCTGGTTGTCGCCCCACCCGGCTTCGGCAAAAGCACCCTGCTCGCGCAGCTGTTGGCGCAGCCGGGAGAACGCTCGGCCTGGCTCTCACTGGATGCCGACGACGATGAGCCAGCGCGCTTCCTGGCTGCCGTGATCGCCGCACTCCAGCAGCAGCTCCCCGGCATCGGCACGGGTGCAATCAACCTGCTGCGGATGTCGCCCGGCGCGCAGCCTCAGGCGGTACTCACAGCACTGATCAACGACCTGCGGGGTCGCAGCACACCGCTCGCCCTCGTCCTGAACGACTACCACACGATCAGCGGCCCGGAGATTCACGAGTTGCTGACCACGCTCGTCGAGCGCGGGCCGCCGGAACTGCGGCTGCTGCTCGCCGCACGGGTTGACCCGCCGCTCCCCTTGGCCCGCTGGCGTGCCCGTGGCCTGCTCCAGGAGCTGCGCGCCGCCGACCTGCGCTTCGACCGCGACGAGGCCACGGCGTTTCTGGTGGACCGGTGGGGGCTCGCGCTGTCGGACGAGCAGGTGGCGCTGTTGGAGGCTCGCACCGAGGGCTGGGCGGCCGGCCTCCAGCTCGCCGGCCTCTCGCTCCAGGGCCGCGCCGAGCCGGTATCGTTTCTGACCGCCTTTAGCGGCAGCCACCGCTATGTATTCGACTACCTGATGACGGAGACGCTGGGCGGCCTGCCGGCGCACCTGCGGGCCTTCCTGCTCCAGACCTCGGTGCTGCGGCGCCTGGCAGCACCGCTCTGCGACGCCGTGCTCGGCCTGAGCGGAAGCGGCGAGGATAAGGCGTACAGCGGCCTGCTGCTGGCGGAGTTGGAGCGGCGCAACCTGTTCCTGATCCCGCTCGACGATGGCGGGCGCTGGTGGCGCTACCACCACCTGTTCGGCGAGGTGCTCCAGTCGCAGCTGCGGGCTGGTGTGGCAAGCGCCGAGGTGGCCGCGCTCCATCGGCGGGCGGCGCAGTGGTACACGGCAAACGGTGAGCACGAGGAGGCGCTGCACCACGCCCTGGCTGGGGGAGCTACCGACCTGGCCGCCGAACTGCTGGAGCGGCTTGCCCCGATTCTGGCCGGCGACCATGCAATACCATCGCTGCTACGCCAGATCAGGGTGCTCCCCGACGAGGTGCTGGTCGCTCGCCCTGAGCTCGCGGCGTACGCTACCTGGGCCCTGATCGAGTCCGGGCAGGCCGTAGAAGCTGGACGGCTCGTCGCCGCTGCCGTGGGACGGCTTCCGGCCAATGCCTCTGCTACGGACCGAGGCCATCTCCTGGGCGCCCAGGCCCATCTGGCGTTGGTGCGTGACCAGTATGACGAAAGCAAGGGGCTTGCCCGCGAGGCGCTCAACTTACTGGACCGAAGCGCCACGCCCTTTCGCCGCGAGATCCTCGATACGCTCAACGCCGCATGCGATTGTGTCGATGACATCGCAGGTGCGCTGGAGGCGGCTACGGCGAGCGTACAACTTCTGCGCGGCCTCGGCCAGAACACGCTGGCTCCCGAAGTGCAGGTCGCCCGCAGCATCGCGGTGCAGGGTCGCATGGCTGAGGCTGAGGGTCAGCTGAAACAGCTCCTTGACCGCTGCACCGACCAGAGCGGGGGCTTCCTGCCAGCTGCTGTGCTCCCTCTGAAGGAGCTCGCCCGGCTGTACGCTGTTCGCGGCGAGTTTATCGAGGCTCGGGCAACAGCCGCTCAGGCCCTCGCGGTGGCCGAGGAGTATCATCTGACCTACCAGACCCTGGCTGCACTGTGGACCCTGGCCTTTATCGCCCTGTGCAGGCGGGAGCTCGCCGTGGGCTGGGAGTACGTGCGCCGTAACGCCGCCCTGGCCGCACAGACCGAGTCGATCTGGCTTCGAGCCATTGCCGACGGGCTGGAGGGCGAATTTACCGCCTTCACAGGTGACAACGACCGTGCCGCAGGCTGGGCGATGCGGGCGCTCCATCTGCTCAACGCCACCGATATCATTCCACCGCACCTGCGCGACTACGCCCGCAGCTGTATGAATGTCTTGCTGGTTCTGGGGCGGGCTCACGACAGTCTGAGTCTTGCGACGCGCATGCTGGCGCCAGCCCAGACTGGAGGCAATCAGCGGCAGATTGTTTTTATGGAGCTGGTGCAGGCCCTGGCACTTCAGGGCCTTGGGCGACGCGAGGAGGCGCAGGCGACTCTTGAGCAGGCGGTTCGTCGCGCCGCTGTTCTCGACGCTGTCAGCCCATTCCTCACGGTGCCCGCATCAATCGCCGCATTGCTGCCCGCTGTGCGCCCTGCGGCCCCCGCTTTCATCGACCAGGTGTTGGCACTCCTGCGCGATCGCGATGGCGAGCTGCCCACCGAGGCGTCACGGCCGTCTGCACGGCGCGAGGCAGCGGCGCACCAGGAGCTGGACGAGGCCTTGAGCGAGCGGGAGCTGGAAGTGCTACGCCTGCTGGCCGCAGGCCACTCGAACCAGGCCATCGCCGACAAGCTGATCATCGCTGTGGGCACGGTCAAGCGCCACCTTCACAGCATCTTCGGCAAGCTCAGCGTGGACAGCCGCACCGAGGCGATCGCCCGCGCCCACACCCTCGGGCTGCTGATTCCCCCAGCGCGCTGAATCAACCGGCCGATACATCAAACGGTACACGCGGCCCCACCGCCACGGCTCTATCCTCCTGTCAGGCTCAGATAGACAGGAGGTCACCGATGGTTTCCCCCGCCGCCCACACCAGCACCTACCGCGTCCAGGTCGCCAGCGAGCTCGACGCGAACTGGGCCGCCACCCTTGACGGCTGGCGGCTCTCCGTCCGCAACGGACGTACCACTCTGGAGCGCAGCGACGCCGACCAGGCGGCGCTCTATGGGCTGCTCATGCGTCTGCACGACCTCGGGCTGGTCTTGCTTGCCGTCGAGCGCCTGGACACCTCGTAGTGGTGGCCCGTTCACCCCCACACCGCCGTCGCCCGCATGCCTGGATGCCGAATATGAAGCTTTTTCGCTCCAAGGAGTAGACCGATGCGCGCCCAGCACCAGCACCATTCCCGAATCGCCCTGGTTTGGCAGCAGATTCGCAGGCTGCCGAACCACGCGCCAACGGTGGCGGCCTGGCTCGGTTGTGTCGCCGTTCTGGCTCTGGTCGGCCTGATCGTCAACACCGTGCTGCCGATCGCGTTTGTGCATCCGGCCCAGGCCGCGCTCTTCTCGCCCCTAGCCATCGTCATCGTCGCCGCACTCGGCCTGCTCGGCGCGCGGCTGGCTGAGCGCACTGGCTTCCCCGCCCCCTTCGGCAACGGTGTTTCGCCGCTGCGCCGCTTCGGCGTGCCGGTGGCCCTCGGCCTCGGCCTGGGCGCCCTGTTCCTGCTCACCGATATCGTCAGCGGCTTCTCGCGCCTCCAGGCCGCAGCCTTCGGGCTAGAGACGGTGATCATCCCGCCGCCCGGCGGCCTGCTGGTCTATGGCGCCGGGGCGCTCTACTCCGACGTGCTGTTCCGCCTACTGCCCCTCCCGCTGCTGCTCTGGCTCGTCTCATCGCTATTGCTGCGGGGCCACCACCAGCAGCGCAGCTTCTGGGTGCTGGCCGTGTTCACCGCGCTGCTGGAGCCCTTGGCCCAGAGCCCGGTGACGCTGATCCTGCCACCCCTCACCTTCGCCGCAGTGCTCGCCCAGCAGTTCGCCGGCAATCTTGCCCAGGCCTTCTTCTTCCGGCGCTACGGCCTGCTGGCCTCGATCGTCCTGCGGCTGGCCTTCTACCTCGTCTACGACGGCTTCGGCGCCGGGCTGCGCTGAGCCGGGCCGCCAGCCGCTCCGATCCACTACCACGGCTCCCACCGCCCTGCAACCCACCGCCCTGCAACCCACCATGGCCCCGGTCACCAGCGTGCCCCAGGTACTACCGCCAACCGTGCCCCCGCCCACGGTACCGCCCGCGCTGCCACCGCTGCTCGGCTCCAAGTGGTGGCGCGTCCACCCTGTCCTTGCCCAACGGTATCCCCTCCCACGACACCTTGCCGCGCTCGACCCGAAGTACCCGCTCCGCATCCTCGCTGGCCCCGCACCTACCACCGGCTCTTCAACTGTGCGCAAAGGTGATGGCAATGCAGATTTCGATGCGATAACCCTGAGCATCGTGCCCCTTGTTTGGGCGAAGGTGAGGCATTTAGGCCACAAACTCGGTGTACCAGGCGACGAGAGCCGGACCGTGAGCCGCGACCCAGAGCCGGTAGACGCCCTCGACGTAGCGAGCCACCGTCGCAGCTAGGCAACCAGCCATCGACGCAGCAAACGGCACCGGCGGCCGTCGAAAAAGTGGTACGGACACTGCCACCGCCACGGCAGTCACCCAACCACCAGGCGCAGTCGGAACATCGGCGTGCAGCACGGCTTTGCAACGAGTTGTGAGGCCCTCTTGCATTCCCGACCACAATGCGCTATAGTGGCAATGGACGCATGTTTGTGCGAGCTGGCGAGGAGCCGCCCATGCCCCTGGAAACGGTGGACATTCCGCAGGCCGATGTGCTCTGGGACGTGGCACGAGTGCCCGAGGCCCTGGCCCGTGGGCGCCGTACCACCGACGAGATCGCCGAGTTCATTGGCATGAAGGTCGCGCGGCAGGGCAACTACTACACCCAGGCCGCCCGTATCCTCGGCTTTGTTACCCAGGATGGCCCCGACGGCGAGCTGAAGCTTACATCCTTTGGCAAGGCCTTCGCCCGCAGCAACCGCATCGAGCAGAGCCGGCACTTGCGGCGCCTGATGTTCTACCGTGAGCCGATGCGCTCGGTGCTGGTCGCCCTGCGCGCGGGCGACGGCGCCGACCGGGCAGCCCTGGCAGCCGTGTTGCAGCGCCTCGCCCCTCTCGCCGACAGCACTGCCCAGCGCCGCAGCGCCACCGTCGCGGCCTGGCTCTGCGCTGTTCACCTTGCCGAGTGGCGCGACGGGCGCCTGCACTACTGCGGCCCGCCGGTGCCCATCCCCCCTACCGAGCCCCGGCACGACACCCCGTCCCTGACCCCCAGATGGACGTAGCCTGCGTACGACAGGGCTGCCTCAACACCCTCGAATACCACTTCTGCCCGGGATCATCGCATTGGCGTGCGGCCCAGCCCTATAGCCCCGCAGCCGCTTGTGGGACTGTAGGACGGTGGTGATGACGCCGTGTCACGCGCTCTCGACCCGGCCAGGCAGCTCCGAGGCCGCGCCAGCCAGACCACCTGTCTGGTGGTCCGTCACCGCGCCGATGAAGAATATCAGGACACAGCGTGCTGCGTTCCTGCGCGTGCGTCCGGACAATGGTTGTGGTTTATCGGAGCGTATCTCTCGGCGAGGTTAGGCTGCATGCGAAGGGCTTGCACGCCTCAGCACGCCAGACGCTCGCGCTTCGCTGGTGCCTGATGCGTGCGCTAGGCTCCGGCCAGATCGCGCTGCAGGCCCGCCCGCAGCTTCGCGAGCAGCTCGCAGAGAAGTTGCTGCTCTGCGGGCGCAAGCAGGCTCAGACGGCGCTCCACGGCCGCTGAGTGCAACTCGGCAGCTTCGTCACGCACGGAGATCCCACGGGGGGTAAGCACAAGCCGTTGCGCACGCCGGTCGTCCGGGTCGGGCATGCGCCGCACCAGGCCATCGGCCTCAAGCCGGTCAACCAGGCGCGTAATCGTGCTCTTCACGCAGAGCAACTCGGCGCCGATGTCGGTGAGGCGCCGGCCCTGAGATGGATCGAGGCGCTGCAGCACCGCGAACTCGAGCGGGCTCAGGTCCACCGTCTCGAGCACCCGGCGGTCGCCGTCGTCGAGCATGACATAGATATCGTGGATCAGCCGGTGCTGCTGCTGCGCCAGCATTGACCCTGGTGAATGAGCCATTGTCTCGACCTTCGATAGCGCAACTGTTGCAACTGCAAGCGATTATAGAGCAGCGCTACAGCCTCCGTCAAGGGCAAGCGATTCACGGCAGGGCCGTTGCGACGGGTGAGCGGTCTACGCACCCCAGGCGCAACCCGCGCGATCCCGCTTCACGGGGGTGTAGCGGATGGTCCTGCATCTGGGCGTGCCGTGGCGTGGAAGCGGCGCGCGACGACGTGGATGCTCACGGCCTGCTGGCATGCACAACGGTATGGTGATTCACGGCGGACGGTTGACAGCGCCAGCGAAGCCGCTTAGAATACAGAAGGTTTGCTAAGATTTACACAACTTTGCCAGGATCTTCCCTAGGGTTGCAGGAGGCCCACCAATGATTCAGCTCGCCGGGGTATGGATGGCACTCGCAACATTTCTGGGGATCTGGTGGGGGCACGTGGGTGTACGCTGGTTAGAGGCCAACAGCGAGCGGATCGGCCCCCCTGCCGCCATGCTGACCATCGCTGGCCTGGCACTGAACGGCTACGCGCTGCTCGCCCCGAGCCTGACGATCGCGGGGGTCTGCAGTATTATCGGCATCACGCTGCTGTGGGACGCCTTCGAGCTCTATCGCCAGCAGCGGCGTGTGCAGAAGGGGCACGCCCCGGCGAACCCGCGCAATCCCCGCCACGCAGCCTATCTGGCCGCCGGTGGCCACGCGACCACCGAAGATCTCCTTGACCGCGAGCCGGGTGGGCGCCCCGGCCCTGAGAGCCGGCAGCTACCGTTCGGCCCCACCGGCACCCCACGAGTGGTTCCCGCACCCGTGCTCGCGCGCCAGCCGGTTGTCGAAGAGCACGATTGACGACCGCACCGAATCCCACCGCTCAACTCCACGCCTTGCATCTGCCGCATACCGTCCTGTTGCATAGTACCGGGAGCACACAATGAACTGGGGTGGCCTCGCCCTTGGGCTGTTCAGCTTTGGCATCATCGGCTTCGGCTTCTTCTGGGTGATCCGGCTGGAATACTACCTCGGCTACCTCTGGTGGCCCTACCCGCTCCTGCTGGGCCTGCTCCTGGTTGGCGGCTCGCTCTTCGTACCGAACGCTGGCTACTCGGCGCTGCTCGGCATCACCGGCGCCTCGTTCATCTGGGGCGCCACTGAGCTCAAGGAGCAGGCCGTGCGCGCCGAACTCGGCTGGTTCCGCTCCAACCCTCGCCGCAAGCCAAACCCGCCGTTCATCCGCTTGATCGAGAAGATCAAGGCGCCGCACCTGTAGGCGCGGCGTAGTTCCTGAGATTCACCTCGCGCGCGAGCCAGACCGAGGCTGCCACTGCCAGGCGGATGGCGGAGAGCCCAACCCTGGCCGGCGCATGAAGAACGGCGTCCTGGCGGCCATTCTACCGTGAACTGCCCATACCCCACGGCCCGCAGAAACCGAACGGCCAAAAATGAAGAGACGCCCGCGTGGGCGTCTCGTCGTGTTGATGGGTAGCAGGCGCGGAACTAGAAGTCCATCCCGCCGCCCATGCCGCCGGGCATCCCGCCGCCGGCCGGAGCCTTCTCCTCGGGCAGGTCGGTGATCAGCGCCTCGGTGGTGAGGATCATGCCCGCAATGGAGACCGCGTTCTGCACGGCGCTGCGGGTCACCTTCACCGGGTCGATGATCCCCTGCTCGATCATGCTACCGTACTCACCGGTCAGCACATTGTAGCCCAGGGTGTTGTCGCCCTTCTCTTTCTGGTAGCGGCGGACATCGGAGATAATCACCGAGCCGTCCTGACCAGCGTTGCGGGCAAGAATGCGCAGGGGCTCCTCGAGGGCGCGGCGCAGGATCTGGATACCGATCTGCTCGTCCTCGTGGGCGACCTTCACGCCGTCCAGGGCGCTGATGGCGTTGATCAGGCTCACGCCACCGCCGGGAACGATACCCTCCTCGACGGCCGCGCGAGTGGCCGAGAGAGCGTCCTCGACGCGGTGCTTCTTCTCCTTGAGCTCGGGCTCGGTAGCGGCGCCGACCTTGATCACCGCCACGCCACCGGCGAGCTTGGCCAGGCGCTCCTGGAGCTTCTCGCGGTCGAAGTCGCTCGTGGTGGTCTCAATCTGGCTGCGGATCTGCTCGATCCGGCCACGGATAGCGGCCTCATCACCGCGACCCTCGACGATCGTGGTATCGTCCTTGGTGGCCACCACCTTGCGGGCGCGACCGAGATCGTCGATCGTGGCGCTATCGAGCTTGCGACCAATCTCCTCGGAGATCACCGTCCCACCGGTGAGGATAGCGATATCCTGCAGCATGGCCTTGCGGCGATCGCCGAAGCCAGGAGCCTTCACCGCGAGGGCGTTGATCGTGCCGCGCAGCTTGTTGACGACCAGCGTCGCCAGGGCCTCGCCGTCCACGTCCTCGGCAATGATCACGAAGTTCTTGGTAACCTGCAGCACCTTCTCCAGGACGGGGAGGATCTCCTGGATGCTGCTGATCTTCTTATCGGTGATCAGGATGTAGGGGTCGTCGAGCTCGGCCTCCTGACGCTCGACATTGGTGACCATGTAGCCCGAGATGTAGCCACGGTCGAACTGCATGCCCTCGGTGTACTCCTTCTCGAAGGCCACACCCTTGGACTCCTCGACCGTAATGACGCCATCCTTGCCGACCTTCTCCATCACCTCGGCGATCAGCTCACCGATCTCGCTATCGGCCGCCGAGTTGGTGGCCACGTGGGCGATATCGGCGCGGTCACGCACGGGGGTGGCGCTGGCCTTGATCGCGGCCACGAGCGCCTCGGCGCCCCGATCGAGCCCACGCTTGAGCAGCATGGCGTTGGCGCCGGCGGCGACTACCTTCAGGCCCTCAGTCACAATCGCCTGGGCCAGAACCGTAGCGGTAGTGGTCCCGTCACCGGCCACATCGTTCGTCTTGGTGGCGGCCTCCTTGAGGAGCTGGGCACCCATGTTCTCGAAGGGGTCCTTCAGCTCAATCTCCTTGGCGACGGTCACACCATCGTGGGTAACGGTGGGGGAGCCGAACTTCTTATCGATCGCGACATTGCGGCCACGCGGCCCGAGGGTGGTCTTGACCGCATCGGCGACCATGTCCACGCCGCGCTTGAGGGAGCGGCGTGCCTCCTCGTTGAAGTGAAGCTGCTTGGGCATAGGAGATTCTAATCCTCATTCTGGCGCGGCGCAGCGGCGCCGCAGCACTACGGATACGCGAGGCGTCGGCTTACTCCTGGACGATGCCCAGGATGTCCTTCTCGGAGAGGATGAGATACTCGACGTCGTCGATCTTGAACTCCGTGCCGCTGTACTTGGCAAAGAGCACCTTGTCGCCCGCCTTGACGCTCATCGCGATCAGCTTGCCGTTGTCGTCGCGGCGGCCCTCGCCTACGGCAAGCACCGTGCCCTCCATGGGGCGCTCCTTGCTGGCGGTGTCGGGCAGGAAGATGCCGCCCTTGGTCTTCTCCTCACGCTCCACCGGCTTGACCACCACGCGGTCGCCGAGGGGCCGGATCCGGAAGTCCGCCATAGCTGCTATCCCTCCATCAATCTAGCGCTGAGAACCCACACTGAAGGCGGTTAGCACTCGTGCATCGAGAGTGCTAACCGCCGACTATAGTACCCAACCTGCTGTGATTTGTCAAGCGCTATATTAGCACTCGTTCGCGGGGAGTGCCAAAAGCCGAGGGGCAGGATCAGGCGCGCGGAGCCAGGGCAGCGCGGATTCGTTCGGCGGCACGCCAGCCGCTCTCCAGGGCGTGGTGCACACGCCCCTGGCCCGCCTCCATGTCGCCCGCGACGAACAGCCCCGCCAGGCCCGTCAGGGCGAGCGGCCCGCAGGCGGTGTCGGGCAGAGCGTAACGCCAGCGGTGGACATCGACCCAGAGCGGGCCCCCGAGATCGGCGCCGACGAGCGGGCGCAGGAGCTCGTGCACAGTGGTCGCGGCATCGAGGAGCGCGGCCCCATCGTGGCCGTAGGTGCCCTTCGGCAGCGCCTCCCAGAACTGCTCACTCCAGGCTGGCGCCATCTGGGCGATCAGCAGGCCAGCGCCATCGGGGGCACGGCCAGGCTTCAGGTGCTCACAGGCGAGCCATGCGATCGGGTGGCACCGGTCGGCATTGAGCAGGGCGTACCAGGGCGGCTCGGGCCGCCGCGAGTAGGCCAGGGCAAGGGAAAGGCATGCCCGGTAGCGCACAGGCGCCAGAGCTTCCAGGAACGGCTCGCGCAGCTCGGCACCGATGGCGCTGGCCCGGAGGATGGCCGCACTCTGGGGGGCCGGGGCGGTGAGCAGCACCCCGTCGTAGCAGCCCAGATCGCGCCCACCGGCATCGATCGCCACGTAGCAGGCCCCCTCCCGGCGCAGCGCCGCCACCGTCGTCTCCCGGCGTACCTCCAGGCCGGTGGCAAGGTAGCGCGCCAGGGCCGTCAGACCGCCGGGCCAGGTCCAGGCGGGCTCAGCATTCAGCTCCGGGTCGCCCGGGCTCACCCGGCCCTCGCCATCAAAGATCCAGACGGGCCGCTCGATGCGGGTAGCCCCACCGGCTTCCTGCAGCAGCGCGAGGGTCGCCGGGGTGGGCGCCTTCACGATCTGTGCGCCGTGATCGATGGCGAAGGTATCCACGCGGCGCGTCGCGACGCGGCCCCCGAGGCCACGGCTCTTCTCAAAGATCGTCACGGCATAACCGGCGCGGGCAAGCTCACGCCCGGCGGCCAGGCCGGCCATCCCCGCGCCAACAATCGCGATAGCGGGCATAGGATCACCTCACAGCCCGGCAGCGATCAGCCCTTCGAGCTCGCGGCGGTCGTCGGGGCCGTAGGGGCCGATCACCGCCAGGTGCAGCGCGTTGGCGCGCATCAGGCGCCGGGCCACCCGCTCCACATCGGCGGCCGTCACCGCCTCGACCTCGGCCACCACCTGCTCGACAGGCACCACGTGGCCATAGCGCAGCAGGTGGGCCCCGTTACGTGATGCCACCGACCAGGTATCTTCGAGGGAGAGCAGCAGGCCACCCTTGACCTGCTCCTTAACCATGGCGAGTTCGTCGGCGGTGACACCGCCCCGGGCAACGTCGCGGAGGATCTCGAGGCACAGAGCCACGGCATCGCGGAGGGCCTCGGGATCAACGCTGCCGTAGATCACCCACATCCCGGCATCGGAGAGGTCATTATGGTAGGAGCCGACGCTATAGGCCAGCCCGTGCTCCTCACGCAGGAGCTGGAAGAGCCGCGAGGACATCCCCCCCCCGAGGATGGAGTCGAGCACCTGGAGCGGCCGGCGGTCAGGGTCGCCGTAGGCGAGGCCGGGCAGGCCCAGGCAGAAGTTGCCCTGCTCGGTATCGCGGGAAAGCAGGGAGAGCTGGGGGCCGGGGCGCGGCACCGGGCGC
Organism: Chloroflexi bacterium OHK40; assembly: GCA_004367505.1. Taxonomy (GTDB): domain Bacteria; phylum Chloroflexota; class Chloroflexia; order Chloroflexales; family Chloroflexaceae; genus OHK40. The sequence goes on along the minus strand of SFCB01000040.1, from coordinate 8,165 downwards.
GGCTGCGGGGGCGTGGGCACTCCAGCGGGCAGGCCAGCAAAGGCAGCGCTGACGGCCCGGCAGGCGGTGGCGACATCCACATTCCCGGCAACCGAGATGACCGTATTGGCACGGTTGTAGTGACGCTGCCAGAAGGCCGTCAGGTCACCCCGACTGATCGCGCTGACTGTCTCGACACTCCCGGCGATATCACGACCGAGCGGGCTTCCGGCCCACATCGTCTGCTGGAGCAGTTCGTGCACCCAATCACCCGGCGCGTCCTGGAGGCCACGGATCTCCTCGATGATCACCCGGCGCTCCTTCTCGAGCTCGGCGACGTCGAAGAGCGGGCGAAGGATCATATCGCCCAGCACACCCATGGCGCGGTCCATGTGGATGGTGGCCACCTTCGCATAGTAGACGGTCGACTCGTAGGCGGTGGAGGCGTTCAGGTGGCCACCCACGCCCTCGACGGCCTGGGAGATCAGGCGTGCGCTGGGGTAACCAGCCGTACCCTTAAAGAGCATGTGCTCGATAAAGTGCGCGGCGCCGCTATGGGCCGGCGCCTCGTGGCGGGCCCCGGCAGCCACGAAGCAGCCGATTGAAACGGAATAGGTGTGCGGCAGCTCCTCGATGAGCACCCGCAGCCCTTCTGGAGTGGTGATCTGCTCTGGCATAGAGTGTAGGATACCATAGGTCCCCCTTGTGTGCGCGAGCGGCCAGGAGACGCGGCGGCGATTGCAGCGCCTCCGCTCAGCTTCCCCTCGCGTGCGCGAGAAGGCGAGGGAAGGGGTGTGACGAACAATTTCGCGCACACTCCTTCGCCCGGCGGTTGAAGCCACGGGCTAACCTGCTGCTGCCGGGCCTGAGGTGGCGGGGACAGGCCGCGCAGACAGCCCTGGCAACGAGAACCAGCACCTTCAGGCTCCCGGTGGAACCGGGCGAGGCACGGATCGCGCAAGCCTCCGCGTCGCACCCCGCATCTGGGGATGTACTGGGCGATCCTGCCCCCCGCCTATGAGACGCCGCACCCCGCGTCTGGCAAGTATTTGCGTCAGCCTTGCTCGTTCAGGTACACTGCATATGCGTTACTGGATGGTTTGCGCTCCGAGAACCGTTGATGCCAACGACGACACCATCCGCTCGTATCACACTCCTGGGTGACATTCGTATTGAAGTAGGAGAGGAGCGCATAAGCCTCCCGGAGCGCGAGAGCCTGCGACGGCTCATCGCTCGTCTTGCGCTTCAACCGCGGCAGCCGCTTCCCCGTAAACACCTTGCCTTCACCCTCTGGCCCGACACCGATCCGGCTGACGCGTTAGCAAACCTGCGCCGTCACCTGCATCTGCTCCGCTCCCTCCTGCCGCCTATCGCTCGTGCATGGCTGGTTGTTTCAACCCAGCATATCGTCTGGAATGCGCCGCCCGAGTGCCAGGTGGACGTGCACACCTTCGAGCGGGAATGGACAACGCTCCCTGAGATGGAGGCGGCTGCCGAACTCTACCAGGGCGACCTGGCACCTGGTATCAACACCGACGATGAGCTTCTTGTTCGGCGCGAAGCGCTGCGCCAGCGGTATCTGCGCCTGCTCAAGTCCCTGGCGCGCGCCTGGATGGATCGCGGCGATCCGGAGCGTTCCGGACGATGGGCACGCCAGCTGGTGTCGCACGACCCCTGGGACGAAGAAGCGGTGCGCCTGGCAATGACCGCTGCAGCGCTCGCGGGGAGCCGGACCGCTGCGCTCGACATGTACCGCGTGCTAGCGCAGGACCTGGAACGCGAGTTGCATATCCAGCCAGCGCCGGAAACAACAGCCCTCTACCACGATATTCTCCACCACCATCTACCGTGCTCCGTAACCTCTGAGCACTCGTTGATAGCGTCGCTATTTATCGGTCGGGATGATGAACTTCAGCAACTGATCGATCTGATACGCAGCACGGCACAAGGCCGAGGACGGATCGTCTTCGTCTCCGGGCAACCTGGCGTGGGAAAGACCACGCTGGTGCAGGAGGCGCTGCGACGCGCCAACGGAATGGACCATGGCTCAAGTCTGCTCGTATACTGGGGGTATTGCCAACCAGCGCGAAACACTGGAGACCATCGTCCCTATTTGCCCTGGCGACACATTGTTACAGCTGCCTTGCCACGCCTGGCTCAGCGTGTCGCCGCCGACTGGCTCAGCCGACTGACAACGCTTGCCCCCACTCTGTCGGGACTACGCTCCGATCTGATCGCGCTGTCTCAACCGGACGCGGTGGCATTGCGCGCTGCCATTCGGCAGGGCATCGAGGCGCTTGCACTGCATCAACCGCTGATTCTGATCATCGAAGATGCGCACTGGATCGACAACTGGTCGCTCGACACCCTGATCGAACTCGCAGATAGCTGTCGCTCCCTCGCGCTGCTGATCATCGTCACCCACCGGTCTGGCGTAATCACTCCGGCATTGCTGGGCGCTAAACGGAGCATGCGCCGCCAGCGGTGCGCACTCGATCTGCACGTCCAGCCGTTTACCCCCTCTGAGACGGACCGTTTTCTAGCACATGTCCTGGGACACGATTCGGTCGGCACTGAGACGCTCGAAGATATCAGGCGATACACTGGCGGAATCCCGCTTTTTCTGCGTGAGGCTACCGAGAGCCTGCGCGATTCGTATCATCTCAAGAAGCGTGGACTGATAGGACTACGCGAATCGCTCAGGATGCGCCTGCGCGACATTGGCGAGCGTAACCGTCAGATGATCGAAGCAGCGGCGATCCTGGGATTCTCATTCGCCGACGACGAATTGCAGCAGATGCTCGGATGGAGCCCATCGGCATATGCCTCGGCGCTGGACGAGCTGCATGCCCGACGGCTGTTGATCGATACCGTCACCCACGGTACCGATGATTACGCCTTTTCTCACCACCTCATCCACGATATCATTCTGAGTGACATTCCTGCCACACGCGCCATCGCCCTCCACAAACAGGCCGCCCGGAGCCTGGAGCACGTGCGGGCCGGACAGCGCGGGTACGCTGCCAGGGTCGCGGCCCATTATGAGATCGCGCACTGTGCGCACTCGGCTGCGCGTTTCTGGCTGGAACACGCCCGTGAGAGCACCGAACTGGGGGCCTTCGAGCAGGCGCTGGACGCCATCGCGCACGCCGAACTGCTCCTCGACGAAACGAACCGTGATGTACGCGAACTCCGGGCACAGGCCGCTCTCCAACGTGGTGCCATTGCCCTGTATCAAGGCACGTTTGCCCCGGCGCTTGTACTCCTGCACCACGCCGTTGATGTGAGCCGCGCGTTCCCGGCGCTCTACATCCAGGCACTGGTGGCGCAATCTTATGCGCTCTATACCTGCGACCGAGCCAAAGAAGCATACGCCGCCGCATCGCAGGCGTGCGAATTGGCCTCGTCGTTACACGATGCCCCCAACACGGTGCGCGCGCTGAATATCCGTGGCGTCAGCGCCCTCATGCTGGGACAGTTGCATGAAGCCATTGATGACCTGCAACGCGCCTGTAGGCTCACCGGACAGATGCAGCAGGACGACGCTAACACCCACGGTGTGATTGCCCAGACAACGCAAAGCTTGAACCATCTCGGAACTGCGCTGGTTTTTGCCCAGGAGTATGCACAGGCGCGCCAGACTCTCGATCAGGCGGTTGCGCTGGCACAACGCGGCGGTCTGCGACGAATCGAGGCTGCGGCGCTGACCATGATCGGGCAAATGGCGCTCAACTGCGGTTGCTATGACAAGGCAATCAAGATCTACACCCGATCCATCGAGGTGGCAGGAACATCGTACCTGCCAGGCATGTGGGGCAAATATGCCGGGCGTGGCTGGGCATACCTGCGCACTGGTGAGCTCACCGCTGCGCAACACGACTTCGCGCAAGGGTTGCAGATTGCAGTGCAGGTGAACAGTCAGTATGGTGCGCTGCTTATGCAGTCCTATCTGGCTTTCGCTGATCTTGCGCAGGGAAACTTGCCCGCGATCTCGCTAGCGTACCTGATGGCGCGTGCCGACGATGCGCAGCTTCAGCCAGTGGTGTACGCAACCAGTGTGCTGGCGGGCCAACTCTGGCGCCTACTGGGTGATGTCGAGCGCGCGCTCGACATGCACGAGCGCGCGCTACACGCAGCGCAGACTGCAAATGTGCCCTCGTTCATCCTGCACGCCCGCGCTCAGTATCTTTGTTCCCGCTTGCAGGCGGCATCGGAATCAGCTGGATGTAGCGAGGCCGACAGGATCATCGAGCAGGCGCGCGTCGCGGATGAACTGCCGCTGCAGTCCCTCGGCTGGCTGGCGCGCGCTGAGGGTCTCTTGCGGCTCGGTCGCCTTGATGACGCCACGCGGGCAGCGGAAAAGGCCATCATTCTGGCACGCGCCTGCCCCGATCAGCCATTAATCGGTGAGGGACTGGTGCTGCTCACACGGATCCACACTGCGGCCGGGTTCGCCACAGCCACTGACGTGGCATTGCACGAAGCGCAGACCATCGCCCGGCGACTCTTTGCACCGCTGGCGATCCCGCTGGGCATGCCTCATGCTAACCAGCTGCGCCAGTATTGCCTCGATACGCTCCTCCCCGCAGGCTTACGGGCCGCATAGCAGCCAGGGGTCGTTGCCGATTCAAAAAAGCGCCGCAAAACGTCGTAATCCGATCGCGTGGGATCACGTACGCTCCGGGAAGAGGGCGTGATACCGCCCCGCGCACAATTTGTCTGGCAACTCAAGGTCGACCGTGAGCAAGACGGAGCGGACGCATGCCCTGTACCTTTGCGCCGCTGTGTGCGCTCAGCGGCGTCGAGGACGTTTTGAGGACGCTTGATCGCTACAATGCAGATCGCCCGGCCTGATGAAGGACCAGGCCGCCATTCTACAATCGCAGTCCGCTTCAGATTGTGAAGCCTGGCGGTGCAGGAGCATCTATCGGGTCGCAGCGCGCTGCGTCCTTCCGCACGGTGGTGGTTCAAAGATCGCGTCCAACGGCTCCGTCAATCGTCTCGTGGCGCATCTGGGCACTACCCCCGCCTACCTGGCTCGACCGGTGCGCGCGGGAGCGGGGAGTATTGCACCCTACGCCGGGGACGTCCTGATACGACCAGAGCTGCGCCGACACAGATGGTCTGTCCGCCCCTGCATGCACACGGTGGCTAGCCCCCGCGCAAGCAGAGGGATGGCTCATTGTTGCCCGTTCGCCTGATACCGTACAGGCAAGCCCCCGCGCAAGCGGAAGGAAGGGTAGCCACCCCGAATACGGCAATCCGCCAATCACCATCCTGAACGGTCCGCCCTTGAACGCAGCAGCGCAGAACATAGCAAGCATCTCCAGGATGTGCATTCGATGGCCCGAACCCACACACGGGAGCGCAATCGAGACGCTTGCATGCAGGGAGGATGCCGCACTCCCAGGCCAGGCTTCACAACGCGAATGAGATTGTCTAGGAGGCGAAGTCGGTCATCGTCGTGCTCGGAAAAAATGAGTAGCAGAGGTGCTCGCATGCAACGAATCACCCATCCCCTGCTGTTGTGGCTCACGGTCCTGTTCTTCCTAACCGCCTGCGCAGCTGGCAATACGACCAGCAGCGCCCCTACCGTTGCGCCCGCTGACACACCGCTTCAGGCCGCCGCCACTGACACGACCGCGCCGACCCAGGCCGCCGCCACTGACACGACCGCGCCGGCTCAGGCTGCCGCCGCTCCTGAACCGGTCGATCCACACGCCAGCGAGCCATGCGCCGTCTTGAATGGCGAGACCGTGGCCGGGATTGTTGGTTCATCGCTGATCACGACTGTCCCTCTCAAAGACAGCTTTATGCTCACCTGCTCGTATGAATTCGACAGTCAGAAACGGGTTGATCTCGAGATGAACCTGCTACAACCCGGTAGAGATGCATACGATACGGTGATCAAATTACAAGAGGAATTGGGTCATGCCGTCGAGCCTGTTGAACTCGGCGACGTCGCCGCGCTCAAAGAGAGCAACGGCAATCTCTCACTCTACATGGTCGTCAACGGATGGTACACCGCGTTGTACGGGTATGGCGTCGAACGGCAGACCCTTGTCGCAATCGGTCGGCTTCTGACGGATGGGCTGATCGCGTTCACTGCCACAACACCGGGCAACACAGCGCCCACAGTTATTCCCCAACCCGGTACGCTGATCGATATGGAAGTCGTGATCGAAGCGCCGCCGGAGATGGCCGGTGTTACCACGCTGGAGAGCCTGAATATCGTGTCGATTGCCGGATTTGCCATGTGCTCATTCGGTCCATCAGCGGACCCTTTTGTGGTCACCTTTATCGCTCCGCCAGGCCAGGATCCGCCGACGCCGATCGCCACATTCAGCCTCTCAGTCAGTGGAGGAGTTACCGTAAATCAGCCGACGCCAGCAACATTCGAGGTCGGGCTTGGGCGCTCCGATGATCCACAGATATTTGCCGGGGAAGGAACCGTCGTCGTAGCGGCCGATGGAACGTCAGGAACTTTCGAGACGAGCAGGCTCAAGGGACGCTGGACGTGCACCTTCGCGGAATGACGCACTCCCACATTCCCTAACCACCGATCTCCTTATTCGATACGCTCACTCCAGGAGGTCCGTATGAAACAGTTGCATCTGGTCTTCGGTCTGCTGCTGGTGTCGCTGCTGCTGGCTGGAGAGGGCGCACGGCCCGCGTATGCGGCGGCGTATATCGTCAATTCGCTGGAAGACAACACCACCGACGACAGCGCCTGCACGCTGCGCGAAGCCATCCTCGCCGCAGACAATCTTCCTGCCAACACCAACTGTGGCACGGGGAGCACCGGCAACGACACTATCACTTTCAGTGTGAGCGGGACGATCACTCTCGGTTCTGTTCTGCCGAACATCATGAGCGGCGTGGGAACCCTGACGATTGATGGCGGCAAGAATATCACCATCAGTGGAAATAATAACGGGCGCGTGATGATCGTGGACAGCGGCGCCGATCTCATCCTGCAAAACCTGACCATCACGGAGGCGAATACCCCGATAAGTGGGGGAGGCGTTGCCAATTTTGGCGCGCTGACGGTGATCGATAGCACCTTCTCTAACAATATTGCTGGGAGCGGCGGCGGCATTGTCAATCTTAGCAGCGGCACCGTGACCGTGATTAATAGCGTCTTCACTGACAACCAGGCAAACACCGGTGGCGGCATTGATAACGCTGGTGGTCTAATGACCGTCATCAATAGCACCTTCACCGGCAACCGCGCCACCATAACCCACGGCGGTGGGATCAGAAATAGCGGCATGCTGACCGTCATCAATAGCACCTTCACCGGCAACGGTGCCACCGACTCCTCCTCGGGAGAGGGTGGGGGCATCTGGAACGATGGCACGCTTCTGATTAATAACAGCACCTTCTTCGGCAATTTCGCTAACCCGAGCCCAGGCGGCGGTAACATCCGGATCAATAGCGGCAGTGCAACAATTAAGAACACCATCATTGCCGGAAGTGTAAATGGTGGTGATTGCGTTGGTGTTTTAAGTGATACAAGCAATAACAATCTAATTAGCCATTTCCACATCACAGCCTGCAATCTGACAAATGGCTCGAATGGTAACATCATCGGGCAGAACCCCAACCTCGGCGCATTGACCGGTTCACCGGCCTACTTCCCGCTCAACGCGGGCAGCCCGGCGCTCAATGCGGGCGACAATGCCAGCTGCTCCGCCACTGATCAGCGCGACGTCCCCCGTCCACAGGGCGGGAGATGTGACATCGGGGCGTTCGAGGTGGTGTTTGTGTCGTTACCACTCATCGTGCGATAGGAACAGGCCAGCGCCTGGCGCAGCGTTCGCCGCCACGCTCTTGCAAGGGAGCGGCGGCGAACTGTTTAGGCGGGTGATTGGTTTGCCGCATCCAGGCTGGCTACCCCCGCGCTGGCGCTGGATCGTTCCCACGTACGCGGAAATCCAGCACCTCGCGCGGGGCTGTACAGACGCCCCACTGGGGCGTCTCTACGAGATCGCCCCCCATGTACAGACGCCCCACTGGAGCTGTACAGACGCCCCACTGGGGCGTCTCTACGGGATCGCGCCCGGGGTACAGACGCCCCACTGGGGCTGTACAGACGCCCCACTGGGGCTGTACAGACGCCCCACTGGGGCGTCGCTACGGGATCGCCCCCGATGTACAGACGCCCCACTGGGGCTGTACAGACG
>SFCB01000048.1 GCA_004367505.1 Chloroflexi bacterium OHK40 | reverse complement strand
GTGGGGGCCGCCTGTGTGGGGGCCGCCTGTGTGGGGGCCGCCTGTGTGGGGGCCGCCTGTGTGGGAGTGACTGGCGCGGGGGTGGGCGCCTGGGATGCTGGCTCGGCGCAGGCGGCGAGGACCCAGGCGGCCGGGAGCGCCATGCAGGCGCGCAGGATGTCGCGCCGGCGGATTGGGGTTGGTTTCATCGAGAGCCTTTCGGTACGATAGATCGCTGTGACGACGGGCAACCGGCGACTCTGCCGGCTGTCCGTCGTCGGTGGCTGATTGCGCGCATGGTCGCCGGTGTCCGGCAAGATGCTGCTGAGCAGCCTCGTCTGTTTCGTGGTTGCTCGTGGCGCAACCTGCGGCGACGGGCCGCCGAGCGGCGCTACGAGCTGACCGGGCGGGCCACGAAGGCGAGCTCGAGGCGCACCTCGTCGGCCACCGTATCGACGGCGGGCGAGTCGGGGATGGTAAGCCCGAAGTCGCGGTAGAGGATCGTGGTTGAGGCCAGACCCTCCAGCTCGCTCTCACTCACCGGCGTCACCGTGACATCAAAGGTTACGGGCCGGGTGACATCGGTAACGGTGAGTTCGCCAGTGATCTGGAAGGTGATCGGCTGGCCAACGCTGACGTTCTCAGGCAGGCCGGTGATCGCCGTGGGCGTGAAGGTGACGAACTCGAACTCGTTGGTGCGCAGGATCACATTTTTGATCGCGCGGTTGCGGAACTCGTTGTCGGTGGCCAGGGTGCGGGCGTTGATCTGGATGACACCGAGCCTGGTGCTGGCCGGGTTACTCGGGTCCACCGCGATCTGGCCGGCTACCTGATCGGTCGTGCCCGCAACGGTCACCGGAGCACCACGCAAGACCTCGTCGATCAAGAAGCGCGCCTCGGACTCGGCGGGCACAATCTCGAAGAGCATGCTGGTGGCGGCGGCGGGCGCCTCGGTGGCGGCGGCGGGCGCCTCGGTGGCGGCGGCGGGTGCCTCGGTGGCGGCGGCGGGTGCCTCGGTGGCGGCGGCGGGTGCCTCGGTGGCGGCGGCGGGTGCCTCGGTGGCGGCCACGGTTGGAGCGAGTGGAATAGCCTGGATGGGTGCACTGGCCTGCTCGGGCGGGCGCAGCGCGATGATGGCGATCACGGCGACGACAAGCGCCACTGCGGCGGCCCCTCCAATTACGAACCTTCTGAGCATTGGTGTGTCCTTGAGTCTGCGAAGCCGAGATTCAACACGCTCAAGGGTACGGGCTCCACGTTCAGACGAGATGAAAGGATCCTTAAGAGATCCTGTGAATCGCGCAGCGGGTAGTCGGTGAGCGCCCCGGAAGGTGAGGCGTTCAAGCTCCAGCCCGGAGTCGATGCAACGTCGTCCGTTGCACGAACGTTGGCGAGTAGCTTCCACCAGCGAAACAGTGCCGATTTTGCTATAGTTCGGGGAGCTACTTCGCGCGAAGGGACACTCCTATGGCAACGCTCCCCCGCTCGCGGCCCATGCTTCTCGCTGGCGCAGCCCTCTGTGCCCTGGCGCTGAGCGCCATCTTCCTGCCGGGGATCGGGCCGGCGCTCCTGCGCACCGATGGTTACGCGCCTCACGGCTACTGCATTCTCTGGCAACCGGGCCTGCTCTGGTTCCACGTCAGCAACGACATCCTGATCGGCAGTTCGTACGTGGCGATCGCGAGCACCCTGGCCTTTCTCGTCTTCCGCGCTCGCCGCGATCTGCCCTTCACCTGGGTGTTTCTGGCCTTCGGGATTTTCATTATTTCCTGCGGAAGCACACACTTCATCGAGGTGTACACCTTCTGGCAGCCGGTGTACTGGCTATCCGGCTACCTGAAGACGATCACGGCGGTCGCCTCGGTGGCTACCGCGCTGGCGCTCCCGCCGCTGATCCCACGGATTCTCGGGCTGCTCAGCGCGGCCCGTCTCTCCAACGAGCGCAAGGCCCAACTCGAGGCGGCGAACGCCGAACTGGCCCAACTCAACGCGCGGCTTCAGGAGCTCGATGAGCTCAAGAGCCAGCTCTTCGCGAACGTGAGCCACGAGCTGCGCACCCCGCTCACGCTGATCATCGGCCCGACTGAGCGACTGCTCGGGCAGGCACGCGGCGAACAGGCCCGAGAACTGGAGCTCATCCTGCGGAACGCTCGGGTGCTCCAGCGCCACGTGGATGATCTGCTCGACGTGGCGCGCCTGGAGGCGGGCCGGCTGGAGCTCCAGCGCAGTACCGTCGATCTCGCCCGGCTGATCAGGCGCACGACGGACCTCTTTACCGCCGCCGCCGCCGAGCGGTGCATTACGCTCTCCGTAGCGGCGGACGGCGAGCAGCTGATCGAGGCGGACGGTGAGCAGCTGCAGCGAGTAGTGGTGAACCTGATCTCGAATGCGCTGAAGTTCACGCCCGAGGCGGGTGAAGTTCGGGTAACGGCCAGGCTCGATGGTGCAACGGCCACAATCTGTGTCGACGACAGCGGCCCGGGCGTGCCCCCGGCGCTGCGCGCGCGCATCTTCGAGCGTTTTCGCCAGGGCGAAGGCGGCAAGACACGGCGCTACGGCGGCACCGGCCTCGGCCTGGCAATCGCTCGTGAGCTCGTCGTACTGCACGGTGGCAGCATCCGCGTCGAGGACAGCCCTCTCGGTGGGGCTCGCTTCACCGTCGTGCTCCCCACCGGTATGCCGGCGCGGTTGCCCACGGATGCGCCCCGCCTCGAATCGGTGAGTGCCGCCGGGAGTCTGGCTCCTACCGATGATACGCCCCGCCTGGATGCGACGAGCGTCACCGGGACACCGGCCCCCATCGCCGCGCCCATCGAGTCGGCGCCCCTCGTCCTGGTGGTCGAGGATCACCCGGAGATGCGGGCATTCATCGCCGGGACCCTGAGCGCCCGCTTTCGGGTGGCCACAGCCTCCAATGGCCGGGAAGGGCTTGAGCAGGCCAGGGAACTGTGCCCCGACGTGATCGTGACCGACCTGATGATGCCGGAACTCAGCGGCGATCAGCTCCTCGCCGCGCTGCGCGATACCCCGGAGCTAGCCGGAATACCGGTGATCATGCTGACTGCCCGGGCCGACCGCGACCTGCAGGTGGAGGTCCTGCAACAAGGCGCCCAGGACTACCTGGTGAAGCCCTTCTCGGCCCCGGAGTTGCTGGCCCGCGTGGGCAACCTGACAAGCATGGCCCGCGCGCGCGCGACACTCCAGCAGGCTCTGAGCAGCAGCCAGGAAGATCTCGCCACCCTCTCCGCCGAGGTCACCCGGCTCTATGACGAAGCCCGCCGAGCGCTGCGGTTGCGCGACGAGTTTCTCACCATTGCCGCCCACGAGCTGCGTACCCCGATCACCGCGCTGATCGCCAATGCCCAGTTGCTCCGGCGGCGGGCCGAGCGCGGCGACCTCGCGCCAGAGCGGGACCTGCGCACCATTCGGGCCCTCGCCGATCTGGGGCAGCGCCTTGCAGCCCTCGTCGAAACGCTGCTCGACGTGGGCAAAGCGGAGCGCCACGAGCTCACCGCCGGGCTTGAGCCCGTGGATCTCGTGGCCCTCGCCCGGCGCCAGGTCGAGCTACTCCACGCAACCCTGGATCGTCACCAGCTGCACGTGATCGTGCCGGAGGCGCCGCTGATGGTGCTCGGCGATCCGCGCCGGCTCCAGCAGGTGATCGACAATTTGCTCTCCAATGCCGTGAAGTACAGCCCCGAAGGCGGGCCACTGACGATCGAAGTGCGGCGCGGCGACGGCATGGCCTGCCTGAGTGTGACGGACACTGGCATTGGCATTCCCGCCGATGCACTGCCGCATATCTTCGAGCGCTTCTACCGTGCCCCCAACGCCGATCCGCGCCTGATCAGCGGATTCGGGGTGGGCTTGTACCTCGCCCACGAGATCGTCGCCGCGCACGGCGGTGAGTTGCGTGTGGCCAGCCGTGAGGGCGAAGGGAGCACCTTTACCCTGTGCCTGCCCCTCGCTCCCTCGCAGGCCCGGCCCTCACCGTAGGCGTTGCACGCCTCGTTTGCGCGGCATGCCGGAGAGCGCACCACCGCGCCGCGGGCCTCACGAGCGCCGCGCCAGCGCCCCGACAGCCGCGAGATGCTCCAGGGCGCGGCGGACGAGCACATTCGGCTCGGCCTCGTAGCTGGTGAGTGCCACAGCGATCGTGACGCCGCTGTCGGGGAAGTGCCAGAGGGCGGTGCGGTAGCCACCGAGGGCGCCGGTGTGGCCGATCGCCAGACGGGCCTGCGTGGGCAGCCCTGACGCCGGCAGGGTGCGCCGCATCAGCCCCAGGCCATAGCTCAGGTCGGCGGCGCCCCAGGTACCGCCGGTATCGGCAAAGGTGAGCATGGGGCCCATAAGCTCGGGCCGCAGCAGTCTGCCCCAGAGCAGGGCCTGCAGAAAGCGCCCGAGATCCTCGACGGTCGAGGTGAGACCGCCCGCGGCCCAAGCGACCGACATGCTCAGCCCGGTGTAGTCGGTTGAGCGGAAGTAGCCGTGAGCCAGGCCGGGCGAGTCGGCCTCGGGCGGCGACAGCACGGTGCCTCGGAGCCCAAGCGGCTCGATGATCCGCTGCCGCAACTCGAGTTCCAGCGGATTACCGGTGACCCGCTCGATGATCAGGCCTACCAGAAGGTAGTTGGTGTTGGAGTAGGCCCAGCGCCCGGCCTCACCCGGGGCGAAGCGCCGGGGTTGCCGCAGCGCCTCGGCCACCAACTCCTCGGGACGCCAGACGCGGCCAGGCTCGCGGCGAGCCCGCGCCACCATCCCATCGCTCAGATAGTCGGGCAGACCGCTGGTATGGCCGAGCAGGTGGCGCACCAGAATGCGCTCGCCATCCGGTACCAGCCCTGGCAGCCAGTGCTCCACATGATGATCGAGCAGGAGCCAGCCCTCTTGCACGAGCTGCAGGGCCACGACGGCCACGAAAGGCTTGGTGACGCTGGCGATCCGCACCGGTGCGTCGGGGGCGAGGGGAGCACCGCTCGCGACGCTGGCCACTCCAGCGGCACCCCGGTAGGTCCCGATTCCCGGCACATCGACAAAGAGCAGCGCCCCGGGTGCCCCCGTCTCACGTCGCACCGCCGCGAGCGCGGCGTCGAGCCCGGCGGCGAAGGACGGTGCCGCAGTCTCCGCGCGTGCCGGCGCCACCGGCGCAAGGGCAACGAGCAGCAGGAGCAAGAGCAGAAGCAGGGTTCGAGAGGTCATATCACGCAGAACGTTTGACCGGAACGCCACTGGGCCACCGACCGCCGCCGGGCCGTGGCGGGCGGGGTCGCATCCGAAAGGTGGGTTCAGAGATCCAGGGTCGCGCTGACAGGGCAATGGTCGGAGCCGGACACCTCGGGATGGATGTCGGCGGCCAGGAGGCGCGGGGCGAGGTCGGTGGAGACGAGAATGTAGTCGAGGCGCCAGCCGACGTTGCGCTCGCGGGCGCCGCCGCGCATGGTCCACCAGGAGTATGCGGCGACGCCGGGGTGCAGGTGGCGGAAGCTATCCACCAGGCCGACCCCGAGGAGCGCGCTCAGGGCCGCCCGCTCCTCAGGCATAAAGCCCGAGGTGTTGCGATTCTCGCGCGGACGAGCCAGGTCGATCTCCTCGTGGGCGGTGTTGAGGTCGCCGACGAGAACCAGGCTGCGGCCCCTGGCGAGCTCAGCTCGTACCGCCTCGCAGAGCCGCGCAGTGAAGGCCAGCTTGTGAGCTACCCGGGCTGGACCCATGGTGCCGCTCGGCACATAGACATTGAACAGGGTGAAGGCGGGGAAACGGCTGATCAGCACGCGGCCCTCGACGTCGAAGCGCGGATCGCCGAGGCCACGGACGGTCTCGGGGCAGGCGGTGCGTGAGAGCGTGGCGACGCCGCTGTAGCCAGCGCGCTCAGCGGGGAGCCAGCAGGCCTGGTAGCCGCAGGCCTCCCGCAGGGCGGGCGAGAGTTGCTCGGGTGCCGCCTTAACTTCCTGCAGGGCCACGATCTCGGCACCGCAACCCTCCAGCCAGCGCAGGAAGCCCTTGCGCTCCCCGGCGCGAATACCGTTGACGTTCCAGGAGATAATCCGTGTCGGGGCCATGCAATCGGCGCTCCTGTGCTCGGCAGGGGCTGAGCCCCGATGACATTCCCAGGGCTTTGCCGTCGGCGCGTACGATGGCAGCCCTGATGGACCGCCAGGTGAGGTTGCTGGATCGCGATCCCGTCAAGCCGCCCCATCGGGGCGGCTTGACCCCGCACGCTCAGTGGTGGGCGACCACTAAAGCACCTCACCGAGCGCCACCCGCTCGATGCGCAGGTTCATGCGTGAGAGCCGGGGCACCACATCGCCGTAGCCTCGCTCGAGCAGATGGATGCCACGAATGATCGAGGTGCCGCGCGCGATCGCCGCCGCGATCACATAGGCCAGGCCGGCGCGCAAGTCGGGGATGGTGATCACATGGCCATCGGCGCGGAGGGGCGTGGGCCCGACGATGATCGCGCTATGCTCATGGTTGCTGTCGCTGTAGCGGCAGGGCAGCCCCCCGAGGCAGTGCGTGGTGAGTTGGGTGTTGGCACCAAGCTGGTTGAGCGCGCGCAGATAGCCGAAGCGGTTCTCGTAGACTGTCTCGTGGATGATCGAGATCCCGTTGGCCTGAGTGAGCATGATCGCGAAGGGCTGCTGCCAATCGGTTGAGAAACCGGGATAGACATCGGTCTCCACTACGGTTGGCGCCAGGGGCGCGCGCCGGAAGAAACGCACCGTATCGTGCTCAAGGAGCTCGAAGCCGCCGCCGACCTGCTGGAAGGAGGCCAGGAAGTTGCCCAGGTTGTTCGGGTTGATCCCGCGCACGGTGATATCGCCGTCGGAGGCTCCGGCCAGGCACGCCCAGGAGGCCGCCTCGATCCGATCGCCGAGAATTGGCATGCGGGTGCCGCGCAGCCTGGCTACGCCCTCGATCTTGATCTCGCGCCCGGCAGAGGTGAAGATAACGGCGCCCATGGCCCGCAGCAGCGTGATCAGCTCGATGATTTCGGGCTCGATCGCGGCGTTCGAGATCACGGTGCGGCCTTCGGCGAGCGCGCCGAGGAAGAGGCAGGTTTCGGTGGCGCCGACACTCGGGTAGGGCAGCTTGATCTGAGCGCCCCGGAGGCGGCCGCTGCGGCGAGCGATGTAGCCATCTTCGGTGGTCGTGACTGTGCCGCCGAACTGCTCGATCGCGTTAAGGTGGAAGTCAACCGGCCGCTCGCCGATCTTGCAGCCGCCCAGCACCGGCACGGCAACCGTGTCGAAGCGGTGGAGCAGCGCGCCCAGCAGCAGGATCGGGATGCGGTTACTACCCGAGTCGGGGGTGGGCACATTCCCCGAGCCGATCGTGGTCGGGTCGATGCGCATAGTGTCGCCGCTGGCCTGCACCCGGGCGCCGATGGCGGTCAGCATATCGCGGGTGATCGCCACATCGCCGATCGGCGGCACGTTCACCAGCTCGGTGGGCGAGTCGGCGAGCAGCGCCGCCACCATCGCTTTGGTAGTAAAGTTCTTTGCGCCCAGGCAGGTGATCTGCCCCACTACCGGCTCGCCGCCATAGACGCGGTAGGCCAGTTCTGTGTTGGTCATCGGTCCTTCCTCACGCACTATCTCTGTCTCGCGCCACCAGGTTGCAGGGCGCGATGCCACAGCGGCCTGCCCCGCCCACTGAGGATCTTACACGATGCGTACGTGGCGTTGGCCTTACAATCCGCTGATAGAAGTGGAGGGGGCCGCCTCGGTGGCGAGGAGCGCCAGCAAGCCCTCGACGCGCAGACGCAGCTCGTCGCGCGCGGCGCGGAAGGCCGCCAGCTGGTCCGCCTCGCTGCCAGTGGCGCGGGCCGGATCGGCCACGCTCCAGTGGATCAGCGACGCGCCGGACTCCGCCAGGACGATCTCTTCCCGGGCGAGGTCACAGACCGTCACCAGCAGGTCGGGGCGTAGACCGGCGAGCGCCTCCAGACCTTTGGCGTGCTGGTAGCCAATGTCGACTCCGGCCTCAGCCATCACCCGAAGGGTGAGCGGATGCAGGGGCCGGGGCGCCGTGCCAGCGCTGCGCACGGTGAGCCGGCCACCGCCGAGGTGGCGGAGCCAGGCTTCGGCCATTTGCGAGCGTGCGCTGTTGGCGGTGCAGAGGAACACGATCGTGCGCGGCGGGATCTCGGCCGTCGGGCTGTCGGACGGAACGTGCAACAGAGCGCCGACGTGGGCGTGCAAGGCCCTGAGCGCTCTGAGGTCGAGGCCGTAGTAGCTGGCCCGCCCATCGGCGTCGCTGCGGTGGGTGCGCACCAGTCCGCCCTGGCGCAGCGCGGCGAGATGGTAGGAGACGAGGTTCTGGGGGAGCCCGGTGCGGCTCACCAGTTCGCCCACCGGCATATCGCTCCGGCGCAGCAGGGTCAACAGGCGCCAGCGGGTATCATCGGCGAGGAGCTTGAGCGCCTCCGGCGCACCGTTCTGGTCTGGCTCGAAACTCATGGCTCGGTCGTAGTACAATCGCCGGTAGCGGTCTGGAACTAGCCGGGTAATTTATCATACCATAGGGCTGCCGTAACGTCGCCCGTTCCCCCTCACCCCCGGCTCCTCTCCCACAAGAGTTCAGGGGCGGACAGAACTGGTGGACTGAAACGGGATGCTCCGCGTTGGAACACGCCGCAGGCCCTCACCCCCTGAACCCCCTCTCCCGCACGCAGGAGAGGGGGACGCAGCCCGTCAGGATGCGGCACATCGCCATGCGAACGCGCGTGCTGTTCGCCTTTAAACCCAGAACGGGAGCGGGGGTTGGGGGCCTGTCCCCACGAAAGCGGGGTTGAGAGCCAGGACGTTGCAACCGCCCTGGTCTCCTGGGGCCGTCGGTAGCGGCTATCGCCCGGCGCGCATATGTGGGGGCGTAGCCCCCCGTCCCCTGTCCCCTCCCGCATGCTGCGGCTCAGCCCGGATAGGTTATAGTGACCCACCGACATGGAGCAGCACGATCTCTCCGACCAGCCGCCGGAGCCGCTGGCGGTGCGCGAGCGCAGCTACGCCGCAGAACCACGGTTACACCGGCACCCATACTACCAGATGCTCTTTCCCTACCGGGGCGCGCTTCAGCTCCGCGTGGTGGACCAGCGCCTGGCGGTTGGCCCGGCATCCTGGGCGCTCATCCCGCCGGGCGCCGAGCACGTTTTCTGGTCCGAGGGGCCCAACCACTTCCTGGTGGTGGACCTGGCGGCGCCATTGGTGGCGGGCGCGGTCGAGAATGGGCCGTTCCATCGCCCGATCGATGGGCGCCTGGCGGCGCTGGCAGGCCTCCTGGCGAGCGAGTTGCGGGCCGGTGCCCTCGCCGAGCGGCCTGTAGCCGAGGCCCTGGCTCGCTATGTGGGCGCTGCGATCGCCTTCGCCGTGGGCGCTGGAGGCCCGCGTGAGCTACAGCCGCCCGACAAGCCACTCGCTGCCCGCGCTCGTGACTACCTGGACGCCCACGCTCGAGAGCCGGTGAGCCTGGCCGAGGTTGCCGCCGCCGTTGGGGCGAGCGTGGCTCACCTGCAGCGCAGCTTCCGTGCCGCCTACGGGGTGAGCGTGGTGGACTACCTCCAGGCCCTGCGGGTGCGCCACGCGGCCGGCCTCCTGCGCAGCACCACACTGCCTGTTGAGGCCATCGCCGCCGCGGTGGGCTTCACCAGCCCCAGCTATTTCAGCCGCCTGTTTGCACGCCACGTGGGCGTGAGCCCCGCCCGCTACCGCGCCGGAGGGGGTGAGGCCGGGTCAGGATCGGGCAACTTCCGGTCGTGATCGGGCAGATCGCGGGGCTGCTGGGGCTGCTAGACTGGGCCAGGGAGTAGTCAGCAGCGCAGGAGAGTGAGAGCGATGGGCGCGCGACAGGTGGGGATGCTACAGATTACGCTGGCCGCCCTCACCTGGGGGACGATCGGGGTGGCGGTGAGCCTGCTCTACGGGGTGGCCACCACCAATGCGTTCTCGGTGGGTCTGCTGCGGCTGCTGATTGCCGCACCGGCCCTCCTGCTGCTCAGCCGCGTGCTGGTAGGGCCTGGATTCTGGCGGGTGCAGCGCCGCCACCTGCCCGCCATGGCGCTGATCGGTGCGGCCTTTGCCGGCTACCAGCTCTGCTACTTCGCCGCCATCCCCCGCCTCGGCGTGGCCGCCGCCGTGATGATTAACATCTGTAGCGCCCCGATCATCACCGCCGTGCTTGGCGGTCTCTTCCTGCGCGAGCGGCCGGGCCTTACCACCATTGCCGCGCTGATCGGCGCGGTGGGAGGCACCGCGCTGCTCGTGGGCGGGGCGCCACAGGCCGCCGGCCCGGAGCTCTGGGTGGGCGCGGCCCTGGCCCTGGGCGCTGGCCTCTGCTACAGCCTGGTGGCCCTGGGCGGCCGGGTGGTCGCGCCCTTCTACCACCCGCTCCAGCCCATCACCCTCGCCTTCACGCTCGGGGCGATTCTGCTGCTACCCGCTGCGCTGGCTGGTGGCCTGGTACTCAGCTACCCGCCGGCGGGCTGGCTGCTGCTGCTCTACCTCGGCCTGGTGCCGACAGCGCTGGCCTACGGCCTCTACCTGCGAGGGCTGCGCAGCGTGCCAGCCACGGTGGCCGCGATCATCAGCCTGATCGAGCCCCTTGGATCAACCGTCCTCGCGGTGCTGCTGCTGGGCGAGCGCCTGGCGCCCCTGGGGCTTGCCGGCGCGGGCCTGCTGCTCGCCAGCATGGTCCTGCTCTACCTCGGCCAGCGCCAGCCGGAGCCCGCGCCGAGCGCCGCAGATTGATCCGCGTTGCGCCATCGTACGTCCCGAAAAGGCCGCGCCGTCTCTGGAGAGCTTGAGCGTGCCAGAACGTTATCCGCCTGCGGTTCTCCGGCTCTTGCGCTAGCGGCCCGCACCGGCCCGCCAGCCACGGAAGAGGGCGATCAGGCGCGTCCGCTCGTCATCGGTGAGGGTGGCAGGGTCGAGCCGGCCAAGCACCCCGATCGTCCGGCGGATCTGGTCGAGGTAGTCGCGGCAGCCCTCGCACGCCGCCAGATGGGCATCGAAGCGGGCGCGCTCCGGGGCAGGGAGGGCCTGCTCAAGGTAGTCTGTCACAAGCTCGACGAGCTCGCGGCAGGTGAGCTCGTCGCCGGTGTTGTGCTGGTCCATCGCGAGCCTTAGCCTTCCGTCAGATAGCGGGCCAGAGCCGCGCGCACCCGCGCCCGAGCCCGGTGGAGCAGAACACGCTGGTTGGCATCGCTGATCGCGAGCAACTGGCAGACCTCATCGGCTGGCCAGCCCTCGATATCGCGCAGGGTGATCACTGTCCGCTGGGCTGGGGGCAGCGTCGCCACCGCGCCTTCAATCACGGCGCGCGTCTCGGCTGCCAGGAAGCGCTCCTCTGGCAGCCCCGCCCAACTGGCCGGATGGGAGCTCCACCAGCCAGCGTCAACCTGGCCCGGTGGGATGAAGCTGGCGGGATCGACGGACGGCCCCTCGTCGCCAGTGGCCCCGAGATCGGCAAAGGGCACGCTGCGGGCCTCACGGGCGCCCCGGCTGCGGGCGCAATTGCTGAGAATGCGGTAGATCCAGGTTTTCAGCGACGAGCGCCCTTCAAAGCGGGCAATGCCCTGCAGCACCCCGATCCACGTCTCCTGAACGACCTCCTCGGCCACCGCGCGGCTCCCGACGTACGCCAGAGCGGCCCGCATTAGCGGGGCGTGGTAGCGCTCGACGAGGGCGAGGAAAGCGGCCTCGTCGCCGCGACGCAAAGCCTCAACGAGGGCGAGTTCGTCGGTGCCGGGCGAAGTGCCGCCGGCAGACTGCGGCGACAGGGCGATGCTCATGGGGCCTTCCTTAGCACGCTGATGATCGTCGGGCTAGCCGGCGTGAGAGGCGCGCGGTCCCACCAGCCGTACTGGGCCGCGAGGGTGAGCCCGGAGCGGGCGATCGTTGCGTTGAGCTCATCGGGGCCGGTGAAACGGCATGCGATCCGGCTGGCGCGCAGCTTTGGCTCACCCTGCTCCTCCCAGCGGCGGATCACCGTCCAGTGGAGCACCTGGCGTTCGGGATCGTAGCGCTGGGTCGTCGTCATCGTCACCAGGTTGCCGCGCGTGTCCACATACTGCTGCCAGGGCTCTTCATCGAGACAGGTTGAGAGATCGTGGCCGGTGGGGTTGCGTGTCTCGAAGGCGAAACAGCCCCCGGGCTCAAGGTGTTTGGCCACTCGCGCCAGCAGCGCCTCCTGGTCGGCAACGGTGAGCATAGCCTGAAAGGCGTTGCCCGTCATGGAGATGAAGCGGAAGCGCTGCTCGAGCTGAAAGCTCCGCACATCGCCGTGGAGCCACACGACCTTCAGGCCCTCAGCGGCGGCCTTGCGGCGGGCGTAGGCCAGCATGGACGGGGAGAGGTCAAGGCCGGTCGTGGCGAGGCCCTGGCGCGCAATGGGGATCGTGAGTAGGCCAGTGCCACAGGCGAGGTCGAGCACGGGGCCACCGGTGGCTACGGCGAGCTCGGTGTAGAAGGCGTAGCTCGGGTGGAGGCCGCCGTTCTCGCGGTCGTAGTTCTCGCCGTCGCTGAACTCCTCAAGGTTATCGTGGTCAATCACCGATTCCGCTTTCCAGGGCTGCCAGCCGCGCTAGCACATTGGTCCACCACCGCTGCGCCAGCCGTGCGCCGCCTGCCCACATGCACTGGTTCCAGCGCTTTCACGCCGGGTCGCGCGAGGCATTCAGGTATGCTTTACGGCGGTACTGCACGCGGATTCCTCACGTGGAAGTCGGGTCCGGGCCGCCGGGGCCTCAGGGTGAGATCCCGTAGGGACACAGCGCACTTCGTCCCTACGGGGTCGCCGCGGCGACGCGGCAGATTGCGGCGAGACTGCGCTCGACATCGTCGGCGGTGGTGGCCCACGAGGAGACGCTGATGCGCATAGCGGCGCGGCCCTGCCAGACGGTGGCGCCGCACCAGCAGGTGCCGTCGGCCTGCACGGCGGCCACCACGCGGCGGGTGCGCTCGTCGTCGCCGAAGCGTACCAGCACCTGGTTGAGGACGACCTCATTGAGCACCTGGTGACCAGCGGCCCGCAACCCCTCTGCAAAACGGGCGGCGTGCCGACAGCAGCGCTCGACGAGATCGGCCACACCGGTGCGGCCGAGTGAGCGCAGGGCGGCCCAGACCTCCACTCCACGGGCGCGCCGCGAGAACTCGGGCCCGTAGTGCTGGGGCTCACGCTGCTCGCCGAGTTGCAGATACGGCGCCAGCAGTGCCATGGCACCGCGCAGGTGGGCCGGCTCGCGACAGAAGGCCAGGCCACTGTCGTAGGGCACATTGAGCCACTTGTGAGCATCGGTGGCCCAGGAGTCGGCCAGATCGAGCCCGTCGGCGAGGTGGGTCCTGCCAGGCGCCGCAGCGGCCCACAGGCCAAAGGCCCCATCGACGTGGACCCAGGCGCCAGCGGCGCGGGCGGCCTCGCAGAGTGGGCGGGCAGGGTCGAAGGCGCCCGTGTTCACATTGCCGGCCTGCACGCAGAGGATCGTGCGCTCATCGAGCGGCGGCAGCGCGTCCGCGCGCATGCGTCCCTGGCCATCGGCGGGCACACGCAGCACCCGCTCCCGGCCGAGTCCGAGCAGCCCAAGAGCCTTCACCAGGCTCACGTGCACCTCCTCACCAACGACCACTCGCAACTCGGGCGCGCCAAAGAGGCCGACGGCCTCCACATCCCATCCCTGGCGCGCCAGCAGGGTATGGCGGGCCGCAGCGAGCCCGGCTAGATTGGCGAGTGTGGCGCCGGTGGTGTAGGCGATGGCGCAACCGTCAGGCAGGCCCAGCAGATCGGTGAGCCAGCCGCCCGCCACCTCCTCAAGCCGGGTGGCCACGGGCGACATCACCGACAGGCTGGCATTCTGATCCCAGGCGGTCGCGAGCCAGCTCGCGGCGAGGGCGGCCGGGAGCGTGCCGCCAGTGACGAAGCCGAAGTAGCGGGGGCCCGCGCTGGCGACAGTGGCCGGCGAGCCGGCCTCGTCGAGCAGGGCCAGCACCGCTGCCGGATCGGC
>SFCB01000257.1 GCA_004367505.1 Chloroflexi bacterium OHK40 | reverse complement strand
TCAAGCGGTGGCTCCTGTGGTCAGACTTTCTGGGTTGGCGCTCGAAAGTATGCCACAGAAGCCACCGTGCCGCTTATTTGAAAGGTATTGGTGCTAGGCGGGGGCTTGAGTGCTCGGTTGCAGGCCCGCGCCCAGGGGATCCTCCGCGAGCCCGCGCAGGCGGGCTTTGCCTCCCCGGAGCCGCGCGCTTCAGCGCCACGGCATGGGGGCCAGGACCATCCGGCACCCCCCAGACTTTGTTGACCCACCCCGGCCCCCGTGCTATACTTGCGGCTGATCGCAGCCCCCAACTGCCTGTTAGGTGAGGTACACTATGGCTCAGATTCGCCTGGTGATCGCCGACGACGAGTCGATCATCCGCCTGAACCTCAAGGAGACCCTGGTTGGCCTCGGCTACCTGGTGGTCGGCGAGGCCGGCGATGGCGTGAGCGTGATCAATATCGCCCGCGAACTCAAGCCCGACCTGGTGCTCATGGATATCAAGATGCCCAAGCTTGACGGCATCCAGGCGGCAAAGATTCTGACCGAGGAGAAGATCGCCCCCGTGGTGCTCCTCACCGCCTACTCCGACCGCGAGCTCGTCGAGCGGGCCAAAGAGGCCGGCGTCGTGAACTATGTGGTCAAGCCCTTCCGCGAGGCCGAGTTGCTCCCGGCGATCGATATCGCCATGGCCCGCTACCAGGAGTTCCTGGAGATGGACCGGCAGATCGCCGATCTGAAGGAGACTCTCGACACGCGCAAGATCGTCGAGCGCGCCAAGGGCATTCTCATGGACACCCAGGGCCTTAAAGAGGCCGAGGCCTTCCGCAAGATCCAGCAACTCTCCATGAATACCCGCAAGTCCATGAAGGAGATCGCCCAGGCCATCCTCCTGGCAAACGAGATCTAGGTCCCCGTGTCCGAGGAGCCACAGCCCCCTGCGGCGTCTCCCGCCCCCCGCGCTCGCATGCAGGCTGCGCTGCCGTACATCGCCACGGCAGTCGCAGCCGTTCTCTTGAGCCTGCTGCTCCAGGCCCTGATCTGGCCGCGCCCCACGCTCTCCCCGGCTGTTCTTCTGCCTAGCGCGACCCTTACCAGCACCGCTAGCGCCGCCACATCCAGCCCAACCGCCCGGCCAACTCCGGCGTCGCCAACGGCGCCTGTGGCCAGCCCCGCCCCCACCCCCGCCGGCGACGCTCGTGTGCTGCGGCTTGAACTTCTCGACCTCGAAGAGCAGGACCGCCAGCTCTGGAGCGCGCTCTATCTCCTACGGGCCGCCACCCAGATCGACGATGCTGTCGCCGCGCTCCAGGCCAACGATCTCGCCGAGGCCGACCGCACCCTGCTTACGGCCTACCGCTCCCTCGACCGGGCCTACGCCTTCAGCGCCGAGCAGGAAAAAGGGCCGATCGACACCTTCCGGCTGCAACTCAGCGCCATCCGCGACGATCTCGGGCTGCGCCCCGAGGGCGCCGATCGCCGCCTGCGCCAGCTACGCCAGCTCATGCTCAGCCTGGTTGACGAAGGTGGCTAGCCTCGCAGCCTCTCGGTGGCGCGCTACGGGCGCATGGCTCGAACGGTTGCGCCATCCGCAGCGGGCTGGAGCGCGCCAGAATGCCATCCGCTTGTGACTCTCCGGTTCTGGGATCTGGCGCTAGTGGCCCACCACACTGATCGTGCGCGATCAAGACGACCCATCGGGGCGTCTCAACGGGATCGCCATCCAGCGCACTCACCGTGGTGCCCCACTAGGACGGCTTCCCCTCAAAGTCCACAAAGCGGTACCCCACGCCCCGCTCCGTGAGGATATACTTCGGGTGCGCCGGGTCCTGCTCGATCTTCTGGCGCAGGTAGGTGATATACAGCCGCAGGTAGTGGCTCTCCTCGCGGTACTCCGGCCCCCAGACCTTGGTGAGGAGCATCTCGTGAGTTTGCACGTAGCCGGCGTTCTGCACCAGGTGGTAAAGCAGCCGATACTCAGTGGGGCGCAGGTTTACGCGCTGGCCGTCCACCAGCACCTCGCGCCGGGCAAAGTCGATGCTCAGGCGATCATCGATTTTCACCATCGTCTGCGGGACAGGTGGCGCGGCGTAGTGGCGGCGCAGCACGGCCCGGATGCGGCTCACCAGCTCGCGGTGGCTGAAGGGCTTGCCCAGGTAGTCATCCGCGCCAAGCTCCAGGCCGCGTACCCGGTCCTCCTCTTCGTCCTTGGCGGTGAGCATCAGTACCGGCACCTGGGAGAACTGGCGCAGCCGCCGCAGCGCCTCGAAGCCGTCCATCACCGGCATCATCACATCGAGCAGCACCACGTCCGGCATGTCCTCGCGCACCCGCTCCACCGCCTCGCGCCCGTTCGCTGCGGTGGCTACACGCATGCCCTCGAGCTCGAGGTTCATTCGCATGAAGTTCACCATGCGCGGTTCATCGTCCACCACGAGCACCAGTTTGTCTTTTAGCTCTGACATGCGTACACTAGCTCCGGGTATTGGGGCCGGCCTGGCGTATTCTAGCACGCCGTCGGCGTCCACCACAAGCATAGCCTGTCGTATGGCCGCGCCGAGGTGATATGCAGATGCTAATCACGAACCTTTCGCTGCTGGTGATCGCGGGAGGCGTAGGATACCTGCTGGGGCAGGGGCGCCCGCAGTGGTTCGGGCCGGAGCTTCGGCAGCGCCTGCTCGTTGCCGGATGGATCGTGGCGCTATTGCTCGCCGGTGCCCTGCGCGCTGCGGCGGTGGTCTATGGTCCCGGGGCGATGCTCGGGGTATTCAGCGTGGTCGGCGGCTTCGCCCTCGGGATCTGGCTGGCGTTGCGCCCCGCTGGCCCGCGCCGGCCCCGCAGGCGGCCCTGATCCCCGGCCTGCTACGCCTCCCTCGCTGCCCGGGCGGAACCTTTGCGCCGAGCCCGCCAGCCTCCCGGCCACCAGGCGCTGTAGCGCCGGAAGCCGCAGCACCAGCAGGGCCGCCAGGATCACACCGAAGATCAAAGGCTCACGGGGGACTTTCGCGAGCCAGAGGTAGTGCAGCACCGCTAGCCCGGCCGCCAGGTAGACCAGCCGGTGCAGGCGTCGCCACCAGCGTCCCAGGCGCCGCTGAGCCCCACGGGTTGAGGTGAGCGCCAGCGGCAGGAGTAGCAGAAAGGCGGCGAAGCCCGCTACCACGTAGCGCTTCTCCACCACCGCCTGCCAGATCAGCGCGGCATCCAGGCCGTAGTCGGCGACCACGAAGATAAGCAGGTGCAGGCAGACGTACAGGAAGGCGTAGAGGCCAAGGGGTTTCCGTAACCCCACTGCCCACTTCCAGCCGAACACGATCTTCAGCGGGGTACAGGCCAGCGAAAGCATGAGCAACACCAGCGCTGCCTTGCCCGTGCGCAGCGTCACATCCTGGATGGGGTTCACCGATAGCCCGCCGGTCGCCGCGTCGAAGAGCAGCAGAGCCAGCGGTAGCAGACCAGCCGGATGAACCGCCACTCGGAGCCAGCCGACAGCGCGTGGATTCATGGATCATCATTCACGGGCAGCATAGGGCCGCCGCACGCTGCGGCCCACCATCCTCAATAGTTCACCCGCAGATCCATCCCCGCGTAGAGGCTGGCCACCTCATCGGCATAGCCGTTGAACATCAGCGTCTCGCGGCGGCCGCGCTCGCCGATCCGGCGCTCTGTAGCCTGCGACCAGCGCGGGTGGGCGACCGCGGGGTTCACATTGGCGTAGAAGCCATATTCGTTGGGCGCCAGGGCCATCCACAGCGAGGTCGGCATGGTATCAACCAGGTCGATCTTGACGATCGATTTGATGCTCTTAAAGCCGTACTTCCAGGGCACCACCAGTCGCACCGGCGCGCCGTTCTGGGGTGTCAGCTCACGCCCATACAGGCCCGTCGCCAGCAGCGTCAGGTCGTGCATGGCTTCGTCCAGCCGTAGCCCCTCGACGTACGGCCAGGGATAATACCGGTCCCGCTGGCCGGGCATCTCCTCTGGCCGGAAGACCGTCTCGAAGCGCACATACTGCGCGCCCGCCCGGGGTTCCACCACATCGAGCAGCCGCCTGAGCGGGAAGCCAACCCAGGGGATCACCATCGACCAGGCTTCCACGCAGCGCAGCCGGTAGATCCGCTCCTCCTGCTCGAAGGCCAGCAGATCCTCCAGCGCGAAGGTACGCGGGTTCCCTACCAGGCCACCCACCTGCACCTCCCAGGGCGAGGTCTGGAAGCCCGTCGCGAGCCGCGCGACCCCCTGCTTGTCGGTGGTGAACTCGTAGTAGTTGTTATAGGTAGTGATCTCCTCGAAGCTATTGAGCGGATCGCCGAGCTCGTCGGTGCGTGCATCAGCCGGCACGGTATCGGTGGCTGGCGCGCCGGGAGTCCGCACCCCGCAGGCGGCGAGCAGCGCGGCCACGCTCAGTGCGCCTGCGCTGCCCATGAGCTGTCGCCGTGAGAGGAAGAGGTGCTCCGGGGTGATCTCGGAGGAGGGGATCTTGTGCATGCGGGTTCATCCTGGGCGCATCCGCAGCTACACCCGAATTGCTCGACACGCCTGAGTCCAGGTTCCAGGCTGATCCCACCGCTGGCATGCCGCTGCGGCGCCGCCAGCTCCTGGCGCTTCCCCCGCATGTCGCAGGCAGGGGTGATGAGCCTGCCCTGAAATGCGACCACCGGCCAATCGGCAGGTTCCAGGCTCCCTACCTTGATCTTACGGGGTCATCCTGGGTGGTGGATGTTACATAATCCTAACACGCCCATAAAGAGCTCGGAAAGGAGCCGGCGTTAGCGAGCAGCCCCGGCCGGGTTGTGAAGCTTTCTCTGCATCAGGGGGCAGCGGTTCGCGGTTCTGCCAGGGTTGCTAGAGCACGCCCACGGTCGAATTATCGCCCAGCATCAGGCGGTACGCCTTTGGTTTAAAGGGGCTCCGCGACACCTCGACGTTGCGCCCGATCAGGCTGTCTTCCAGGCGGTGGGGCAGCCCGCGGATACTGCTGTGTTCGAGCACGATGCTGTGCTCAATCTCACTCTCCTCGATCAGGCAGTCGTGGTAGATCGACGTGAAGGGTCCGACGTAGGCGTTGAGGATGCGGGTCTTCTCGCCGATAATCGCCGGGCCACGGATGGTCGAGTTGATCACCTCGGCGCCGGGCTCAACGATCACTTTGCCGATCAGCTGTGAGTCGCGGTCCACGTAACCCTGCACTGCCGCTGGCAATTCCTCCAGCACCAGACGGTTCGCCTCCAGCAGGTCGTCCTTTTTTCCGGTATCGATCCACCAGCCCTCGTGGATGTAGGGCGAGACGCGATAGCCGGCGCCGACGAGCCACTGGATCGCGTCGGTGATCTCGAGCTCGCCACGGGCCGAGGGGCGGATGCTATTGACCGCCTCGAAGATCCGGTGATCAAAGAGATAGATCCCCACCAGGGCCAGGTCGCTCCGGGGCTCGCGGGGCTTCTCCACCAGCCGGATCACGCGGCCATCATCGTCGAGCTCGGCCACGCCGAACTGCCGCGGGTCGCTCACCTGCTTGAGCACGATCTGCGCGTTATGGTCGCTGCGGCCAAACTGTTCGATCAGCGGGCTGATCCCGCCCTGAATGCAGTTATCGCCGAGGAACATCACGAAGCGCTCGTCGCCCAGGAAGTCGCGGCTGATCTTCACCGCGTGCGCCAGGCCGGCCGGCGTCTCCTGTGGGATGTAGGTGATCTGCACGCCCCAGCGGCGCCCATTGCCCACCGCAGCGCGGATCTCGTCGCCGGTGTCACCAATAACGATCCCGATGTCGGTAATCCCGGCGTCGCGGATGGCTTCGATCACCCGAAAGAGCACCGGCTTATTCGCCACTGGTACGAGTTGCTTCGCGCTTGTATAGGTGATCGGGCGCAGGCGCGTGCCCTTGCCGCCACTGAGAACCAGTCCCTTCATCTGCCATTTCCTTCCCGTAAGCATCTATCCTTCGGCGGAGGATTGTACCCGATCCTGGCACATGCGGAGAGGCGCCCATGCGGGCGCCCCTTCTGCTTCGCTCCTCGCTTGTGATCTATTGCCTAACGGTACGGGCGGATCGCGCCCACATAGTGGTTCTGCCAGTAACTGCTCCAGATCCCGGAGACCTGCACGCCGTAGCGTGGCGTCATCGCGTGGACCATCTGGCCCCCACCGATGTAGATCGCGACGTGGGAGATGCCCCGGCGCCCACCGGTGCCGGCGAAGAACATCAGGTCACCGGGTGCCAGGTTGCCCATGCCGCCGATCATGGCGCCATAGCGGGTGCTGTACTGGGCCGCGGCGCTGTGGGGCAGGCCCACGCCGAATTGTCGATAGACGTAGCTCGTCAGGCCGCTACAATCGAAGCCTGCGGGACTGGAGCCGCCCCAGCGGTACCGCGATCCCACGAACTGTACCGCGTAGCTGGCCACATCGCCGCTGGCAGGGATGTTCACGGCAGCGCCGCCGCCACCACCGCCCGAGCGGGCAGCGACCGCGCGGGCCGGCAGCGCGGGGATGTCGTTCGTCACTGGCACCCGGCGAGCCGCCATCGGCGTCACCTTCAGCAGGTCGGAGAAGATCCATGCCTTCGTGCCATTCTCCAGCTGCACGCGGTACCAGTCCTTATGGCGTGCCAGCAGGCTCACGCCCGTGCCCGCGCCCACCGAGCCCAACCGGTCGTAGCCGGAGCCAGGGCCCTTGCGGATGTTCACACCATTCTCGAGCACGGTGCCAACGAGTGGCGGGTTCGGGTCGGGGATGGTCTGGGCAACGGGCACCCGCTCAATCACCCCTGGACCGATCTTCAGGAATTCGGACGTGACCCACCCGAAGAGCTCGCCGTACTCCACGAGGAACCAGCCCTCGTAGCGCTCGATCAGGGTCAGATCCTGGCCCAGGCTCATCTTGGCCATGCTGACGTAGTTCTTCCCAGGGCCATCGCGCAGATTCACGCCCTCCTCGACGATCGTGCCGATCTTGGGCGGCGGTGGCGGCGGGATGAGCTCGGCCGGCACCTGGTTCAGCGCGTACATCACCGCGTCGGTGATATCAACGAGCTCCGCGGCGACCCAGTAGATCGTCGAGTCGCCGTCGCGGCGGATCTGCAACCACTCTTCGTGGCGCCCGATGACCTCGATATGCTCACCACCGTTGACCCGCGCAACCTCGTCGTAGGCCAGGCCCGGGCCGTTGCGCAGTTTCACGACATCGCCGGAGATCATGGCCGGCACTGTCAGCGGGGCCAGCAGGTCGCTCCGCGACGAGAGAGAGAGGGGCACCGGGAGGGCTTCGTCCTCGTCGAGGGGTGGGTCGCCAACGGCAACCAGCACCTCGGGCTCGTCGAGGGCAATCGGCCCTATGCCGATCGGAGCTTCAAGCACGAGGGGGGTATCTACGGGGGGGGAGGAGACGGGGCGGGCTGGAAGCTGGCTCAGCAGTAGCGCTGTGGGGACGGTGAGCGCAACGATCGTGTGCAGGAGGAAGCGGGTCGGGAGGTGCGTGAGCCATGCACCAGGTGAACCAAGGCCCCCGGCTGCGCGGGTGCGCAACTCGGCGAAGGGGCGGTTGAGTTGTCTGTATCGATTTCGACGGCTAGCGGCTCGCTGGCGCAGATCCTCAATATCGCCGCCCAGTTGGGCGGGCGACTGATTTCGCTTGAGCTCGATCATGGAGCAGTCCACCTCACTTGGGTTCCCCGTGGCGCATCGGCGCGGGGCTGGCACCCGCTACACGCTCTTGGTGTATGCGCAACCACTGTGGTAGTCAGGCTGGGATGCCCGGAGTGTACCATAGGTCCGCTCTATCCGCAAGCGTCACCATCAGCTCAGATCGGCATCAGGGGTGGTTCGGCTGGCTCAGATTGCGTGGCCCCTCCAGCTTGCCACCCTCGCGCGCACGCGCGGCGCGCTCCGACCTCTGTGAGCACGTTCGCCACAGCATTTCGGCCCCCGCAAAAGTAAACGGAGTTTAATATACACCACGATTTCTGTCAATAGTACTCTGATTTACAGCATTAGCATGCCAAAAATCGCCGTGGCCGACAGTCTATCTGTAATCTGAAACGTCTCGCGATGTAAAGAGTTTTTTGGAAACCTGGCCGATCATCCTCGTGACTGAAGGTACTATCAGGGCATTCTCAGGCCAGGGCCGCTGCCTGTCAGGCTCGCCCTGCAGGCTGTTGACCTCCTGATAACCTTTGTCAGCACGCACAGTGTTGGGCGCGCGCGTGTGCCAGGGGAACGTCGCCCGGAAGAGGACCAGAGTACTACGTATTCTGGAGTACCGCCAGCCAGTAGGCCGTGCTGGCCCGCACCAGGCTGAGTGCGGAGAGCGGCGGCGCTGCTACGGGCGCCCCGTAGGCGCGCAAGCCCGTGTCGCTCACGAGCTTCAGCCACGCCAGTATGTCAGCCGGTTCGCCAGCAACAAGCGCACTTGCTGCCCCGCCCCTCAGTTCCGCTGCCGAAACCGCGCGTAGCCGTTGGCCAGTACTTCCCGCTCCGCTGTCCACCACCACTGAGCCCTCGCCAACGCCACGGCTCGCAAGGAGCTGTTCGAGCGCGGCACCACCTGAGCCCAGGGCAATGGCCCGGGGCGCGTAGCCCCGCCGGATCAGTTCGAGGCAATGATCGACAAAGGCTTCCGATGGCGTGGCTGGCACGACGATCAGCAGCACATCGGCGGCGCGAAGCTCGTCGCGCCTGGCCTGCAGGCCAGCCGCCACTGCTCCGAGCAGCAGCGCCCACCCTCCGATCCCGACCAGCGTCAGCGCGACGTAGCGTAGCTGGCGCCGCACCTGGCGCCATTGCTCGCGCCACCGCTGAACTCCGGTTTCGTTAGCAGGCCGTTCCGCCGTTGTCTGCCCCATGCACGCGGCTCCGCGCTCTGCTCACCCATTGTCGGCCCGCTCTCGGAGCTTGCCCGGGCGCAGCCCATCCAGGAGTGCCCGCAGCCGCGCCATGTCGAAGGGTTTTGTCAGCACGGCGTCGACTCCTCGCCCCTGCGCCCAGGCAGGATCTATCTGGTCACCCCAGCCGGTCACAACGACCGTTGCCAGTTCCCTGTTGATACTGCGGGCGTGCTCGATCAACTCCCAGCCCGACATCCCGGGCATACCCAGATCGGTGCAGAGCGTGTCGTAGTGTTCCTGCTGCAGGTGCTCCAGGGCTGCTGCGCCAGACTCGGCCTCAGCGACCTCGTGGCCCAGGCGGCGGATCTGCCGTGCCAGCACCTGGCGCACGCTCGGGTCGTCGTCAACCACCAGTACCCGCCGTGGTGTGTGTGCTTCCTCCGGCGCCACCGTCTCGGGCGCCGGGGCCAGCTGGGGGCGCCGGAGCGGCAGGTAGACCGTGAAAGTGGTGCCGCGCCCGACGGCGCTGTCCACGCTGATCACCCCCTGGTGGCGCTGGACGATCCCGTAGCTGGTGGCCAGCCCCAGCCCGGTGCCCCGGGGGCCTTTGGTGGTGAAAAAAGGTTCGAAGACCCGCGCCCGTACCGCATCGTCCATGCCGATGCCCGTGTCGCTGACCGTCAGCCTGACTGATGGCTCCCCGAGTGGGCTCGTCTCGCTGCCGGCGATCCGGGTTGTGATTCGCAGGCGCCCCCCCTGAGGCATGGCGTCGACGGCGTTGATGATCAGGTTGATCAGCAGGTCGCGCAGCGCCGGCCCATCGCCGGCGAGCGGCGGAAGCGACGCGAGATCGCGCAGTACGGCGATCTCATGTCCCCGGCTCTGCGGGCCATCGCGCCAGTGCGGCCGAGTGATCGCCAGGCTCTCCGCGATAATCTCATTGAGATCGATCGGCTCGCCCGGCAGCGACCAGTGCGCCTGTGCCAGGCTCGCCAGGCGCCGTACGGTCGCGGCCCCGTCGAGCGCCGCGCGTTCGATCACCCGCAACTCTTCCGCGAGCGGGGTGTTCGTATGCTCAGCCAGCAGCAGCTGGGTGTGCCCAAGAATGCTCGCCAGCAGGTTATTGAAGTCGTGTGCGACTCCGCTCGCCAGTTCGCCAACCGCCCGCATCCGCTCGGTGTGCGCCAGTTGCTCCTGCGCCCGCCGCAGCTCCTCCTCGCGCCTGAGGTTCTGCAACACGATCGCCGTCAGACTGGCCACTGCCTCTGTCAGGTAGACGTCGTTCTCGCCAAAGGCGCCCCTGGTGGTACTCTGCACCGCGATTATGCCGTATACCTGGCCGTCGGGCCGCAGCGGTACCACCAGCTCCGCCGCCGTAGCTGCCGTCTGTGGGTGACACACGTAGCGCGGATCGAGCGCTACATCGTTCGCCAGTACCGTCTCTCCAGACTGCGCCGCGTAGCCGCTCAGCCCCGTCCCGAGTGGATAGCGCCGCATGGCGATCAAATCGTCCACCCGCTCGATCGCTCCGGCGGTAGCCACGATTTCAAGCTCGTCGCCGGCGCACAGGCCAATGTAGACCTGGTAGTAGCCGAAGCTGTTATGGAGCAGCCGCGCTACCTCGTCGAGAAGCGTTTGCTGATCACGGAGCCGCACCAGGTGCTCGCTCGCCCGATGGAGCGCCTGCAACTGGGCCGCGCGCGTGGTCGCTTCCTTCAGCAGGCGCTGGTTGTTGATCGCAACCGCCACATGATCGGCGAAGAGTTGGGCGACCTGCTGGTCGGCCTCGCTGAATGCGTCCGGCACCCATTTGTCGATCGTCAGCACCCCGATGATGCGCCCATCGACCTCGAGTGGGGTGCCGATCCAGGACCTGATCCGCTCTGCATCCGGTAAGGGCTGCCACCCGGGCATATGCTGCACGTCTGGGATGTATACGACCCGTCGCGCCTCTTGCACCTCCCAGGTACTCGAGCCAGGGCCCGTGTAAAGCACCACACCCTGGCGTGCCTCGCGGAAGCCACGGCCGGCCACCATCCGCGCGTAGTGGTCGTCGTGGAAGAGGAAGACACCGCTCGAGTCATAGGCGATAAAACGTGCCAGCTGCTCCAGAATATAATCGAGCAGCCGGTCCTGGCCTACCATCGCGTTACAGGCGGCGGCGAGCCTGCTGAGCGTCTCGCTCAGGGCGCGGCTGCGCTGCTCCTGGCTGACCAGTTGCTCGTTGCCCAGGAGCAGGGCCGCCTGCTCGGCCGCAAAGTGGATGAGCTCTCGCTCTTCCTGATGCCAGAATTTATCGTGGCGGCCTGGTATGGCCACCAGCCAGAGCTCGCTGCCGCCGGGTAACCCTGCACGTACCTCTAGCGCACCGCCGGTGATGCTCCAGCCCCTGGCCTCTACGTCACCAGGCTGCGGTGGGCGCCAGCCGGCCCCTGGCATGTCTGAGTCAGGGGTTGCGGCCACCATTCTGCTATCGCCTGCCTCTTTGCACAGATACACGGCACAGGCGACGTCGTCGAGGACTGGGCCAAGCTCGGCCAGAATCTGCTGGATCACCGGAGCCGCTGGCGCGGCCTCCCGCGCTGCCTGGTGCACCAGGTTAGCCAGGCGCTCCCGCGTGGTTGCAAAGCGCAGTGCCGTTGCAGTAGCCGCGTTCTCGATCGCGATCGCGGCGTGGCTGGCGAAGATCTCTACCAGCTGCACCACGTCGGGGCTGAAGAGCTCGCGCTGGCCGCTGTGGGTCAGATTGAGAACTCCGAGCGTCCGGTTGCGCACGCGCAACGGTAGCGCGAACATGCACGCGTCGGCGGAGATTGCCACGGGCGTAAAGCGCGGGTCGCTCGCCAGCCGAATGGTGTGGACCGCCTCACCATGGAGCGCGACCCACCCGGCGATCCCTTCGCCGAGCCGGAAGCGGTGCGAGGCCACGAGCTCGGCCGAGAGGCCGTGAGAGGCCACAATCCGCAACTCCCCCCGCTCGTCCACCAGCATAATGGAGACGATGTCGGCGCCGCTGAGCTCCTGGGCAGCTGTCAGAATACGCTCAAATACCACGCTCAGATCGAGCGATGAGCTGACGAGGCGGCTCAACTCCAGAATCGGTGCGAGCGTATGGAGTTGTAGCTGCGCTTCATCCATAGGCCGTGAGGCCGCCAGAAGAGCGGCCCTTAGAGTGACCAGATGATGATTATACCAGCCCGACGAACAACCGTAACCTTGCACCTCGCCTGGCGGTACATATGGTGAGCCGATCGGCTCGGTGGGCGCCCCGGCAGCGGCCGGCGCCCGGACTATCAGCAGAAAGCGAGGAACCCATGGCACAGGTGAAGGGGACGGTCAACCACGTGGAGTTGCTCGGCTGGCTCGGCGCCGACCCGGAGTTGCGCTTCTTGAATAGCGGGACAGCCGTGTGCCGCTTCTCGATTGCGACGAAGCGCTACGCTGGTCAGGATGAGGCCGGGCGCCGCGAGTTCGAGACCGACTGGGCCAGCGTGGAGGCCTGGGAGAAGCTTGCGGAGCTCTGCAGCAGCTACCTGCACAAGGGGAGCCGGGTGCGCATCACTGGCGCGCTCCGCACCGATAGCTGGACCGACAAGGCCACCAACCAGCCTCGCTCGCGCACCTACGTCCGCGCTGAGACGGTGATCTTTCTCGACAGCCGCCCCGGCATGCCCTCCGAGGCGCTCGCCGCTGCCGAGGACGCCGAGGCTCCCGTTACGGCGGAGGAGGTTCCGTTTTAGCACCGGCCCACGGGTGGGGGCCAATCGCCTTCAGCGTCCACGTGGCGCCACGCCCACCCCGCAACCGCGACCGGGACGGCACTCAGAGGAACCACACAGCTCCTTCGGTACGGCGCACTGATGCTGTGCGCCGTATTGCTCCAGGCGTGGCCGAATGCTCATTGTGGTTTTATTGGGACCAGCCCGGTCGCGAACAACCAGGGGCTGGTGGGAATGGGTTTGGAGCCAGGAGATCTGTACGACCCCGCCCCATCCCTGGCGGGCCGCAGCAGTCACACCGGGCGCCCGGCGCAGGGGTCAGCACCGGCGCTTATGCTTTGGCCCGCCAGCACGCATATGGGGCAGTGGTGGAGCAGTGTGGCAACTCCACGTGGATCGCTAGCCTGCTCGTCGCAAGGGCGAGTGGGCACACAGGCGTCTCGCCCGTGGTAAGATGCCGCTCGTGCGCGTGGCTCGCTGGCCTGCTCGTGGCCAGGGGCTGGCGTACGTTTCCGGCAGCCCGCTCCCTGCCATCCTACATGGTGTCCGGCAACCCACACTGCTTGTTATGCACCTGCTCAGTTCGCTCAACCCCGAGCAGCGCGCCGCCGTTACCGCGCCGATTGGCCCCGTGCTCGTACGAGCCGGTGCCGGCAGCGGCAAAACGCGTGTGCTCACCCTGCGCATCGCCCACCTGATCGACCACCACGGTGCCCAGCCCGGCCAGATCCTCGCGCTCACCTTCACCAACAAAGCCGCGAAGGAGATGCGCGAGCGCCTGCGGACCCTGCTCGGTAGCCGGGCTCGCGGCCTTGTCGCCGGTACGTTCCACGCGGTCTGCGCCCGGCTCCTGCGTGAGCAGATTGCCGGTCGCCTGGGCCACTACACCGGCGACTTCTCGATCTACGTCGCCGACGAGCAACTGCAACTCGCCGCCGAGGCCCTCGACGCCGCCACGGGCCCCGCGCCACTGCTGATCGAACCCGAGGAGTTGCTGCGCCGCATCTCGCGCGCCAAGAGCCGCATGCTCTCACCGCGCCTGATGGCCCGCTTCGCCCCCGACCCGATCGAGCGCTTCGTAGCCGGGTGCTATGGTCGCTACCAGCGCGCCCTGGAGCGCGCCAACGCCGTCGACTTCG
This sequence comes from Chloroflexi bacterium OHK40, assembly GCA_004367505.1. Classification (GTDB taxonomy): domain Bacteria; phylum Chloroflexota; class Chloroflexia; order Chloroflexales; family Chloroflexaceae; genus OHK40. The sequence goes on along the minus strand of SFCB01000257.1, from coordinate 772 downwards.
ATGACCTGATCCTGCTCACTCATCGCCTGCTCAGCGAGCACCCTGATCTGCTCGAAGCCTGCCAGCAGCGCTGGCGCCACGTGCTCGTCGACGAATACCAGGACACCGACCCGAGCCAGCACGCCCTCGTCGAGTTACTCACCAGGCCCGGCCCCCAGCGTGACGGCCGCCGCTCGCTTTTTGTTGTCGGCGACGGTATGCAGAGCATCTACGGGTTTCGCAACGCCGATCACAGCATCATCGCCCGCTTCAGCCACGACTTCCCGGACGCGCGCGTGATCGAGTTGACCACGAACTACCGCTCACGCCAGCCCATTCTGGACGCGGCCTACGCCGTGATTCGCCACAGCAAGGCGGTGCCGCCCATGGCCCTGCGCGCGGCCGGGGTCACCCTGCCAGGCGAACGCTGCATTCTGATCAACGAGGCGAAGGACGGGCGCGAGGAGGCCGAGCAGATTGCCCGTGGTATCGGCGAGTTGCAGCGCCAGGGCCGCCGGCTGCGCGAGCTTGCCGTGCTCTACCGCACCCGCCATATGAGCCGTCCAATCGAGGCCGCCCTGCGCCACGCGCGCATCCCCTACAGCGTGCGCGGCTCAGTGGGCTTCTACGACCGCGCCGTTGTTCGCGATGCACTCGCCTACTTGCGCGCCGTCAACAATCCCGCCGATAACCTTACAGGACTTACGCGGTGGGTCTGAGTTCAGGTGGACAGGCACGGAGCGGCGCCGGAGGAGCCTCGCCTGCTCGTATCACCGCAAGCTGCCACCGTTCT
>SFCB01000107.1 GCA_004367505.1 Chloroflexi bacterium OHK40 | reverse complement strand
TGACGTCGCACCGCTTCCCGAGCAGCTTTATGCTGCCATCCCTGGCGGGGCTGGCCATCTGGAGCGTGCTGCTCGTGCTCGCTATGCGCCCGCTCACCGGCTGGCTCTTCCGCGCGGCAGGCGTGGCCCCCGCCGCGCAGGCCCCGACGGCAAGCGCGCCGCTCCAGCCGGGCTTGAGCTGGGAGCGCTTCCTCAACCTGCTGCTCCTGCTCTTCATCCTGAGCTACTGGCTCAAGGCCGCTGGCGCCCTCTTCCCCTACTTCGTCGCGATCGATGTGCACTGGCACATGACACGGGCCCGCTGGATTCTCAATGGCGATCTGCCACTGCTTTATGGGACGAGCAGCCCGCTCAATGAGACGACGATGCCCACCGCCGAGTGGGGCGAGAACCGCCCGGTGATCCCCTACTCGCCGTGGTTCCACATGTTCGCGACCGTCTTCGCCTTCTCGCCCCTGGGGATGGACACGACGGCGAACATGTTCAGCATTCTGCTCGACGGCACCCGGGTGATCCTGATCGCCCTGATCGCGCTGAAGGCCGGGCTCAGCCGTCGCGCCGCCCTGCTCGCCGCCGCTACCTACGCCGCGCTGCCCGTGGGCTTCCTGCTCCACTCCTGGGGCAACATCCCCACCGGCGTTGGCCTCTGGCTCACTCTGCTCTGCAATACGCTGATCTTCTGCTGCTGGGAGCGGCTCCATGAGCGGCCGGTAATGGTTACACTCTCGGTATTGCTGCTCGTCACGTTCCTCGAGTACACCGTCACCGGGGTCTTTATGGGCGTCTTCCTGGTGACGCTCACGGCCCTCGTCTGGCTGAATGGCCTGCGCGGCGGGCCATGGGCGGCCGCCACGCGCCCGCTGCGTAGCCTCTGGCTTGCCGCAGGCGTGGCGATCGCCCTGGCGCTGCTGATCTACTACGGCCAGTACATCCTGCCGATTCTGGAGCAGACGGTGCCCTATATGAGCACGGTCTTTACCCGTGGCCCCGAGAGCGTTGGTGTGGAGCGGCCGCCCTTTGGCCAGTATCTCTGGAGCTTCGTGCCCCACCTCGACTACCGGATCTGGTCGGGCGATTACCTCTTTTACGGTCTGGCCATCCCGGTGCTCTTCACGCTGCCTGGCTTCATCGCGCTGCGGAGGCGCCCGGTGCCATGGCTGATCTTCGCCGCGTGGGGCACCGTTGCGCTCCTCTTTTTACTCGCCGGCTACCGCATCTCCATGGTCGATAAGCAGTTGTTCTACCTGCTGCCGGTGATCTGCGTCTGCTGGGCGATCTACGCCGAGCGGCTCTGGGCCCGTGGGCGCTGGGGCTGGCTCGTCGTCGCGACGATCCTGCTCTATACGCTCGCCACCGCTCTCGATCAGTGGGTGCTGCGGATCGCAACCTCGCCGGTAGTGGGGTGAGAGGGGACAGGGGACAGGGAGGCCGCCAGGGCGTAGGGACGACGCGCGGCATCCAGCCAGGATCGGTGGGAGCGCCAGGGAGATGGGTCGCTCGGGCTGAGCTTATGATACGCAATCACACCATCCGGGAGCACCGATCACGGACAGGCGAATGGGCCTCGTGGCTGACGCCACGGCGGACCCTCGCGGCGCTGCTGATCGCCTTTGCGGCAGTGGTGATCGGCGCGGGTAGCTACAAGTACAGCTACTGGGGCCACGGATTCGACATGGTGGACTTTCACATGCCGATCTGGGGCACCATCCGGGGTCACTTCCTGCTCGTCTCGCGCTACAACTTCACCGACACCTTCATGGGCCTGGACGTGGCGCTCGGCTTCCTGCCGGCCATCCCGTTTTACGCCCTGGTCCCCTCCGCCTATACGCTCGTGGTGCTCCAGACGCTGCTACTCGCCTCGGCGGCCGTGCCGGTCTATCTGATCGCCCGCGACCGCATGGGCAGCCCGTGGGCGGGTGTGGCCTGCGCGGCGCTCTATCTGCTTTACCCCACCACCCAGTTCATGGCCATGGCGGCGCCCTTCCAGCCCCGCGTGCCGGCCCTGGTGCTCTTTTTCTGGGCCTTCCTGGCCCTGGAGCGGCGTCGCCCCGGGTGGTACCTCACGCTGCTCTTCCTGGCGATGCTCGCTCGCACCGATGCCGCGCTCGTGACGGTGGCCTTTGGGATGTACGCAGCCTTACGCCGTATGCCCTTACGCTACAGCGTGCCACCTGTGCTTGTGGGGTTGACCTACTTCTATGTGGCGATCACCTATGTGACGCCCCGCTTCTACAGCGAGAGCTTCACGCCGCCCCCGCAGATCGAGGTGCCCTTCGACCTCACCCGCGACTACAACGACCTCTGGCCCTGTGGTGTGAGCCCTCAGGCCTGCTACTACCTGCACCTCGGCGGGAGCATCCCGAATATTGTGCGGAACATCCTCACCCACCCGGTGGAGATCTTCTTCTTTATCACCCAGCCCGCCAAGCTCACCTACCTGGCCCTGATGTTCGGCGGCCTGCTCTTTCTGCCCCTGTTTGCGCCCCGCGAGCTACTCCTGGCGGCGCCGATCTTCGCGATCAACCTGCTCTCCAACCGCGTCTACCAGTACGTGATCACCGAGCAGTACCAGATCCTCGCCATCCCCGGCATGGTGATCGCGGCGATCTACGGGGCGGGCTGGCTCCTCGAAGCGCTGGAGCGCGCAACGCGGCTGGCCTCGGCGGGGGGCTGGTGGCGAGCCTGGCCCCCTGACACCGGCCGCGTTGCCTTCTACGGCACCCTGGTCGCCCTGGTCGCGCTGCTCAACCTCCCGCTCAAGAACCCGGTCGTCTCGGCGGTGCGCTACCCCGAGCGGCCCGAGCGCGTAGCGGTGATGGAGCGGATGCGCGCGATGATTCCACCCGACGCGGCAGTGGCCGCGACATCCTTTCTGGCCCCTCACCTGTTGCCACGCCTGGAGATCTACTATATTCCCGGCGGCCCCATGCATCACCAGCCCGACGAGGCCGACTACGCCTTCATCGACGCTCGGGCCGCCGGTCTGCGCGACCAGCAGGCCCGTGGCAACGATATCCTTGGCCGCCTTCTGGCCGATCCGGCCTGGGAACTGCTGGATGAGGAGGATGATCTCTACCTACTGCGCAGGCGGTGAGTGCATGGATGATCCGCAGACATCAATCGCCAGCGGGGCGGACGAGCTTGAGCGCGCGATTGACCCCTGGCTCCAGCACATGGCCTGGCGGCGCGACTTCGACCGCTGGCGTGAGCGTCGCCTGAATCAGGAGCAGTATCAGGGCGAGCGCCTGGCGCTGCTTACCGAGGCCGCTGGCCCGATCGCTGGTATGGGCCTGCTCGACCTCGGCGCCGGCATGGGTGGCTTTGCCGTGGCTGCGGCGCTCGCCGGCGCCCGCGTGACGGCCTGCGAGTATAATCCGGCCTACTGCCGCATTGTGGTGCTGCGCGCCGCGCGCCACCAGCTCCACCTGCCCGTCTTCAACGCCGCCGGTGAGCACCTGCCCTTCCCCGACGCCGTCTTCGACGCCGCCACCGCCTGGGATGTCCTGGAGCATGTGCAAGACCCCCGGCGCGTGCTGGGGGAGCTGGCCCGCGTGCTGCGGCCCGGCGGCCACGCCCTGATCACCGCCATCAACCGGCGGGCCTGGGTGGACCCGCACTACCACATGCGTGGCCTGAACTGGCTGCCGCGCCCGCTGGCCGAGCTGCTGATCGCCGCGCGTGGGCGCAGCAAGGCCGGCGCCGCCTTCCGCGACATGCAGCGCCTCTCGGAGATGCACTACTTCCACTACGGCGAGCTCGTGGGGCTCTGCGAGCGACTCGGCTTCCGCGTGCACGATATGCGCGAGCGCCAGCTACGGGCCGGCCGCTTCGTGAGCCGTAAGCCCGGCCGCCGTGCCATACGCCGCGCGCTGCGGGCCGTGGGTCTGGAGGGCCTGGCCTACCGTGCCCAGCGGCGCTGGTACGTTGGTATGTTCGAGTTGGACCTGGAAAAAACATAGGCGGGCGGGGGCGGGGCG
>SFCB01000194.1 GCA_004367505.1 Chloroflexi bacterium OHK40 | reverse complement strand
GTACAGACGCCCCTGTACAGACGCCCCTGTACAGACGCCCCACTGGGCGTCTCTACAGGATTCCGGGATCGCCATCCCCCGCCACCACCCGGAGAGACGCCCCAGTGGGGCGTCTCTCCGGGATTCCGGGTTCGCCATCCCCCGCATCCGCCAGCGTACAGACGCCCCGGTGGGGCCATGCCGTGTCGCCGATCAGCACGGTACAACACACCCGGAAGTGGAATCACGCGCGCCATCGGCAGCTATGCTACGATACCCTTGCGGCGGTGCCCGTTGCACTGCCGCGCGAACCCGAGCGTGAGCCATGAATCATCTCTACATCCATATTCCCTTCTGCCACCGTCGTTGCAGCTACTGCGACTTCAACACCTACGCCAACCTCGAGCACCGTATCGAGGCCTACGTAGCGGCGCTATGCGCCGAACTGCATATGCTCGCCGAGGGCGCCTTTCCCGGCGGCCCGCTGCCCACCAGAGCGGAGCAGCGTCCCTCCCCCGAGGCAGACGCCCTGCCGCCCACAATCTTCCTCGGCGGTGGCACACCCACTATGCTCAGCCTCGACCAGCTGGAGCGGGTGCTCACGGCTGCCAGCGCCATCGTGCCGCTGGAGCGGGCCGAGATCACCAGCGAAGCCAACCCCGGCACCGTGCTCGGCCGCGACTATCTGCGCGGCCTGCGAGCCCTTGGCGTCAACCGTCTGAGCATGGGCGTACAGAGCCTGCACGACTCGACGCTGCGCGTGCTCGGCCGCATTCATAGCGCCGACGAAGCCCGCCGCAGCTACGAGGAGGCCCGCGAGGCCGGCTTCGACAACATCAACCTCGACTTCATCTTCGGCCTTCCTGGCCAGACCCAGGCCCAGTGGGAGGCCACCCTCGACACGATCATTGCCTGGGGTGTGGACCACTTCTCGCTCTACTCGCTCATTCTGGAGGAGGGCACACCGCTCTACGCCCAGGTAACCGCCGGTCGCATCAGGCTGCCCGAAGACGATGCCACCGCCGCCATGTACGAGGCCGCCATGGAGCGCCTCGGTGCTGCCGGCTACACCCACTATGAAATCTCCAACTGGGCCAGAGAGTCAGTCGGGCCGCCGGGTGCCCTCTTCCCCGAGCGGGCCTGCGCCCACAACCTGGCCTACTGGCTCAACAGCGACTACCTCGCGGCGGGCGCGGGAGCCCATGGCCACCGCTACCCCCGCCGCTACCACAACATCCTTGGCGTCGACGACTACATCGCCGCCGTCGGCGGGGGCCGCCTGCCCTGCGCCGAGTGGATCACACTCACCCCCGGCGACCTCCGGGCCGAGACGATGCTCATGGGCCTGCGTCTCAGCGCCGGGGTCGGCGAGGCCCATTTCGCGGCCCGCTGCGGCCTGCCCCTCGATGCGGCCTACAGCGACACCCTGGCCGAACTCGCCGCTCAGGGCCTGATCGTGCGCCACCAGGAGCGCGTGCGCCTCACCCCCCGTGGCCGCATGCTCGGCAACCAGGTTTTTCAGCGCTTTGTCTAGCGGGGGGCGCGTGGTCGGTTGCTCGCCTCGATCTCGTGCTCAATCACGAGCAGATTTCCCGCCGTCACACAGAGCGGGATGGCCAGAAGATTCACTACCGGTATGGAGACGAGGGCGAAAGCGACGAGGCCGAAGGAGGCACTGGCAGGCAGTAGGCGGCGGATCACGGCGAGCTTGGCGCGGAAGCCAAGCCGGCGTCGCTCCAACGGCCCGTCGAAAAAATCCAGGCAGGCGATCGTTGCGCCGAGTGCCGCGCCCGCGCCTGAGTAGAGCAGCGCGCCCGCCACGGGGATGAGCAGCAGAAGCAAGGAGAGCAGCCAGAGCGTCACCGCGAGCAGCAGCTTCTTGCCCTCGAACTGAACGGCGCGCCAGAGCTCACCGAGCGCCCCACCGAGGGTGAGGCGTTGTGGCGTGTAGCTCCGACCGGTGAGGAGCGCCTCGAGCTTCTCCGAGAGCTGGGCATACCACGGAGCACCCAGCACCACCCCGAAGCGCACCAGTACGAAACCCACCCCCACCGCCAGCGTCAGGCCCAGCAACAGGCGCACCGTCCAGACGAACAGATCGGCCAGGGCGCCATCTCCGGCGTTGATCCGGCGCTCGATCTGCCCCAGAAGCGGCAGCAGCAGCCCGAGATAGAGCACGACACCGGCAAGCAGGTTGACCAGGATCGGTACCACCACATACTGCCAGAGCTGTGGCGTGCGCGCGAGCAGCCTGAGGGCACGCAGGGGATAGCTCAGACCAGCGATCAAGGCGGCCACAGAGGGCTCCTAGGCTGTCTCACGCTGGCCCTCGGCGGGCCGGGAGGGCTCGGGCTGAAGCGCGGCAAGGTGGATACGCTTTGGCTGGGGTGGCTGCAACTCGGCCGGCTTCAGGCCGGTGATCAGGCGCAGCCCACGATCATAGGTAAAGTAGCTGTAGGCCCAGTTCAGCAGCACCACAACCCGGTTCCGGAAGCCCACCAGGAACATCAGGTGTACCACCAGCCAGCCGATCCAGGCCAGGTAGCCGGTAAGGCGAATGCCGAACGACTCCAGCACTGCGGCCCGGCGGCCGATCGTCGCCATATTGCCCTTATCGAAGTATGTAAAGGGCTTCAGCGGCCGGCGGTGCATCCGCGCCAGAATATTCGCGGCGGCCCGCTCACCCATCTGGATCGCCACCGGCGCCACCATCGGGTAGGCCTGGCCTTCCTTCTTATACCCCTCCAGGTACGCCATATCCCCGATCACGAAGACCTCGGGGTGGCTGGCGAGGTTCAGCGTGGACGTCACGGGAATGCGCCCACCACGGGCTTGCTGCACCCCGAGCAGGTCGGCCAGGGGCGCCGCGCGCACGCCGGCCGCCCAGACCACCACGGAGGCTTCGATGCTGCTGCCATCGGCGAAGATCACCCGGCCCTCTTCCACCGAGGCCACCGCCGTCTTCAGGCGGACATCCACACCAATCTGCTTGAGGCGCTGCAGGGCATTGGCCTGTAGATCTGGCGAGAAAGCTGCCAGCACTTTGTCGCTGGCCTCTACCAGCACCACCCGAGCCTCCGAGATATCGAGCATCGGGTAGTCGCGCACCAGCACGTGGTTGATCAACTCCATAAAGGCCCCGGCCAGCTCCACGCCCGTCGGGCCGCCGCCAACTACCACCAGCGTCGTCAGACGCTGCCGCTCCCGTGGTTCCAGCTCGCTCACGGCATACTCAAAGTTCGAAAGCACGGTGTTGCGCAGCAGCTCGGCGTCCTCCACATCCTTCAGGCCATAGGTGTGTTCGGCGAGGCCGTCGTTGCCGAAGAAATTGTTCGCGCTGCCCGCCGCGATGATCAGATAGTCGTAGGGAACGCTGATGGTCGTCGTCTGGACAAACTTGTGCTCCAGGTTGATCCCGGTGACTTCGGCCATCATAAAGCTGATATTGCTATAGCGACGGACAATCGCCCGCACGGGGTAGGCCACCGACTCGGGCTCCAGGCCGGCCGTGGCCACCTGGTAGAGCAGCGGCCAGAAGCCGTGGTAGTTGTTGCGGTCGATCACCAGCACGTCCACGTCTTTCCCGCCGAGGGTGCGGGCCGCGTTCAGCCCTCCGAATCCCGCGCCAACGATCACGACGCGCGGGCGCGCCGAGGGCCAGGTGCGGGCACCGTAGCGCACGTACTCGCTCCCAGGCCGTTCTTGTTGCTGGGCCGGCCTGGGCCCGTCGTTCGACTCCGGCTGGTCCGGTCTGACGATCCGCATGAGTGTTCCTTCCTGCTGCACGTGGACGCTGCGTAGCATCGCGCTGTGGGGCTGGCCATCGGTGTGACCTCAGTATACCCCCGCCGCCGCGCCCACGGTACCTGATTATATGTGATTTTTTTCTCAAAGTCAAGCACTGGGCGTGACATTCCCCTGCCAGGCTATTGTTCCCTTCACCACAAACCTGTGGTACTATACTCACGACATCCAGGGAATGCACACCCTGCTTCGCCTGTTTGCCCACCCGTATCTGCGCAATCGTGCACTATATGTAAATAGTGCCACCCCGCCCTGAAGCGGAACCAGCCGAGTAGAGCGCATTATATTGCGAAACACTCGCCTACTGGCTTGCCTTCGGCACATCTCTTTGGTTGACACAAAAAACATAGGCTCCTATAATACCCAAAGACTTCCTCTGTGCACCGCATCCCCCTAGAAGGCAATGAGGCATGGGACAGATCTTCCCGCGCAACGCCAACATGCTGGCATGGTTGAGTATCTTCGCCGGCCTGCTGCTGGCCGTCGAGCTGACCCTCATCCTGGCCGTCTACTTCCGCTCGAACTACTTCCGGCAGATCAACGTTGCCATCGAGCAACCCGTGCCCTTCAGCCACCAGCTACACAACAGCACCCTCGGCATCGATTGCCGCTACTGCCACGTCTCGGCCAACCAGTCTGCCTTCGCCAATATCCCCGCCACCGAGACGTGCATGACCTGCCACTCACAGATCGCGACCAACAGCCCCCGGCTGGCCCTGGTACGCGAGAGTTATGCCACCGGTCAGCCAATCGAGTGGGTCAAGGTGCACAGGGTCCCCGATTTCGTCTACTTCAACCACTCCATTCACGTCAATAAGGGCATCGGGTGCTCGAATTGCCACGGCCAGGTGAACCAGATGCCTGTCGTCTGGCAGACGCAGGCGTTCTATATGGGCTGGTGCCTGAACTGCCACCGCAACCCGGAGCAGTACGTCCGCCCGCGCGATGAGGTCTACAACATGGATTACGTCGCCCCGGCGAACCAGCTCGAGCTCGGTGCCCAGCTCGTGCGCGAGTATGGCATTATGTCGCCCGACCAGCTGACGAACTGCTGGGTGTGCCACCGCTGAGCCGAATCCATGCCTGATGCTAGATGGTAGCCGCATGACCTACCCAGACTCTACATCCGCGATCGAGGCCGTCCGCGCCCAGCTCAGCGCCGCCCGTGGCCGGCAGCTCTGGCGCTCGCTGGAGCAACTCGCCGATACGCCGGCCTTCCGCGAGCTCGTGGAGCGCGAGTTCCCCCGTGGCGCCTCCGAGATGGACGACCCGGTGACGCGGCGGACCTTTCTCAAGCTGATGGGGGCCTCGCTGGCCCTGGCCGGCGTGACCGGCTGCACCTACATGCCCCAGGAGAAGCTGGCCCCCTTCGCCCAGCAGCCCCTGGGGCGTGTGCCTGGCATCCCCCAGTTCTTCGCCTCGGCCGTCACCCTCGGCGGCTACGCCTCCGGTGTGCTCGTGCGCGCCGACGAGGGCCGCCCGACCAAGATCGAGGGCAACCCCGGCCACCCCGCCAGCCTCGGCGGAACCGATCTCTTCGCCCAGGCCGAGATCCTGACGATGTACGACCCGGACCGCTCGCAGCGCGTGCTGAGCCGTGGCGCCCCGAGCTCCTGGGCCGACTTTACCGCCACCCTCGCCAACGCCCTCGCCGCCCAGGCCACCGTCCAGGGTGCTGGAATCCGCATCCTGACAACCACCGTAACCTCGCCGACCCTGGCCGACCAGCTGGCCAGGGTTGCGGAGCGCTTCCCCCAGGCCCGCTGGTACCAGTACGAGCCGATCAACCGCGACAACGTGGTTGAGGGCGCTCGCCGCGCCTTCGGCGCCGATGTGAGCACCCGCTACGCCCTCGGCGAGGCCCGCGTGGTGCTCGCCCTCGACGCCGACTTTCTCGCCCCCGGGCCGGGCTTCGGCGCCTACGCCCGTGCCTTCGCCGACGGCCGCCGGGTGACGAAGGAAAGCGCGGAGATGAACCGGCTCTACGTGGTGGAGGCGACCCCCTCCTCTACGGGCGCCACGGCCGATCACCGCCTCCCACTCCGGGCGAGCCTCGTCGCGCCCTTCACCGTTGCCCTCGCCGCCCGCCTTGGCGTTGCCGGGGTGAGCGACAGCGAGCTCCCGGCGCCGGCTCAGGCCTTCCTCGATCGCGTCGCCGAGGATCTGGAGGCGAACCGCGGCGCCTGCGTGGTGATCCCCGGCGACCAGCAGCCCCCCGCTGTCCACGAACTGGCCCACCGCATCAACGCCGCCCTCGGCAACGTCGGGAGCACGGTGATCTATACCGAGCCCGTCGAGTCCCGCCCCACCAACCAGACCAGCGAGATCGCCGGGCTGGCCAACGAGATCCGCGCTGGCGCCGTCGAGTTGCTGCTCATCCTGGGTGGCAACCCGGCTTACAACGCCCCCGGCGACCTGCGCTTCGCCGAACTGCTCGCCCAGGTGCCCCTCAGCATCCACCTCAGCCTCTTCGTCGATGAGACTTCGGCCCGCAGCACGTGGCACATCCCCGCCGCCCATAGTCTCGAGAGCTGGAGCGACGCCCGCGCCTTCGATGGCACGGCCAGTATCATTCAGCCGCTGATTGAACCCCTCTACGGCGGCAAGACGGCGCACGAGATCCTCGCCGCGCTGCTCGGCCAGCCCGACGCCCGCCCCTATGATCTCGTGCGGGCCTACTGGGAGGCCAATGGTGCCTTCAACGGCAATGGCAACTTCGAGGCCTTCTGGCAGGGCGCCCTCGCCAGTGGCGTGATCGCTGGCACGGCCGCCCCGGAGCTCACCCCTACCCTCACGCCTGCCAGCGCCGACCTCGTGGCGCCGCCGCCCGGCCCCGGCCCTGAGGTTGTCTTCCGGCCCGACCCGAGCCTCTATGATGGGAGCTACGCCAACAATGGCTGGCTGATGGAGTTGCCCCGTCCGCTCACCAAGCTCGTGTGGGATAACGCGGCGCTCATGAGCCCGAGCACCGCCCAGCGCCTGCTCGGGCTGGACTTCGACCCGGCGGCCCTGCAGAGCCCCGACGACACCGAGCGCCAGCGGGCCCTCGAGCGCATCACGGCAGTGAACGGCACGGTGGTGCGCATTAGCTACACCAGCGGCGGCTCGATGGAACTGCCCCTCTGGCTCATGCCCGGCCACGCCGAGGACTCCATCACCGTGACACTTGGCTACGGGCGCAGCGCCGCCGGCCGCGTGGGCGACGGGGTGGGCGTGAATGTCTACCCCCTGCGGATCAGCTCCGCGCCCTGGTTCGTGGCTGGCGGCGTGGAGGTGCGCAACGCCAACCGGCGCTACCCCCTGGTGAGCACCCAGGACCACTGGACGATGGAGGGGCGCGACATCTACCGGGTGGGGCGCTTCGAAGAGTTCAAGCTCAACCCCAAGTCGATCGCCGAGGAGGTCTACCTCGAGGAGTATGGTCGCACCCAGCCCGGCTTCGATCCGGATCGGCCCGGGTACGAGAGCCTGCAACCCAGCGTGAGCTACGAGGGCCGCAACGCCTGGGGCCTGACCTTCAACCTCAACGCCTGCATCGGCTGCAACGCCTGCGTGGTAGCCTGCCAGGCTGAGAACAACATCCCGATCGTCGGCAAAGACCAGGTGGCGGTGGGCCGCGAGATGCACTGGATCCGCATCGACCGCTACTACGCCGGTGATAACCTGGACAACCCCGACACCTACTTGATGCCTGTCACCTGTATGCAGTGCGAGAAGGCACCGTGTGAGGTTGTTTGCCCGGTCGCAGCCACCGTGCACGACTATGAGGGGCTCAACAACATGGTGTATAATCGCTGCGTCGGCACGAAGTACTGTTCTAACAACTGCCCTTACAAAGTTCGCCGCTTCAACTTCCTGCAGTACACCGATCTGAACACGATCAGCCTGCAGCTCGCGCGCAACCCCGACGTGACGGTGCGCAACCGCGGCGTGATGGAGAAGTGCAGCTACTGTGTGCAGCGCATCAGTGCCGCCAGGATTGAGGCCAAGAAGGCGGCGGTGCAGGCGGGCGCGGCGGAGTACGTCATCCCCGACGGCATGATCACGACGGCCTGCGAGGCGGCTTGCCCCACCCAGGCGATCGTCTTCGGTGACATCAACGACACCGTGAGCCGGGTAGCGAAGTGGAAGGCCGAGCCCCACAACTACACCGTGCTGAACTTCCTCAACACGAAACCGCGAACGAGCTATCTGGCGCGCGTTCGCAACCCGAACGAGGAACTAGAAGGATAGCCGATGGCACAGGCGCAACCACTTCCCACCACGCCGCAGGCCGACACTGGCGATCTCTACCTGCTGCCGGGTGAGACGTACACGACGATCAGCCAGAAGATCGGTGATGTGCCGCTCACACCCCCGCTGAAGACGCCACGGGGCTGGCTGCTCGGCTTTGCCGTGGCCTTCGCCATGCTGATGGTCTTCTTCGTGTCCGTCACATGGCTCTTCATCCGTGGCGTGGGTATCTGGGGTATCAACATCCCCGTCGGTTGGGGGATGGATATCATTAATTTCGTCTGGTGGATTGGTATTGGGCATGCCGGCACACTGATCTCGGCCATTCTGCTGCTGCTGAACCAGGGCTGGCGCAACTCGATCAACCGCTTCGCGGAGGCGATGACGCTCTTCGCCGTGGCCTGCGCCGGGATGTACCCCATCCTGCACCTCGGGCGGCCCTGGCTCTTCTACTGGCTCATTCCCTACCCCAATACCCACGGGATGTGGCCGAACTTCCGTAGCGCCCTCGACTGGGACGTCTTCGCGATCTCTACCTACGCAAGCGTCTCGCTCGTCTTCTGGCTCGTGGGCCTCATCCCCGACTTCGCCACCCTGCGCGACCGGGCGACGAATATCTGGGTCAAGCGCGCTTACGGCATCGCGGCGCTCGGCTGGCGTGGCTCGGCTCGCCACTGGCACCGTTATGAGATGGCATCCCTGCTGCTCGCCGGCCTTTCCACCCCCCTGGTGGTGTCGGTCCACTCGATCATCTCTCTCGACTTCGCGATCTCCCAGGTGCCCGGCTGGCAGGTGACGGTCTTCCCTCCCTACTTCGTCGCCGGCGCGGTCTTCGCGGGCTTCGCGATGGTGCTGCTGCTGATGATCCCCATCCGGCAGTTCTACGGCTACCAGAACTACATCACGCTGCGCCACCTCGATGTGATGGCCAAAGTGATGCTGGCCACCGGGATGATCGTGGTCTACGGCTACTTTATGGAGGTGTGGGCCTCGCTCTACAGCGGCAACACCTACGAAGAGTATCTGCTCTACAACCGGATCAACGGCCCGAGCGCCTGGGCCTACTACGGGCTGCTCTTCTGCAACGCGCTGGCCATCCAGCCACTCTGGTTCAAGCGGGTGCGCCACAATGTTCCCGCGCTCCTGATCATCTCGCTGCTCGTGAGTGTCGGGATGTGGCTCGAGCGCTATGTGATCATCGTGATCTCGCTGCAACGGGAGTTCCTCCCCTCATCCTGGGATCTCTACGTGCCGACGATCTGGGACTGGTCGCTCTACCTCGGCACCTTCGGGCTGTTCTTCACCCTGACGTTCCTCTTCATCCGCGTCCTGCCGATGATCAATATCTTCGAGATGCGCCTGTTCCAGTACCAGGAGAATGAGCGCCGGCGCCGCCGCGAGCATGCCACGCACGGCGATACTGGCCGCGATATCGTGACGGGTAAGGCCGATCCGAGCGCCGCCAGCGCGGATTAGGGTGCGTGGCGCCGGGCGTTCGTAGTCGCCCCCAAACCCCGCATCGGCGCCTGACCGAGCGAGATGATAGGCAGACCATGCAGAATCGAGCCACACCTGAGATCTACGGCCTGATGGCCGAGTTCCGCACCCCGGAGGCGCTCGTGGCCGCGACCCATGCGGCCAAGCATGCCGGCTATAGCCGGATGGACGCCTTCACCCCCTTCCCAATCGAGGAGGTGATCGAGGAGATCGCCCCCGGCGATACCGGTGTGCCACGCCTCGTGCTGATCGCCGGGGTGATCGGCGCGCTCTCCGGCTTCGCGTTGCAGTACTGGGGCAATATCATCGACTACCCGCTCAATATCGGCGGGCGCCCCCTCGATATTACGAACTGGCCGTCGATGATCCCGATCACCTTCGAGATGGGGATCCTCCTGGCCGCCTTCACCGCCGCGATCAGTATGGTGGTGCTCAACGGCCTGCCCCAGCCCTACCACCCCGCCTTCAACGTGCCCCGCTTCGAGCGCGCATCCCAGGACGCCTTCTTCCTCTGCATCGAGGCGACCGACCCGCTCTTTGATCGCTCGCAGACCTCCCAGTTCCTGCGGACGCTCGGGCCGCTGCAGGTGACTGAGGTCGCCAACTAGAGGAAGCCTCGATGCGCCTCGCCGCCCTTACTCGCATCCTGCGCTATGGCTGGGTGGCCCTGCTGGCCGCGCTCCTCGCTGCCTGCCACCAGGATATGTACAACCAGCCGAAAGTGCAGACCTACGATCCCAGCAGCTTCTTCGCTGATGGCCGGGGCTCGCGCCCGAATGTGCCCGGCACCGTGGCTGTGGGCGCCGCGCAGACGGACGAGTACCTCTATACGGGGCTGGTCGATGGCGTCGAGGGCGATGTGATGCCTTTCGCCGTGAGCCGTGAACTGCTCGAGCGCGGCCAGCAACAGTACAATATCTGGTGCGCCGTATGCCACGGTGAGTCGGGCTATGGGCAGAGCATGGTGGCCCAGCGGGGCGGAATTGTGCCAGCCAACTTCCACCAGGAGCGGCTGCGCGAGGCGCCGATCGGTCACTACTTCAACGTGATCACCAACGGCGTCTACCGGGGCGACCCCGCCAACGGCGGCTATCAGTCGATGTATTCCTACGCCTCCCGCATCAACGCGGAGGATCGCTGGGCGATCGCCGCCTACATCCGGGCGCTGCAACTCAGTCAGAATGCCACCCTCGACGATGTGCCCCCGGAGAACCGGGCCAGCGTGGGGCCGTAACGGGTCGGCGATCCCGGCGTTCGGTCCGGGGCATACATCTGCCGCTGGCTCTCATCCCTTCGGCAGGCACCCGGTATCCGCGCGGATCCTCGATCCACTCATTCTAAGAGAGAGCAATGGCGACAACCACCTTCCCGCAGACACGGGTCCCGCAACTCAACCGCATGCAGCTGCTCGGGATCGGCGCGGCTGTGGTCGGGCTGGCGCTGCTGGCGCTCGGTTTCGTGACCAACACGCTGCAGTTTGCCAAATCCTACATCTTCGGCTTCTACTTCACGATGGCCTTCCCGCTCGGGTGCCTGGGCTTCCTGATGATCCAGCACCTCACGGGCGGTGCCTGGGGTGTGACGGTGCGCCGCATGCTTGAGGCTGGCGCCCTCGCGCTGCCCATCTTCTTCATCCTCAGCCTCCCGGTGATCTTGGCCGCCTACAACACCTTCGGCTTCGATCACCCGATCTACCACTGGGCCGACCCGAATATCGTCACCCCCGGCGCTCCGGAGTTCGACCCGATTGTGGCCCATAAGGTGCCCTGGATGAGCGCGCCCTGGTTCGCGGGGCGGATGCTGATCTACTTCCTCCTCTGGAGCACCATCGCCATCCTGCTGCGTCGCTGGTCGCTCGGGCAGGACCGGGGAGACGATCCGGTGGCGGCCGCGACGCGGATGCGCCGGCTCTCCGGGATCGGTGTGGCCCTGTTTGTGCTCACCGTCACCTTCTTCGCCTTCGATGTGGGCATGTCGCTCGATGCCCACTGGTACTCGACGATCTACGGCGCGCATTATATGGGCAACAGTGGCCTGACCGCGCTGGCCTTCCTGATCATTGCCCTCACTCAGCTTCGCCGCACGGCCACCTTTGAAGAGCACGTACCGGTCAAGCCGATCCACGACCTCGGCAAGCTCATGTTCGCCTTCACGATCCTCTGGACTTACCTCTCCTTCGGCCAGTATGTGATTATCTGGTCGGGTGATGTGGCGGAGTTTACCCCCTGGTATCTGCGCCGGATCGAGGGCGGCTGGCTCTTCTTTGTGATCGCGCTGATCTTCGTGACGTTCTTCGTGCCGTTCTTCCTGCTCCTGGGCCGTAAGCCGAAGCGTAACCTGAATTACCTGGCTGGTGTGGCCACGCTGATCCTGGCGATGCGCTTCGTCGATATGATGTGGATCATTCTCCCCGAGTTCCACCCGACTGTTGCCGAGATTAGCTGGCTGGATTTTGCGGCGCCCCTCGGGCTACTGGGGATCTTCCTGGCGATCTGGGCCTGGAACATGCAGCGGGCCGCGCTGCTGCCGCTGAACGACCCGCAGATGGAGGGCCTGCAAGCCGCCGGGGGGCACCACTGATGGACATCATGCGCATCGGTCGGCATCTCGTAGACGCAACACGATTCATCCCTATGATGAGCAGCCGAACGATGAGCTTGGTTCCTATGGAACCGGATTGCCAGCCTCGGCCGTAAGAACTGTTCTCCACCACCGCGAATGGCTGTGGTAGATGCACGTACACGGAAACTTTACGTATGAGCTATCGCTTCACGAACACCCCCGTCCAGCCCACCCCCAATCCACGGGCGATTATGACCGGCCTCCTGCTGGCGTTCGTCGTCGTGAGCTTGCTGGTATTCCTGGCCGGGCGTGTGCCCTTCGTGCCGAGCGTCACTCCACTCAGTGGTCCCACCTACCGCGACTATGTGGTGCCCGCCCGCGAGCAACTCAGCACCTATGGCCGCAATCCCGACGGTACGGTGCGCATCCCGATCGACCGCGCGATGGACCTGATCGTCGAGCGTGGGCTCCCCACCCGTGATAACCCCAGCCCGACGCCGTAATCCCGATCAGTCCTGACGGCCACGCATGGTCCGGCATGAGCTCCACTGCGCCTCGGCTGCCGTGCGTCTGTGCGCACTGGCGCCTGGCCGGGGATGCCCATCCTGGTCAGCGTGACCAGAAACGCCGAAAACGCCCTGGGAGCGCGGGCTACGGCCCGATGAGCTCCCGGGGTTTCTTCCGCCAGCCATCCCCACACAGGCTAAGACAGCTCCGCCACGGGCCGCAAGGGAGCCCGGGTCCACGGCGAGCGTGCCGGCATGCTCAAGTAGACTCCGGCGCGCGTTAGCGATCGTCGCGGACGCCAGGCTGGCGGCAAGGGCAGCGGCATCTGGCGCGTCGGGCAACGCTACCTCAGAGCTCACCCGGCGGGCCGATCTCGATGGCCTCGATCACTAGCTGCTGATCACCCTGGCGCAGCAGCAGGTCGTAGCGCCCGGCGGGCACGGAGGGCAACTCGAACTCGCAGCTGTCATTGAGCGTGGCGCTCACCGTCACTGGCCCCACTAGCACCACCTCACCTGCCTCCTCAGGCCCAAGCACCTGCCCGATCAGCCGCCAGCCGTCATCGCCTGGCATGATCCGCAGGTCGAGCTCGCGGTCGTTGGTTGCGTAGAGCAGATGGCGCACCTCGCCGACACCTGAACGGACGCCAGCGGCGAGTGGCTGCTGCCAGCTGTCAAAACGCAGCGCGGCTAACACGCGCCTGGCCCGGTCGAGGAAGGGCTCCCGCCTGGGGAAGATGCGCAGGGCGCGCTGCAGAACTTCCTCCGGGGGATCAACACTATCGTCACCGCGCATGAGCGCAATGAGCTGCTCAAGGTCGGCGAGCGTCTGGGAAGCGACCGGGTCGGCTGCCACGCGCGCACGGAGAACCTCAGCCTCCTCAGACGGAAGGCTCCCCTCCGCGAGATCAACGATCTGCTCGAAGCTGACCGGTGGTGTATTCATAGTTCTCTCTCGCGACGATCAGGGCGCGTTGCTTATGCCAGGTACTGGCGTCACCACTGTGAATTCGCTGGATCGAGACCCCGCTGAGGCGCCCCGCTGAGGCGCCCCGGGAGGGCGTCCCGGGTGCGACGCCCCGGGGGGGCTCCCGGGTGCGACGCCCCGGTGGGGCTCCCGGGTGCGACGCCCCGGTGGGGCTCCCGGGTGCGACGCCCCGGTGGGGCGTCGCTACGTTGTGCGATCGGTGTGATGAGCCACGAGCGGCACCCCACTGGCCCCTCTACAGAAATAGAGACGCAACATGCGCGATACGTACATCAGTCGTGGCGCAGATTGAGCCGGGCGCGGAGCTTTTCAAGGCAGCGGGCCCTGGTCGGGCCGATGCTCCCGGCGCTTGTGCCGAGTGCCTCGGCAATCTCGGTGTAGGAAGGCGGATCCTCCCGGTAGAAGAGCAACGTCAGCAGCGTGCGGCAGCGCTCATCCAGGGTGGCGAGAGCCGTGCGAACTTCGTGCTGCTGCTCGAGCCAGAGCAACTGCTCATCGGGCAGTGGCGCCGAGTCTACTAGCTCTGAATCCTCCTGGGTGTCGGCAGCCGTGGGAAGAGCAACTATGGGCATACGCTCACTACGACTGAGACGCCAACTCTCACGGCGCGCAGTCGTGGCGAGCCACGCGCTCAGGCGCTCGGGCTGCTGGAGGGTATCCAGATGCTCAACCAGGGCAACAAAGGTGCGCTGAAAGACATCGGCCACGGCCTCGTCGCTGAGGCCGGCACGTCGGGGGATGGCATAGACAAGCCGCTTGTAGCGCTGAACAAGCAGCTCCCAAGCGGCTTCATCGCCCCGCCGGCACGCTAGCACCAGATCGGCATCGGTTGGATCCATGAAGTCTCACTCGGGTAGCTATCGTGCGGGAGCAGAGCAAGTGTAACACTCTGGTATCGGCTGTCAAGGGCGCTGCAACACAGTACGCAAGGGGACAGGGAACAGGGGACGAGGGACGGGGGACAGGGGCATCCGGCATACTCTGAACCAGAGGGGGTGGCGTCCGATGCGGCTCGCCAGCCCGCCTCCGCTTGCGCGGGGGTGGACGTCATCGCCGTGGCGGGCAACCGCGCAGGCGGGCTTCGCCTCCCCGTAGCCGCGCACTTCAGCGCCACAGCACGCAGGCGTGCAGCACACCAGCCCACCCCCGCTTGCGCGGGGGTGGGCGTCGCGGCCCTGCCTACCTCGGAGCTGCGGTAGAATACACGGGCACCCGCGTACCGGGCCGGCGTGGACAATCGGCCATCGAAACGATGTCGTGTGCGGCGATGGGGGCGTGGCTCTGCGCCAGACGGTAGGGCTGAATACTAAGATTCGGCATGGCGATAGACGCCGGGGAGCGGTGAGCAACGATGACTGGCGGCCTGCCGCTTGCTAGACCGCGTGCCACTGAACGGTGAGCCAGGCGGAGCCACCGGGTGGCAGGGCGCACCTTAGAAGCTGAGGAGTGTGTGATGGAAGGGAGAACGGAGACGGAGCGCGCCAGGGGTGGGCCACCGCCCTGGTTGCTGCCAGCCCTGGTGGGTGCCCTGGTGGTCGTGGCAGGGGTGGTGGCCGTGCTGCTCACAACCCAGCCACCCCGGGTAGTCGCCCCGGCGCCTACGGTGGCGCCAGCGCCGCCGGTCGAGGCCCCGCCCCCGGCCCACGGCGGGCTGGACCCGGAGGGGCCGGCGGTGGAGCAGATCGGCCTGGCCGAGGCGCGGGCCCGTTTTGATGCAGGCACCGCTGTGTTCGTAGATGTGCGCTCAGGAAGCGATTACGCCGCCGGACACATCCCCGGCGCGCTCACGATCACCTCGCGCGAGCTGGAGCAGCGGCTCACACAGCTACCCGAAGGCGCGCTGATTATCGCCTATGGCGACGCCACACGGCCCGAGTCGGGCCAGCGCGGGGCCCAGATCTTTATGGAGCTTGGCTATCCCACGGTGATCGCCCTGGAGGGCGGGTTCCAGGCCTGGCGCGACGCCGGGCACCCCGTTGAGGGGCCGTAGGCTGCCGGCCTCCGCGTTTGTAGCGTGTATCGCCACTGCCCCACCGGCCATCCCCCATGATAGGTGCCGGGCTCGACCACAACCGATCACGTGCCGTATGATCGATCTGCACATTCATACAACCGCTACTCCCCACCACGCCAGCTGGGAGCCGGTGGCTCTCGCGCGGGCCGCAAAGGCCAGGGGGCTCACCGTGATCTCCGCGACCGACCATAACACCACCGCTGGCGTCCGGCCGTTGCAGGCCGCAGGCCGCGAGCTGGGAGTGGCGGTCGTGAGCGGCGTCGAGATCGATAGCGCCTTCGGTGGCAAGCTCTGGCACACCCTGGTCTACGGGGCTCACCCGGAGGCACCGGCGCTGCTGGCGCTCTGCGCCGAGGTGGCCGGGCGCAATGGGGCAGACGCCCAGCGCCTGCTGGCCGAGTTACCCGCGCAGGGGTGGCGACTGGAGGGGCTAGCGGCCCTGGGCCGCGCACCGAACGTGGCCGACATCGCTACGGCGCTCGCCAGGCAGAACATGCTGCCTGGCCGGGTGCCGGGCGAGGGCGACGAGGAAGCTGGCATGCGCTACCTGCTGACGCAGCTCCCCGGCGCCTACCGCCCCGTCGGCGTCGACGAGGTGATCGCGGTGGCACACGAGCTCGGCGCGCTGGCCGTGCTCGCCCACCCCGGCCGGAGCAAGGGGATCTACGCGGTGCCCGCTACGACCGATGAGATCGCGGCGCTGGCAGCGGCGGGGCTCGATGGGATCGAGGTCTACTACCCCAGCCACAATGCCCGGCAGCGGGCCTGGCTGCTGGAGCAGGCCCGGGCCTGCGGCCTACTCGTCTCCGGCGGGAGCGACAGCCATCACCCCAGCCAGGCGCTGGCGGCGATCGAGCCCGGGCTGGTGAGCGCACTGCTGGACCGGCTGGAGTGCACAGGTGCAGGCGACCGGCAACTGTAAACGTTGCGCTAGAACATGCGCGCACGCCGCCCCGAGCCATTGACACCGCCCCCGGCCGGTTCCATAATACCTTCAACACGCGGAACCATTATTCCGCTTTGAAGGAGAAGCCGATGAGCGAGCAGAACGACACGCCCACAACCCAGCCCCCGGCCCAGGAGAGCTTACCGCTGATCGCCCTCGAGAGCGCAGTGGTTTTCCCCTATACGGTGATCAGCCTGACCCTGGACGATGACAATATCGCGGCTGCCGAGGCCGCCCTGAAGAACGGGCGCCACCTGCTGCTGGTACCCCGGCGCCCCGACGCCGCCAGTAGCGCGCCCCTGGCCGAGCAACTCTTCCCGATCGGTGTGGTCGCCCGCATCGAACAGTCGGGGGTGCTCCCCGGGGGGGCCAGCGGCCTGGTTGTGCGGGGCCTGGTGCGCGCCGAGCTCACCGGGGAGGTGGAGGCGCCCTACCCCCGCTTCAGCTTCATCCGGCGCCCTGACAGCTTCGAGCTCACCCCGGAGCTCAACCAGCTGATGATCGAGGTCCACGCCGCGATCGATGCCGTGCTGGACCTGCGCCCCGGCATCACCCAGGAGATCCGCAACTTCGTCCGCTCGATCGAAGACCCGGGCCACCTCGCCGATAACACGGGCTACTCGCCCGACTATACCTTCGCCGAGCGGCTGGAGTTGCTGTCCACCTTCGACGTGGTCGAGCGGCTGAAGAAGGTGCGGGATTTCTACCGCAAGCAGCTCGCCCTGCTTGAAGTTCAGGCCAGGCTGCGCCAGGAGGTTCAGGAGAGCTCAGCGAAACAGCAGCGCGAGTTCTACCTGCGCCAGCAGATGCGGGCCATCCAGAAGGAGCTTGGCGAGGACGATGCCGAGGCCGCAGAGCTGGACGATCTGCGTGAGAAGCTGGCCGCCGCCAATCTGCCCGAACTGGCCCGGAAGGAGGCCGACCGCGAACTGAACCGCCTCGGCCGGATCAACGCCAGCTCGCCCGAGTACCAGATGGTACGTACCTACCTGGAGTGGCTCGCCGAGTTGCCCTGGGGCAAGCACACCGGCCACGCCATCGATGTGGCCTACGCGCGCCAGGTGCTTGATGAGGACCACTACGGCCTGGAGAAGATCAAGGAGCGCATCCTCGAATACCTGGCCGTCAAGCAGCGCCGCGCCGCCATGGGCGAAGACAGTGGCCGCGCCGGTCGCGAGCCGATCCTGGCCTTCGTTGGCCCACCCGGTGTGGGCAAGACCAGCCTCGGCCAGAGTATCGCCCGGGCCCTCGGCCGCACCTTCGTGCGCATGAGCCTCGGCGGCGTGCGCGATGAAGCGGAACTGCGCGGCTTCCGCCGCACCTACATCGGCTCGCAGCCCGGTCGGATCATCCAGGAGCTGCGCCGCGCCGGTGCCGCCGACCCGGTGATTCTGCTCGATGAGATCGATAAGCTCGGCAACGACTACCGCGGCGATCCCGCTGCCGCCCTGCTGGAGGTGCTCGACCCGGAGCAGAATAACACCTTCACCGACCACTATCTCAACCTGCCCTTCGACCTCTCGCAGGTGCTGTTCATCGCTACCGCCAACACCTGGGATACGGTTCCACCGGCCCTGCGGGATCGTATGGAGGTGATCGAACTCTCCGGCTATATCGAGGACGAGAAGGTGCGCATCGCCCAGAGCCACCTCATTCCCCGGCAGATCAAGGCCAACGGCCTGCGCCCCGAGGAGGTGACGATCGAGGAGAGCGCCCTGCGCGCGATCATCAACGACTACACCCGCGAGGCCGGCGTGCGCAACCTCGAGCGGAATATTGGCGGTGTGCTGCGCAAGGTTGTGCGCGCCCTGGCGGAGGGGCAAGGAGGCAAAGGCGCGACTCCCGGCGAGCCGGGCGAGGCGGCCTCTCCGCCAGCCGCTCCGGTGGTGGTGGACGCCGCCTTCGTCCGTACCGCCCTGGGCCGACCGCGCTTCTACAACGAGGCCCAGGAGCGGATCGACCAGCCCGGCGTGGCCACGGGCCTTGTCTGGACGCCCGTCGGCGGCGATATTGTCTTCGTCGAGGCGACCGCCGTGGAGGGCAACCGCGAGCTTAAGATCACCGGCCAGCTCGGCGAGGTGATGCGCGAGAGCGCCGAGGCGGCCCTCACCTACGTGCGCTCGCGGGCCAGAGAGCTCGGGATCGATCCGAAGTTCTTCGACACCCATGCCGTCCATATCCACGTGCCGGCGGGCGCCGTACCCAAGGACGGCCCCTCCGCAGGGATCACGATGGCTACGGCCCTGGCCTCCGCCGCCACTGGCCGCCTGGTGCGCGAGGATGTGGCGATGACCGGCGAGATCTCGCTGCGCGGGCGCGTATTGCCGATCGGCGGGATCAAGGAGAAGTCGCTCGGCGCCCACCGGGCGGGCATTCGCACCATCATCCTGCCCCGGCGCAACATGGCCGACCTCGACGACCTGCCGCCAGAGGTGAGCCAGGAGCTGACCTTTGTGCCCGTTGATACGCTCGATGAGGTGCTCAGCACAGCCCTGCGCCCCCCACAGGCGCCCATGCTCGCTAACCTTGGCGGCATGATCCCCGCATCGCGCGAGGGCCAGTTGCTGCCTCGCTAGGCCGGGTACGCCATTCGAGCACGAACCGAGCACCAGGAACGAAGCAGTACACGCAGATGGCGTTCTGACAAACTCCAGCCGTGTGCTCAGGAACGACAGCGGAGGCAGCTTGCCCATAGGGCGGCTGCCTCCTGGTGTGTCTGGCGTCGCCTCTACCAGAGACACGCACTGAGCCAACTGCTCTTCCTGCCCCACACATCCATCCCCGGCCGCGCACTCGCAGTAGTCGGTGAGCGACTTACGCCCGCCACCCCTCCACCCGCTCAAGTCTTCCACCACTGAACGAAACACCACCACCCCACCGGGTGGCCATCAAAGCCCCGCCGTGCCGAGGGTTCGCCCTGCGCTGCGCCGGAGCCGAAAGGAGGTGCGCCGCAACGAGCCCTACTCGCCCGTGCCACGTCCCTGACCGCCGGCATCTCAGACAACCACAACGAGGAGCTTCTATGCGATCCGCGCGCTTCTTTGGCCGCGCCGTTGCCGCCGGCCTTGCCATGGCCCTCACCGCTGGCGCCCTCGGCGCCGCTACCCCCGCCGCCCGCGCCTCCAGCCATCGCGAGGCACCCCTGATCAGCCGCGACCCCCAGGCCGATAATACCGACCTCTACGCCTTCCGCACCCCGGGGGCGGAGCACACCGTCACGATCGTTGCCAACTACATTCCGCTCGTGGAGCCCAATGGCGGCCCGAACTTCACCAGCTTCGGCGACGACGTGCGCTACGAGATCCACATCGACAACGACGGTGACGCCGATCCCAACATCACCTACCGGCTCACCTTCAAGACCCACATCCAGAACCCGGATACCTTCCTCTACATCACCGGCCCCGTCACCTCGCCCACCGACCCGAACTTCAACCTCCAGCAGTCGTACAAGGTCGAGCGGATCGAGCGCAGCCACGGCCGCTACCGCAGCCGCACGATTGGCTATGGCAATGTCCCGCCGGCGAATGTCGGCCCCCGCTCCACGCCCAATTACCCGGCGATCGCGGCCCAGGCCATCACCCCGCTCGCCGACGGCTCGACGATCTTCGCCGGCCCACGCGACGACGCCTTCTTCGTCGACCTCGGCGCGATCTTCGACCTCGGCGGCCTGCGGCCCTTCAATCAGGCCCACGCCATCCCGCTCGACCCGGCCCAGTTCGGCGGCGCCGGCATCGACGGCGTGAGCGGCTACGACACCCACACCATCACCATCCAGGTGCCGATCGAGCAGCTCACCAGCGATGGCCAGGGTGCCGACAGCACCAGCGCGCCGGTGCTCGGCATCTACGCCTCGGCCAGCCGTCAGGCCACCCGGGTGCTCCGCAGCAACGGGCGGGTGCGCAGCCACGGCCCCTGGGTGCAAGTCTCGCGGCTGGGCAACCCGCTGGTGAACGAGGTGATCATCCCGCTCGGCCTGAAGGATTACTGGAATGCCCAGGAACCCCGCAAGGACCGGCAGTTCCAGCAGTACTACGAGAGCCCCGAGCTCGCCCGAATCATCAACGCGCTCTACGGCGGCGCATTGCAGCCGGTGGACGAAACCGGGCGCACCGACCTGAGTGCCATCCTGCTCACTGGCCTGGACCTGCCCGACGGCACGAAGTACACCTTTACCGGCAGCCGGCCCGCCGACCTGCTGCGGCTGAATGTGGGCATCGCGCCCACCGCCCCGATCGGCGCGGGCGACCGGCTCGGCGTGCTGAACGGCGACCTGGCTGGCTTCCCGAACGGCCGCCGGCTCGAGGACGATGTGACCGACATCGAGCTGCGGGCGGTGGCCCAGGGGTATGGGCCGGTGCTGAATAGCATCTTCGGCCTGCCCGATAAGTCGCCAAACAACCTGGTGGGCGACGGCGTGGACGCCAACGACGTGCCCTTCCTGACCGCCTTTCCCTACCAGGCCACGGCCAACGCCGGGTACGACAGCACGCTCCACGGCGGCCAGCGCACACCGTTTGGGCCGTAAGAGCAGCCCGACGTGAGGGCTCCGCGAGGCTTCGGGCTCAACGCCCACGGCTCCACAGTGCCCCAGCACCGCGTGGGGGCCTGTGGAGCCGTTCCAGACCAGGCGGGACCGACATCCGTACGGGATTGAACGTGGCGGCCCGCCCATAGCTCGCTCGCCACGAGGTTACGATGGAGGCATTGATGCACACGGTACGGCGACAACCGGCGCTCCGGGCGCCACAGATTCTGTTCCTGGTCCTGGCCGCAGCGCTGCTGGCCCTGAGCTGGGCCTGGTGGAGCGCGACCCGGGCCCCCGCCGCCATAGTGCGAAGCGCGGCGGAGCGCCAGGCCGCCAGCCCCACCGACCGCCTGGCCTGGAGCTACCAGGACCTGGTGCGGGCCGAGCCCGACAACCTCGACGCCGCCGCGATCCTCGGCGAGCTCTACCTGCAACTCGCCCGCGAGCGCGGCGACCCCGGCTACTACGGTAAAGCCGAGGCGCTCTTCCAGCGGGCGCTCAGCCGTAACCCTGAGCACCTGCCATCGTTGATCGGCCAGGGTTCACTGCTACTCGCCCAGCATCGCTTCGCCGAGGCCCTGACCGTCGGCGAGCGGGCCCAGCGCCTCTACCCGGCGGTTGCCAGAGTGCGCGGGGTGATGGCCGATGCTCAGGTGGAGCTCGGCCTATATGATCAGGCGGTGGCCAGCGTACAGGCGATGGTGGACATGCGACCGGACCTGGCCTCCTACAGCCGGGTGGCCTACCTGCGCGAACTGCACGGCGATACGGAGGGAGCGATTGAGGCGATGACCCTCGCCGTGCGTGCCCAGGGGCCAACGCTTGAGAACACTGAGTGGGCCCGCGTACAGCTGGGCAATCTGTATGCCGGCGCGGGCGATCTGGAGCGTGCCGAGCGGGCCTACGCCGAGAGCCTGGAGCGGCTGCCCGGCTATGTACACGCCCTGGCCGGAATGGCGCGTGTACGGACCGCCCGGGGTCAACTGGAGGAGGCGCGGGCTCTCTACGAGGAAGCCGTGGCACGCATGCCACTGCCCGAGTTCGTTGTCGCGCTTGGCGAGCTCCACGAGGCCGTGGGCCGCACCGAGGAGGCGCAACGCCAGTACGCCCTTGTTGGCGCGATGTTGCAGCTCTTCCAGGCGGAGCGGGCCGACATCGACCTGGAGCTCGCGCTCTTCGAGGCCGACCACGGCAATCCGCAGCGGGCGCTGGCCCTGGCCCGGGCGGCTTATGAGCGCCGCCCCGGCATTCGCGGCGCCGAGGCCCTGGCCTGGGCGCTGCACCGCGCGGGCCGCAGTGACGAGGCCCGGCCACTGATCGCCGAGGCGATGCGCCTGGGAACGCAGGACGCCGTGCTGTACTTTCGCGCCGCTATGATCGCCCGGGCCAGCGGCGATACGGAACGGGCCCACTCGTTGCTCGAGCAGGCCCGCGCGATCAGTCCCGTTATACCGCCACTCTACGCGGCTGAGGCCGAGCTGTTCAGGAGCCCGGAGTGATCACCTGGGCAACGACGATCGCCCGGCCATCCAGGCCGGCAGCCGTGGCATCGTCGATCTCCACGCCCAGCGTGTGCTCCAACTCGCTCAGGTTGAACTCCTGCACCATGCCGGTCACCTCGACCTGCTGGCCCTGGCCGATGCTCATGCTCCCCGCCGGCGCGATGACGAGCACACCCTGGTCGCCGCCGAGGTCGGCGTCGTTGATCTCAAAGAGCATGGGGCTGATGATCTGGCCAACCGGGCCGCTGATGGTCACGCTCTCCCCGACCATGGCCATCAGATCGTCCGCACCCATGCCGGTGGCCGACTCGGCGGTTGCCTGGACGGCAGGGGCAGCCGTGACGGCCGCATCAACCCCGGCCACGGTCGTCTCGCTCAGGCCGGGCACAGCGGTGTTGGCCGCATCCGCACCTGCGGCGGCCGTCGCGTCGATCTGAGGATTGCCGGTGTTGGGAGCCGTTGGGCTCGCGGCGGAGCAGGCCACCAGGAAGACGGCGAGCAGCCCGCCGGCCACGAGATCGCGTAGGTTCACCTGTTTCGCTCCTTTGCTCAAGCGCTGCGGCGCCACTGGTGCGCCGCTACGGGGTGATATGCAAGGAGCGTGCCGCTACACCCGGCGCGCTTCACCGCCGACACGCAGCCGCCAGGCGCCCGTGCCAAACTGGCACTATCGTGGGCGCAGTTTGGGCAACTCGGCGGCCAGATGGTCGCGCAGGAGCTCGGCGCCATAGGTGAGCAGCCGGGGCGGCTGCGAGACGAGCACCATCTCGCGCGTGAGGGGCGGGTCGATCAGGCGGAGCCGCTTGAGCCGCTCGCGCCCTGCCAGAGCCAGCTCGGGCACCACCGCGACGCCCAGCCCCGCCTCGGCCAGTTGCAGCAGCAACTCCATCGAGCCGCTATCAAGGGTGACTCGCGGCGTAAAGCCGGCGGCGCGGCACGCCTGCAAGGTAGCGTCGCGCACATAGCCGCCCGGCGAGTAGAGCAGAAAGTGCTCATCGCGCAGATCGGCGATCTTCACCGTGCGCCGGTCCGGGTCGGCCAGGCGGTGCTCCAGCGCCAGCACGACGATCAACTCCTCGGCGAAGAGCCGCTGGATATCCATACCCAGCGGATTGACCGGCGCCGTCACGACCGCCATGTCGATCTCGCCGGCATAGAGCATCCGCAGGAGGGTCGAACTGCTCCCCTCGTGCACCAGCAGGTCCACCGCCGGGTGCCGGCGGTGGAAGTCGCCGAGGGCGCGGGGGAGCAGGCGCTCCCCAACGGTGGGTGGCGCCCCGATCCGTACCCTGCCGCCCGCCACCGCGCTCTCGCGCGTCAGCTCGATCCGCGCCTCCTCCACATGGCGCAGGATCTCGTCCACGTGAGCCTGAAGCAGCTCGCCCGCCGGGGTCAGCTTGATCCCGCGCCCAACCTTCCGGAACAGCTCCACGCCCCCGAGCTCGGTCTGGAGCTCCTTCAGCTGCCGCGAAACGGCTGGCTGCGAGACGCTCAGCTCCTCGGCGGCCCGTGAGACGTGCTGCAGCCGGGCGACCGCGCGGAAGTAGATCAGGTGGCGTAGTTCCACTCAGCCCTCCTCGTACCAGATCAACGTGATGGCTCCGCTCCCTGAAGTAAGGGGACAGGGGTCAGAGCAGCCACAACCACGCGCCGCGCGTCACCGGATGGCCAAACCGTCTCGCAGCTGCTCTAACACTCTGAAGCCCGGAGTGGAAGTGCAAGAGCGGTCGCGGTGGGGCCGCAGGCGGCGGCATGACCACGCCCCTCTGGCATCAGATGAACAGCGAGTGACCTATTCGTTTTTTGTATCAATGTAGCACAAAGAATGAGCATTGGACGAATTAATCATTCGGCTGTATGTTAGGAACAGGTAGCTTTCCCCGGAGTAGCGAAGCAACGAAAGGCGGCGACAGCCAGACCCAAGCCGTGGCCCCCAGGCCACCGGCCTGGGCTTTGCTGTGCCGAACATGCCTATGCGAACCACACGCGCAGCTGTGCTCACCCGGACCGGTAACGTTGGGCCTTACGCCGAGACTCGCCCGCTCACGATCGAGGAGGTCCAGCTCGGCGACCCTGGCCCGGGCGAAGTGGTGGTGGAGATCGCCGCGGCTGGCCTCTGCCACTCCGACCTCTCGGTGATCGACGGGAACCGGCCACGGGTGATGCCGATGGTACTCGGCCACGAGGCTAGCGGTGTCGTGCGCGAGGTGGGGGCAGGCGTCAGCGAGCTCGCACCGGGCGACCATGTGATCTTCGCCTTCGTCCCGGCCTGCCGCCACTGCCTTCCCTGCACCACGGGCCGGGCGGCACTTTGTGAGAACGGGGCAAAGGCCAACGGTGCCGGCACGCTCCTCGGCGGAGCGCGACGCTTCCGGAGCCGGGATGGGCGCGAGTTGAATCACCACCTTGGCGTTTCGGCCTTCTCGCAGTACACTGTGGCCGCCCAGGAGTCGCTTGTCAAGATCGACCCATCCATCCCTCTGAGCATCGCGGCGCTCTTTGGCTGCGCCGTCATGACGGGCGTGGGCGCCGTGATGAACACCGCCCAGGTTGAGGCTGGCGCGAGCGTGGCAGTCTTCGGGGTAGGCGGGGTAGGCCTGAGCGTGATTATGGGCGCGCGGGCCGCCGGCGCCCACCCGATCGTGGCCGTGGCCACTCAGGAGCACAAGCTGGCCCTGGCGCGCCGGGCCGGCGCCACCCACACCGTGCGCGTCGCCGACGGCGACCCCGTGGCGGCCATCCGCGAGATCACCGGTGGCGGCGCCAGCTATGTCTTCGAGAGCGTAGGCGACGAGCAGGTGCTGGCCCAGGCCTACGGAGCCACCCGTCGTGGCGGGACAACCGTCACCCTTGGCCTGCCCAACCCCAGCCGCCAGCTCAGCCTCTCGGCGGTGAGCCTCGTGGCCGAGGAGCGCACGCTCAAGGGCTCCTACATGGGCTCCTGCGTGCCCCGGCGTGACATCCCGCGATTCATCGCCCTCTACCAGGCCGGGATCTTGCCAGTCGATCTGCTGCTCACCCGGACGATCGCCCTCGATGAGATCAACGCCGCGTTCGACAATCTCGCCCGTGGCGAAGCTGTGCGCCAGCTGGTGGCCTTCCCCGCCGCCGCCGAGCAGCGCCGGCCCGTGGCCCTCGCCGCCGACTGACCATGCGCCACCCTCCGTACCAAGGCCCCGCCGGGACGGCTCTCCCCGGCCCTATCACAGGATGCTTGCGATGGATTTTACGCTCCCGCCCGACCTGCTCGCCCTGCGTGATCGTACGCGCCGCTTTATCGACGACATCGTGATCCCCCGCGAGCGCCACATGCCCCCCGACGACGACGTAGCCGCCTGGGACGGGCTGCGCGCCGAGCTCCAGGCGGCCGCGCGCGAGGCCGGCGTCTTCCTTCCGCACCTCGGCGCCGAGTGGGGCGGGCTGGGCCTGAGCTGGGTGGGCAACGCGGTGATCTTCGAGGAGGCCGGCCGGAGCGCCCTCGGCATCCAGGCCCTCAACTGTGCCGCGCCCGATGAGGGCAACATGCACCTGATCGAGAAGATCGGCACACCGGCCCAGCGAGAGCGTTATCTTCGCCCCCTCGCCGCCGGAACGGTGCGCTCCTGCTTCGGGATGACCGAGCCGCCCCCTGGTGCCGGCGCCGATCCTTCCCTGCTTCAGACCCGCGCCGAACGCCGTGGCAGCCGCTGGGTGATCAACGGCAGGAAGCACTTCATCAGCGGAGCGAGCGGGGCCGCCTTCTGCATCCTCATGGCCCGGACCGACGAAGTGCGTGGCCGGCACGGTGCCACGATGTTCCTGATCGACGCCACGAATCCTGGCTTCCGCGTGACCCGTCGCCCGACGATCTACGATCGCTCCTTTATTGGCGGGCACTGCGAGATCACACTCGAAGACTGCGAGGTGGGCGATGATGCCGTCCTCGGCGCTGTGCACCAGGGCTTCGACTACGCCCAGGTGCGCCTGCGCCCCGCCCGCCTCACTCACTGTATGCGCTGGCTCGGCGCCGCCCGCCGTGCCACTGAGCACGCCATGGCCCACGCCCTCGGGCGCCACGCCTTCGGCACCCGCCTGGCCGATAATCCGGTGACCCAGAGCGCGCTCGCCGATTGCGAGATCGATCTGCACAGCGCCCGCCTGATGATCTGGCACGCTGCCTGGCTGCTCGACCAGGGCCAGAGCGCCAGCCACGAGACGGCCATCGCCAAGGTGGCCGTCTCCGAAGCCGTCAACCGGGTGGCCGACCGCTGCATCCAGATCTGTGGCGCACAGGGGATCAGCGAGGATCTCCCTCTGGCCAACCTCTACCGTGAGACCAGGGCCTTCCGCATCTACGACGGCCCCTCCGAGGTCCACCGGATGAGCATCGCGAAGCGGCTCGTTCGGCGGGCCGAGGGGACGGAGCGGGAGGCACATACCGAGCGGGGAGCCGGGGAGCGACAAGCGTGACTGACCAGCAAACGCTTCAGACTGCCCTCGAACAGGCCCTCACGCGGGCCACCGGCTCACACGTCTGGATCGAGGGCCTCACCCTGATCGCCGGTGGCGCCTCCCAGGAGACCTGGCGGCTCGACCTGTGTATGGACAACGGCGTCCATGCCGGGGCCATGCCGCTGATCCTCCGGCGCCCGCTGGGCGGCGCGATCTACGGGAGCGCGCTCGACCTCCCCACCGAGGACCGGGTCCATCGGGCCGCGTATGCGGCGGGCGCGCCGGTACCTCCGCCCTACCTCCTGATCGACGACCTGCTCGGCGCCCCGGCCCTACTGGTGGAGCGCCTGGAGGGCGAGAGCATCGGCCGCAAGCTGGTCAAGGATCCGCGCTACGCCTCGGCCCGCAGCAAGCTCCCGGCCCAGATGGGAGCGGCACTCGCCGCCATTCACGCCGTAGATCTAGAGCGCGCCGAGCTCTGGGATCGCCTCCCAGCCCCGCGCCCCGGCCAGACGCCCGCCCAGGCCCGCCTCGCCCAGATCGAGGCCGAGCTCGACGCGATCGACGAAGCGCACCCGGCGCTGGAGCTCTGCCTGCGCTGGCTGCGCCGCCACGAGCCCCCGCCCCCCGACCGCCCGGTGCTCGTCCACGGCGACTTTCGCATCGGCAATGTGATCGTCAGCCCGGAGACGGGCCTGCTGGGCGTGATCGACTGGGAGTTCGCCCACATCGGCGACTACGCCGAGGATCTCACCTGGTGCCTCATCCGCGAGTGGCGCTTCGGCGTGGACGAACTGCGCCTCGGCGGGGTCGGCCAGCCCGAGCCCTTCTTCGAGGCCTACGCCCACGCCTCTGGCCGCCCGGTAGAGCCAGCGCGGATCGCCTACTGGGAGCTGCTCGCCAATGTCTGGTGGGCGATCGGCTGCCTCAATCAGGCCCGGCGCCATCTGCGGGGCGAGCAAGCCAACCTTGAGTTCGTGAGCCTCGGCCGCCGCGCCGCCGAGATGGAACTGGAGGCGCTGCGGCTCATGCAACGCGCCGCCCGCGCCATCGACGAAGCGCCCTGATGTGTAGCCCGGCACCCTCCCCGGTACGGGTGCCGCGTGCCGCGCCCTCCCTGTTGGAGCAACGACGATGCAAGACCGCCCGACCGCTGACGAGCTGACCGACGCCGTGAGCCAGTTTTTGCAGACCGAACTGACCCCCGCCCTGTCCGATCCACGGCTGCGCTTCCGCGTGCTGATTGCCGCCAATCTGATGGCGATCGTCACACGCGAACTACGCGCCGGCGACGCACCCCTGCACGAGGAGTGGGGCAACCTCGCCGCGCTCCTCGGCCACGAGGGCTCACCGCCCGCCGACAGCGCCGCGCTCCGGGCGGCGATCGACGCCCTCAGCCGCGAGCTCTGCGCCCGCATCCGCGCCGGTGACGCCGACAACGGCCCCTTCGCCGCCGCAACCCTCGCCTATGCCGAGGCCGCCCTGGTGGCCAGGCTCCAGATTGCCAACCCGCGCTTCCTGGAGCGCGTGCAGGCCGCCTGATGCCTGCCCCGCCAAGGAGCGGCCCGCCGCCTCAACGCACGACCCGGGAGACACTTCGGGGCTGACTCGCAGCCCGGCAACCCGCGCAGCCGGCCAACGCACCCGGCCTGCCTTTGCAACTCGGAGGCTCGCCCATGACCACTGGCATCGCCGCTACCCGCCCCTGGCTCGCTCACTATGCCCCGGGCATCCCCGCCGATCTGCCCGAGCCCACCCTCAGCGCGATCGACCAGTTCCGCGTCGCGGCTCGCCGCGACCCCTCCGCCCCGGCGATCTACTACTTCGACACGACGATCAGCTATGGCGAGCTCGACGCCCTGAGCTCGAGCCTCGCCGCCGCCCTGGAGGCGCGCGGCGTACGTGCCGGCGACCGGGTAGCTCTCTACCTCCAGAATGTTCCGGGCTACTGGCTGGCCCAGCTGGCCGCCTGGAAGCTCGGCGCGATCGTTGTGCCGCTCAACCCCATGTTCAAGGCCCGCGAGCTGGAATACCACCTCTGCGACTCCGGTGCTACCGCCCTGATCACCCACGAGTCGCTCTTTGCCGAAGTGGCTCGCGAGGCCGTGGCCTACACGCCCACTCGCCACGTGATCACCTGCTCGGAGCTCGACTTCCTTGGCCCTGGTGAGCGCCCCGCCGTGCTCGCGTCGGCCAGCCGCCAGCCCCACCCCCGCGCCGACGATATGCTCGAACTCTGCCGCCGCCACGCCGGTGCCGCCGACCCTGCCGCACCCGTCGCCCCGGCCGACATTGCCTTCCTGACCTATACCTCGGGCACCACTGGACGGCCCAAGGGCGCGATGAACACCCACGCCAACGTGGCCTACAACGCCGAGGTCTACCGGATCTGGATGGAACTGAGTGCGGCCGATGTGATTGTTGGCGCGGCGCCGCTCTTCCACATCACCGGCGCGATTGCCCACCTGGCGGCGGCGGCGCTGGTGGGTGCCCCGGTGATCCTCACCTATCGCTTCGACGCGGCCGAGCTGCTGCGGCAGATCGAACGGCGCCGTGGGAGCTTCCTCATGGCCTCGATCACGCTCTACAACGCGCTGATGAACCATCCGGCGATTACCGCCCACGACCTGAGCAGCCTCACCAAGTGCTTCAGCGGCGGCGCGCCGATCGCCCCGGCTCTGGTCGAGCAGTTCCGCGCCCGCACCGGCGCCTACATCCACAACCTCTACGGCCTGACCGAGACGACCTCGCCGTCCCACGCGGTGCCCCTCGGCGCCACCGCCCCGGTGGATGCGGCCTCCGGCGCGCTCTCCGTGGGCCTGCCGATCCCCGGCGCCGTGGTGAAAATTGTGGACGACGCGGGCAACGAACTGCCCCCTGGCAGTGTGGGCGAACTGGCAACGTGGGGGCCCATGGTGGTACCCGGCTACTGGCGCAAGCCCGACGAGTCGGCCCAGGCCATCCGCGCTGGCTGGCTCCACACCGGCGATGTGGGCTGGATGGACGAGCAGGGCTGGTTCTTCATCGTCGATCGCAAGAAGGACATGATCATCGCCTCGGGCTACAAAGTCTGGCCGCGCGAGGTAGAGGACACCCTCTACCTGCACCCAGCGGTGCGCGAGGCGGCCGTGATCGGCGTGCCCGACGAGTACCGGGGCGAGACGGTGAAGGCCTACGTATCACTGAAGCCTGGCGCGGCGACTACCCCCGAAGAGCTGATCGGCTTCTGCCGTGAGCGCCTGGCCGCCTACAAGGCCCCACGCTTCGTCGAGATCGTGGCCGAACTGCCCAAGACCGCCACGGGCAAGCTGCTCCGGCGCCAGCTGCGCGAAGAGCACCTGGCCGCCCAGCAGATCGCCGCCACGTCGTGAAGTTATGCGCGGGATCTGGACTGGCCACCACACGCTCCGGCTTCGTGGCGGTTGCTTGCAGATAAGAGAGACCAATGACACGTGATCAGACCACATCCACCCTCGCGCGACGCCTGGGCGGCCTGCACGCCGACAAGGTTGCCTTGATCACCGGTGGCAGCGTAGGGATCGGTGCATCCCTCGGCCGCATGCTGGCCCTGAGCGGCGCCAGGGTCATCCTGGCCGCTCGTACCCCCGGCCCCCTGGAGCAGCTACGCGACCGAATCGTCGCCGAGCTTGCCGCTCTCGGCTACGCCGACGCCGATGCGCGCGTGGTGATCGAGCCTAACTGCGACGTTGGCAACCCCGCCGATATGGAGCGCCTCGCCGCCAACGCCCTGGCCCGCTTCGGCCACGTCGATTACCTGATTAACAACGCCGGCGTGGTGGGCACCGAGGACATGGTGATCGACATGCCGATCGACGGCTGGCGCCAGTGCCTCCAGGCCAATTTGAACAGCAACTATGCTCTCATCCGCGCCCTGGCGCCCCAGATGAAACGCCGTGGCGCCGGCCACGTGATCAACGTCTCCTCCTACTTCGGCGGTGAGAAGTACGTGGCGATCGCCTACCCCAACCGCGCCGACTACGCCGTGAGCAAGGCCGGCCAGCGCGCGATGGTCGAGGCACTGGCCCGCTTTCTTGGCCCCGAGATCCAGATCAACGCCGTGGCGCCCGGCCCCGTCGATGGCGACCGCCTGCGGGGCACGGCGGAGCGCCCCAGCATGTTTCAGCGCCGCGCCCGCGTGATCCTTGAGAACCGCCGCCTCGGCGAGGTGTACGCCGCGCTCTACGCCGCTACCCGCGCCGAGGGTCTGCCAATCTCCGATCTGCTCCCCGCCATCCTCGCCAACGATGTGCGCGCCGTGATGGCTGATGAGCGGCAGCCCGGCGCCCTGCGCGCGCTCGCCGAGCGGATCTGGGCCAGCAGCGATCCGGCCGGAAGCTCGCGCACACACTTCCTGAGCGAGCGCCTTGCCCGCAAGCTGCTGCGCCGGCTCACCCACGGCGGCCACCTGCCCGCCCAGGTCACCGACGGTGCCATGACCGACTTCTCCGCCACGCTCCCCGCCGGACGGGCCTCCGTGGCACACGAGGCATGGCGCAGCCCTCCCGAGCCTTTCTTCACCCAGGCTGAGTACGAGCGCGAGGGCAGCAAGGTGGGCGAACGTATTCTCGGGATGCTGCACCTCCGGCGCCTGCCCACCAACGACGACGTGGCCCTCGCGACCATCTACCATCTGGCCGACCCCTACGTGAGCGGGGAGACCTTCCACACTACCGGGGGCCTGCGCTTCGAACGAGCCGTCACCGAGGGCGAACTCTTCGGCAAGGCCAGCCCCCAGCGGCTCGCGGGGCTGCGCGGCGCCACCGTCTACCTGGTGGGCGAGCACATGGGCGAGCACCTCGCCCGCCTCACCGGCGCCTTCCTCGACGAGCACGGCGCCGGGCGTGTGGTCCTGATCAGCGAGAGCGACGCGACACCAACCCGGCTCGGGGCCACCTTCCCCGCGCACCTTGCGTCCGGGCGGCTGGTGAGCGTGGTAGCGAGCGAGGAGCTCGAAGCCGCCCTGGAGCAGGCCCGCGCCACCTACGGCCCCGCCGATGCGATCATCTCTACCCCCTTCCGCCCGCTGCCCACGGTGCGGCTCGCCCCCGGCCCCGACGGTGACTGGTCGGAGGTGCTCAGCGCCGAGGGCTTTGTCACGCTCGTGGAGCAGCA
The DNA here is from genome assembly GCA_004367505.1 of Chloroflexi bacterium OHK40. GTDB lineage: Bacteria > Chloroflexota > Chloroflexia > Chloroflexales > Chloroflexaceae > OHK40. Next base: position 31,263 of record SFCB01000194.1, on the reverse strand, counting down.
GATCACGCACCACGTGCGCGTGGCCCAGCGCGCCGCCACGATGGAACGGGCCCGCCTGGTGCTCGTGACCCCGCCCACTACCCACCGCTCCAGCGAGGAAGAGTTCGCCCTGGCCAACTTCGTGAAGACGACCCTGCACAGCTTCACGGCCACCCTGGGGGCCGAGTGCGAGCGCCTCTGCCACTACACGGCGGTGAACCAGGTGGACCTCACGCGGCGCGCTCGCGACGAGGAGCCACGCACGCCGGCCGAGGAGCACGAGGAGCTTGAGCGCTTCGTCGAGGCGGTGTTGCTCACCAGCGCCCCGCTCCCCTCGCCCGAAGAGAGCCGCTACCGCGCCCGGATCTACCGGGGGAATGCGATTACGGTGTAGGAGGGGCCAGGGCACAGGGCACAGGGGAGCGCCGAACGACCCCTGGCCCAACCAACCGCCACCGGGCCTCCGGGCCGCCACTGCGGCCCACCCCGGCCCACTGGCGGCCCTACTGCGCGAGGAAATAGTAGTGCCGGTCCACCTCGACGGCCCGCACGAATGCATCACGGCCCAGGGGCGAGCGGCCATCAAGCCAGTCGCGCATGAGCCAGAGCTGGTAGCCCACCTCGCCTGCCAGCAGGTCGTAGAGCGCGGCTGAGGGCCGCTGGTAGTACCAGGCCGAGGTGAGCCCGTGCTCGAAGACGAGCAGCGGACGCCAGCGGCGGAGCAGCTCAAGGCCTCCGACAAAGACGTGGTATTCGGCGCCCTCCACGTCCACCTTCACGAAGTGCACCGGCTGCTCAGAGGGTATCACTTCGTCGAGCCGGGCCGTGGGAACGCGAAGCTCCTCCACCTGCTCGCCAGCTGAGGGGTAGCGCACCTTGCGCAGCCCGCTGTAGGTTGGGCGCGAGCGCACGTAGTAGAAGCTCGTCTCGCCGCTGGTATCGCTGAGGGCCAGACGGTAGGTATGCACCTGGGGGAAGCGCCGCGTGAGGTAGGCGTACTGGGGAGGGGCGGGCTCAAAGGCGAAGTGCGTGCCGCCGGGGGCGAGGGCCAGCATCTCGGACAGCACGGCCCCACGGTAGGCGCCCACATCGATGCAGCAGTGCTGAGGGCGCAGGGCGCGCCGCATCACCGCGGCGAGCTCCCGCTCGTACTGGACGCCACGGGCCGGGCTGAAGGCCAGGTAGATCCGCCGCGCCACGCCCTCGAACGGCGTACCCACCAGGAGCCGCCGCGCCCACGACCCAAAGCTCATCGCTCCTCCTCATCAGTGCCCCGGCGCGCCGGCCATGCCAGGCTGCCCAGCGGTGGTGAGCACACGCGCGCGATCCCAGAGGGCCCGAACCTCGGCGCCGATCGCCTGAGCCTCGGCGATCAGCGCGGGCAGCCGCGCCCCATCGAGGCATACACCGCCTCCCGGCGCGGGTGGGCACCCCGTGAAGAGCGCGCGGCGCCGGGCCGCGAGGCGCCCGCCGCTGGCCAGCAAGGGCCCCAGAGGGCCGGGGGGGCCACCCAGACGGTGACTCGCGGCGACGAGCGACTGCTGCCAGAGCAGCCGTTCGTCGAGCTCCGGGGTTGCCAGAAGCGCCTGCAGCCTGCCACGCTGGGCCTGCGCCGCCAGCACGGTGGCCCGGCCACACTCGACCTCGGCGAGCGCGCGCTCCACCTCCTCCAGCCGGACGCGCAGCGCATTGGAGGTTGCGGGAGGCGCCGCCGCCGGTAGCCGCGATCGCTCCAGGGCCTCCCGCACCGACGGTAGCATCACGGGGTAGGGCCAGGCATGCTCCAGACCGTCAAGGTCCACCTGGAGCGAGGCCACACTGGCCACCAGGCGCTCCTCAGCTGCGGCCAGGCGGCGTGCCCACTCCATCTGCTCCTGGGCTCTGGCATAAAGCCCCACCAGGCGGCCCAGATGGTTCTTCAAATCGGGCACGTGACGCGCGCGCGCGGCCGCGTCCAGATTTCCAAAGGCGTCCTGATCGAACACCAGGCGCTCCCGAACGTGTGCCAGCTCCTGCTCCATCATCGTCCGGTCAAGCATCCCCGCTGGAAGCGTGGCGATGGCCGCCTCAGCCATGCTGGCCATGCTCCTGGCGAGCTGGAGCAGGCTGCTGGCTTCGTCGGGGTCGCTGGGAGCCACAGACACCGGCGCAGGAAGGGGCTGCGTGGCAATTCCGGTCGGCGTCAGGCCTGCGGGCGGCGTCGCGCGGCGGCTCCCCACAGGCGTCGCGCGGCGGCTCCCCATAGGCGGCGTCGCGCGGTGCCGAGGGGGGCGACCAAAGGGCCAGATCACCACCACGAACAGCGCGACAATGATCATCACCAGCACAGCCAGCAGGATGGAAGGGCTCATGGCAGGCTCCACACAGGTAGCCGGCACCGTGTATGCGCATTGCGTGTGGTGCGAAGTATAGCATAAACGCTAGCAGAGTGGCATGAGAATAGCATCCCGTGGGTGCGCCGTATCGTTGTGTACCCCCGCCCGCCATGACGCAACAACGCGCGGCTCCGGGACGGCGAACCCCGCCCCAACGAACACCCCGCGCCTGTGTCGTTCCCACGCCAGCGGGAACCCAGCGCACACAGAATATCTGAGCCGGTGCGGCTCCGGTCACATCGAGACACCCAGGCGCACAGCGCTGATCTCCCCGCTCCCGCGCGAGGGCATAGTCGGGGTGGGGCCGGCAAACGCCAGCCAGCCGCAGATGACAGCCACACCGGTCGCGGAACTGATCGATAGGCCAACGTGCGACAGGCCACCAACGCGGTATACTAGCGGCCGGCCGTACTGCTCGTGCATAGTAAAGACGCCCCATCGGGGCGTCTCAGCGGGATCGCGATCCAGCGTCATCACCGTGGTGATCCACTATAGCAAGTCTATCCAGGTTGTGCATGCGGTGGACCAAACGCACATCCGGGAGCCCAATCGCGACGGGTGCATGCGGGCGGGACGTCCGCGCTCCTGGACCGGGCTTCACGCCCCCGATGCGATTACTTTAGCGCCTACACCAGATACCAGATGAAGACTCCGCGTGCAGCGTTGCCGCAAAGCTCACCTGAATGCCTTGTGCGACAATCTGCAATCCACCGTCTCCAATCTGAAATGGTATTCATGATCGGCAGGTGCACATCCGCGAGGGACACGTTCGAGGCCCGGTGTCCAATGATCGAATCGAGAGGAGCAGGCCCATGGCGACGAAGCCGACAGGTAGCAGTACAATCGATCTGGCAGCGGTAGAGGATCTTGGCGGGATCAGTGTCATTCGCGGCGGCGGCTCCGGGCGGGGCTGGAACGGTATTCAGTATCTGCAGGGCATGTCCGGGAAGAACGTCGGGGCGCATGCCCTCTCGATCAATGTTGCGACCGTGCCGCCCGGGGCCATCGCCTACGCCCACATCCACGACGGCTTCGAGGTGATGCTTTTCATCCTGCAGGGCCGTGTCAAACACAGCTTCGGCGAAGGGCTCGCCCAGGAGGTGATCAACGAGGCCGGCGACTTCATCTACATTCGGCCCGGGGTACCCCACGAGGTCTATAACATCGGCGACGAACCGCTGATCGCCTTTGTCGCCCGCTCCACCGCCGACGAGTGGGATAAGATCGTCAACTACCCCTCGCGATTCCGTCCGGCTGGCGAGGCCTAGCCGACACGGTACGGACGATGCTCATTGGTAGCGGGGGCACACTGTGCGCCGTGCTATGATGGGTGCGCAGCCAGTTCGACGCTGCGAGCGGCGGCCACTCCGGGCTCACACTGATGGATCTATGAGCACACAGACACACGCGCCTCAGCAGGACCAGTCGACGGCGACACCCGGCGATCCGGCGCACGATGGCCATTCCTACGCTGTGGCAGCGCCGCGGGGGCGCTACCTCGCTATGCTGTCGCTGACCGCCCTCGGGGTGGTGTACGGCGACATCGGCACCTCGCCGCTCTACGCCATGCGCGAGAGCTTCCACGGGCCCCACGGCATCGCCCCTACGCCCTTCCACGTCTACGGCGTGCTCTCGCTGATCTTCTGGTCGCTGATCATTGTGATCTCGATCAAGTATATTGGCTTTATTATGCGCGCCGACAATGGTGGCGAAGGTGGGATCATGGCCCTGACCGCCCTTGCCACGCCCATTCGCCCCTTCCTGCCAAGCCAGAAGCGCTGGCTCGTGCTGCTCGGCGTTTTCGGTGCCGCCCTGCTCTACGGCGACGGCGTGATCACCCCGGCCATCTCAGTGCTCAGCGCCGTCGAGGGCCTGAAGGTCGCGACACCGCTGTTCGAGCCCTTCGTTATTCCGCTCACCCTGGCGATCATCGTCGGGCTCTTCCTTATCCAGAGCCGGGGCACCGCCAGTATCGGACGGCTCTTCGGCCCGGTGATGCTGCTCTGGTTCGGCACGCTGGCGCTGCTCGGGATCGTCAACCTGCTGCGCAACCCCGGCGTGCTCGCTGCCGTGAACCCGATCCACGCCGCGCGCTTTTTCGCCGCCGATGGGCTCGAGGCTTTCCTGATCCTCGGCACCGTCTTCCTCGTGGTTACCGGCGGCGAGGCGCTCTACGCCGATATGGGCCACTTCGGCCGGAAGCCGATCGCTCTGGCCTGGTTCTCGCTGGTGCTTCCCGCCCTTCTCCTCAACTACTTCGGCCAGGGGGCCCTGCTGCTCGAAAATCCAGAGGCCGCCGTCAACCCCTTCTACCTCATGGCGCCGAACTGGGCGCTGATCCCCATGGTCGTGCTCTCCACCTCGGCCACGATCATCGCCTCTCAGGCCCTGATCTCAGGCGCATTCTCGATCACGATGCAGGCCCAGAACCTCGGCTTCCTCCCACGCCTGCGGATCGTCCATACCTCCGCGCGCGAGTTCGGCCAGATCTACATCCCCTTCGTCAACTGGCTGCTGATGGTCGCCTGCATCGCAGTGGTCGTCGGCTTCCGCACGAGCAGCAATCTGGCCGCCGCCTATGGCATCGCCGTCACCTCGACGATGGCGATCACCACGCTGATCTTCAGCGTGGTTGCCCGCGACCGCTGGAAGTGGCCTCGCTGGCGCGTCGCGCTGCTGGTCGGCTTCTTCCTGCTCGTTGATCTGGCTTTCCTCGGCGCAAACCTTGTGAAGATCCCCCAGGGCGGCTGGTTCCCGATCGTTACCGCGATCTCGATCTTTACCATTATGACAACCTGGAAACGGGGCAGCCGGATCGTCAACCAGCGCGAGCAGAACCTGGAGCAGGATCTGGATTTGATGCTGACGACCTGCCGCACCGAGCCGCCGCTGCGCGCCCGGGGCACCGCAGTCTTTATGAGTGCCAACCCCAACGGCGCCCCGGCTGCCCTGGTGGCCAACCTCCAGTACAACGGCGTGATCCACGAGACGGTCCTGCTCGTGAATGTCCAGATCGATAACCGCCCCCACGTGCCCAAGAAGGAGCGACTGACGGCCACACCCCTTGGTCAGGGCTTCATCAAGGTCACGATCCGCTACGGCTTTATGGAAGAGCCCAATGTGCCACGGGCGCTCGCCCGGCTCAAGCTCTCGGGGCATAAGTTCGACCCGCAGAGTGTGCCGTATTTTATCAGCCGCACGAAGGCCATCCCCTCCGAGCTGCCCGGAATGGCCCACTGGCGCGAGCAGATCTACTCGGTGATGCAGCGCAATGCCACCAGCGCCGCCGACTTCTTTCGCCTCCCGCCCGCCCAGGTGGTTGAGATCGGGACGGCCGTGGAGATGTGATACGATTCTGTCCACGGCCCGACGCCTTCGCCTGCCCACGCCGATCTTTGGCCACAGCGACCAGGTGGCCGCCGTACGCACGCTCCTCCGTCGCAACGGCGTGCGCCTGCGCCGGGGCATGGACGCCCGGCCTACTCCTGTGGCAGGATCTGTCTGTTTTTCCGCTGCTCGGGCTCGTCCGCGAGCACGGTGATGAGGCGAACGTCGCACAGGCCCTCGGCCTGCTGGGGCTTACGCCATCGGTCCAGCTAGCGTGAGCCTGCGTGCTCCCCTGTCCGTTTGATCTACGGAGATGCCCGATGTTTACCGCCCACCACCCACCCTCTGGCCTCGAAGTTGTGGGTGTGCGCTATCGCGGCAGCACGCCTGCCACCGACGATGAACGGGCACTTGATGCGTACGTCGCCTCGGCGGTCTACTGGGAGCCTGGCATCCCGGTGGTCTACGGCGAGCCGACCCTGCCAGTCGGCAGGCTCAGCGATGATCGGCCCACGGCCCTCGGCCAGGTGTGCGCCGCGATCGCCGATGCGGTGGCCGCCGGGCGCCGCGCCGGCCGCGCCGTGCTCGTCACTGGCGGCGATTGCACCCACAGCGTCGGCGTCTTCGGCGGGCTGCAGCGCGCCCACGGCCCGGCCACGCGGGTAGGCCTCGTCTGGCTAGATGCCCACGGCGACTTCAACACACCCGGCACCACGCTCTCCGGCATGCTCGGCGGCATGCCCGTGGCGGTCTGCGCTGGCCTGGCGCTGCCAGCCTGGCGCGAGCTTGCCGGGGTGCTCGCCCCGCTGCCGACCGACCGGATCGTGCTGGTGGATGTGCGTAACCTCGACGAGCCCGAGGCCCGGCTGATCGCGGCCACTGCCACGACGGTGGCCGCCGTGGGGCCGGGCCGGCCAGGCGCCGACCTCGCCGCCACGGTGCGGGCGCTCGCCAACCGCTGCGACCTGCTCTACCTGCATATCGACTCCGACATCCTCGATGTGAGCCTGGTGCCCAACCACGGTACCGGCGAACCCCACGGCCCCGATCTGCCCACCGTCGCCGCCGCGATCGACACGGTGATGGCCACCGGCATGGTCGCCGCCGCCGCTGTCGTCTCGGTCTATGGCGCCGGGCCAGGCCACGAGACGAGCGTGGCTTCGGGCATCGCGCTCATCCGCGCCTGCCTCGACGGGTGGCGCCGCTATGGCGCGCCCGGGCCGTAAGCCCTCGCGCCTCGCGCGTGTACCAGGCGCGCAGCCGCCCCCACCAGCGCGGGGCCGCCGGCTGGGCCGGCTTCGCCGAGCGCTCATCCTCGGCGTGCGCCGCCGGGCGTGCTGATGGCTCCCCCGCTACGCTAGATGCTCGAAAAGAGATTGTTGAGCGCTTCGGCCAGGGTCGGGTGCGCGAAGACGCCGTCGCGCAGGTTGGTGTAGGGCAGCCCGCCCATCATCGCCAGCTGGATCATGCTCATGATCTCGCCGCCCTCGATGCCGAGCACCGCCGTGCCAAGGATCTGCCCGCTCTCCGCATCGACCACCGCCTTCATCAGGCCCCGCGCCTCGCCAACCTCGAGCGCCCGCGCCACCCGGTCCATCGGCAGGCGGGCCACCTTGACCGCCCGGCCCGCTTTGCGCGCATCCTCTTCGCCAAGGCCCACGCGCCCGAGCTGCGGGTCGATGAAGACGGTGTAGGGCACCATACGCCCCCGGGTGGTCGCCTGCTCGCCGCGCAGCAGGTTCGCCCGCAGGATGCGGTAGTCGTCGTAGGAGATATGGGTAAAGGCCGGGCCGCCGGTGATGTCGCCCATGGCGTATACCCCTTCCGCCGTCGTTTCCAGCCGTTCGTTCACCTGGATGTTGCCGCGCTCATCGACGGCGATCCCGGCCACTTCGAGCCCCAGCCGGTCGCTGTTCGGTCGCCGGCCCGTCGCGACAAGCAGGTGCGATCCTTCGATCACGCGCGCGCCCAGGGGCGTGCGCACCGTGAGGCGGATCTCGCCCGGGCGCCCTGCCACGCTCACCGCGCTGGTGTCAAGCAGGATCTCGATCCCATCCTCGCGCAGGATGCCAGCCACCGCCTCGGCGACATCGCCATCCTCGCGGGCCAGCAGGCGCGGGCCGCGCTGCACGATCGTCACCGCGCTCCCGAAGCGGCGGAACATCTGCCCGAACTCGAGACCGATATAGCCACCGCCGAGCACGAGCAGGTGCTCTGGCAGCTCGCCGAGCTCCATGATCGAGGTTGAGTCGAGGAAGGGCAACTCGGCGAGGCCGGGCAGATCGGGGATGGCCGAGCGAGCGCCGGCATTGACCAGCACGAGTTCCGCCTCCAGCTCACGCTCACCGCCGCCATTCAGGCGCACCGCCACGCGCCGGGGACCCGTAAAGGACGCCTCGCCCATCAGCAACTCCACGCCCGTGCCGGCCAGGCTGCGCTCGCTCCCGCTCCGCCAGCGCTCCACCATCTGGCGCTTGCGCTCCCGCACACGCGCCAGGTCAACGCGCACTGGCCCGGTATCGATGCCGTAGTCGGCCCCTCGACGGGCAAGGTAGGCCATCCGCGCGCTCGCGACCATCGTCTTGGTCGGGGTGCAACCTACATTGACGCAGGTGCCACCAACGTGCGCACGCTCCACCACCGCCACCGTACGGCCCGCCCGCGCAAACTCACCCGCCAGCGGCCCACCGGACTGGCCGGCACCAATCACGATCACATCGTACTGTTCAGCCACCTGCACCTCCTCTACTACGGTTGCACAATCCCAGTGTCGCGCAGCCGTCCTCCTGTTACGAGCGGGCTCACCACTGGCCCGGTACCCGGCGGCAGACCTTCGCCGCCCTGGCGTGGACTTCGTGGTTCACGACGGGTTAGAACGCCAGCCCGCACGACCCCGCCCCCAGAGAAGCGACCGCCGTGCCAGGAAGATAGCGGGCCGTTGCGGATTCGCCTACGGCGCGCAAGAGAACCACCATCATCCTTCGGTCGTACACGTGGGGTGCGAGCGTGCCACGTCCACCGGCCCGCACCGCCACACATGCCCCGCGCGGAGCGGCCCCGCGTCTGCTATAATGATCATGAAACCGACTTCCACGATGTGAAAAGAAAGGACGATCGATGGCCGATCAACCGCTCCCCGCAGGTGTGCAGATCACCGGCCGCATCACGCCGGCCTACGCCGAGATCCTCACTCCCGAAGCGCTCGGGCTGGTAGCCGAGCTTCACCGGCGCTTCAACGGACGGCGCGCCGAGCTCCTGGCCCGCCGGGCCAGCCGTCAGGCCGAGCTCGACGCCGGCCAACGGCCCGACTTTCTCCCGGAGACGGCCGAGATCCGCGCTGGCGACTGGCAGATCGCCCCGTTTCCCGCGCAGCTCGCCGACCGGCGGGTCGAGATCACCGGCCCGGTGGACCGCAAGATGATCATCAACGCCCTCAACTCGGGGGCGAAGGTCTTCATGGCCGACTTCGAGGACGCCAACACCCCCAGCTGGGACAACCAGATCGAGGGCCAGATCAACCTGCGCGACGCCTTGCGCCGCACGATCAGCTTCAGCGCGCCCGATGGCCGGCAGTACGCGCTGAAGGACGACGTGGCCGTGCTCTTCGTGCGACCCAGGGGCTGGCACCTGGATGAGAAGCACGTGCTCGTGGACGGCGAGCCCGTCTCCGGCGGGATCTTCGACTTCGCCCTCTACCTCACGCACAACGCCCGCCAGGCGATCACGGTGCAGGGCGGCCCCTACTTCTACCTTCCGAAGCTGGAGAGCCACCTCGAAGCCCGGCTCTGGAACGAGATCTTCCTCGCCGCCCAGGAACGGCTCGGGCTCCCGCCCGGCACCATCAAAGCCACCGTCCTGATCGAAACCATTCTCGCCGCCTTCGAGATGGACGAGATCCTCTATGAGCTGCGTGAGCACTCCGCCGGCCTCAACTGCGGCCGCTGGGACTACATCTTTTCCTGTATCAAGAAGTTCCGCAACAACCCCGACTTCGTGCTCGCCGACCGGGCCCTGGTGACGATGACGACGCACTTTATGCGCTCGTACTCGCTGCTCTGCATCAAAACCTGCCACCGTCGCGGTGCCCACGCCATGGGCGGCATGGCCGCTCAGATCCCGATCAAGAACGACCCCGCCGCCAACGAGGCCGCCCTGGCCAGGGTGCGGGCCGACAAGGAGCGCGAGGCGACCGACGGACACGACGGCACCTGGGTGGCCCACCCCGGCCTCGTACCGATCGCCATGGCCGCCTTCGACGCCGTGATGCAGACGCCCAACCAGATCGCGCGCCAGCGCGATGATGTGCACGTTACGGCCGACGATCTGCTGGCGTTCGGGCCCGCAGGGCCGATCACCGAGCAGGGTCTGCGCCTCAACATCAACGTTGGCATCCAGTACCTCGGCGCCTGGCTGGCCGGCAATGGCTGCGTACCGGTCTTCAACCTCATGGAGGATGCCGCCACCGCCGAGATCTCCCGCGCCCAGATCTGGCAGTGGATCCGCAGCCCCAGAGGGGTGCTCGACGATGGCCGCAAGGTGACGAAAGAGCTCTTCCGGAGCATGCTCCCCGAGGAGCTCCAGAAGGTGCGCCAGATCCTTGGCCCCGCCTACGAGAGCGGGCGCTACGAGGAGGCGGCCGACCTCTTCGAGCAGATTACCACCAGCGACCAGTTCGTCGAGTTCCTCACCTTGCCGGCCTACGAACGGATTCCCTGAGCCACGGCGGGGGTGCCCTGAAAATCACAGCTTTCGCACCGCGAATGCACAGGGTGCTCCCGCCACAGCGTGTAGCACTCTGCGCCGAAAGGTGCTAAACTCAGGGCTATCGCTGCACCTGAACAGGTCGGATCACGCCGTCGTGCGAGAGATCGGGGGCAGCCTGCAACCTGTGGATCAGCGAGGCTGGCACCGTCGCCAATCAGCGGCCCCCGTGGGCTTCTGGCCTCGCTCTCAGCGTACATGAGGTGGACTATGGCGTACTACCTGATCGCAGGCGCATCCGGCTATGTGGGCTCGCAGCTGGCAGAGCGGCTCCTCGCGCGTGGTCACCGTGTGCGTGGCCTCGTGCGCAACCCCGATAGCCCCACCGTCGAGCGGCTCGCCGCCCGTGGCATGTGCGTCTGGATCGGCGATGTGACCCGCGCCGAAACCCTCTCCGGCGTCGCCGACGGCGTCGACTACGTCTATAATCTCACCTCGCGCCTCGCGATCGAGAATGGCTCGGTTCGCCGCACCTACGTGGACGGCAACCAGAACCTGATCGCCGCCTGCTCCCGCGCCCGCTCCGTTCGCGCCTACGTCTTCAGCTCCAGCGTGGCTCCCTACGGCGACGCGGGCGACGCGCTCGTGAGCGAGGACCACCCGGTTGCGCCGAGCTTCCCCCTCGGTGAGGTGCTCGCTGAGGCCGAGCGCACTATCATGGGCGCCGCCCGCGACCACCGCTTCCCCGCGATCATCCTGCGGGTGGCCGCGATCTACGGCCCCGGGCGCGATCCGGTGGAGGCCGTGGAGAGCGGGATGGCCACGATCTACGGCGATGGCCGCAACTACGTCTCCCATATCCATATCGCCGACCTGGTGGATGTGCTTGAGCGTGTTGCCGTTGATGGGCAGCCCGGCGCGATCTACAATGTGGGCGACGATGAGCCGCTGCGCCAGATTGAGCTGTTGAGCGAGGTGCGCCAGCGCCTGGGTATGGTGCCGCCACGCACCTTCTCGCCTGCCGCGGCCCTCGCCGCCGGCCTGGACCCGACGGTCATCGGGACGCTGAGCGCCTCCGTGCGGCTCGACAATCGCCGGCTCAAGCACGATCTCGCCCTCACCTTGCGCTACCCGAGCATCCGCGCCTGGCTCGATGAGCGCCTGCCCGTCGATGAGGTGATCGCCCTGGGTGCGTAACGCGCTTGTCCCTGGCACATGGCAGGGCTGGAGCAGCTTCGGTGCGGCTGCTCCAGCCCTGCCGTTATAATGGCCCCATGTCGTCCACTCAGATCCTCTCCGCTGACACGGCAGGGATCGCCACGGCCGCCGCCCTCCTGCGGGCCGGCGAGCTCGTGGCCTTCCCCACCGAGACGGTCTATGGCCTCGGCGGCGATGCCCTACGCCCGTCCGCCGTCGCGGCGATTTTCGCCGCCAAGGGCCGCCCCGCCAGCGACCCGCTGATCGTGCATCTTGCCAGCCCCGACGACCTGCCCCGCGTGACGGTGTCGGTGCCGCCCGTCGCCGAGCGGCTCGCGACGGCCTTCTGGCCCGGCCCCCTCACCCTGGTGCTTCCCCGCGCCCCCAACGTGCCCCTGGCGGTCACGGCGGGCGGCCCCACGGTGGCCGTGCGCCTGCCGGCTCACCCCGTGGCCCGCGCCCTGATCGCCGCCGCCGGTAGCCCGATTGCGGCGCCCAGCGCCAATCGCTTTGGTCACACCAGCCCCACCAGCGCCGCCCATGTGCTCGCCGACCTCGACGGCCGGATCGCCGCCGTTGTCGATGGTGGCCCCACCCCGATCGGCGTTGAGTCCACCGTGCTCGACCTGAGCACTCCGGTGCCGACCTTGCTCCGCCCTGGTGGCGTGAGCCTCGAAGCCCTGCGTGAACTGCTTGGCGAAGTTGCCCTCGGTAGTCGCGCTTCCCCGAAGGAGACGATGCGCTCGCCCGGCCTGTTGGAGCGCCACTACGCCCCGGAAAGCGCGCTCTGGCTCGTCGTTGGCCCTACCGATCCCGCCCGCGCCTGGCTGCGCACCGAGGCTGAGGCCGATCTGGCCGCCGGCCGGACGGTGGGCCTGCTGGTGCCGGATGAGGATGCTGCCCTCTTCGCTGGCCTCGGCGCCGCGATCGAGCCTCTCGGCCCCGCCGACGACCACGCCGCCATCGCCCGGCGGCTCTATGCCGCCCTCCGCGCGCTCGACGCCCGCGCCCCCGGCCGTATCCTCGCCCGCGACTTCGGCACGAGCGGGCTGGCCCGCGCCCTCCGCGACCGCCTCGCCCGCGCCGCCGCCGGGCGGGTGGTGCTGCTCCAGGGCCTTACTCGGCAGGATTGAGCCGCCGGCAGCGGGCTGAGGCGCGTCAGAGCGCCATCCACGCGCGGTGCTCCGGCTCCTGGTGCCTCGGGCTTGCGCTACCCTGGCCAGGAGAGGGCTTGACAGCGCTTCAGGCGGGCGCTACAATTAGTGTAGAACATACACTATTAATGGAGCAGCCGCATGGAGCCGGAGGAGAACGCGCAAACCTACGACCCGAGCCGCTACGAACGCCCCTCGGTGACAGTGGATGTGGTGATCTTCACCTTAATCAGCCAGGAGCTGCACGTGCTCCTGGTCCAGCGGCGCCGCTGGCCCTACGAGGGCTTCTGGGCCATCCCCGGCGGCTTTATCAACATGGACGAGTCGCTTGAGGAAGCGGCGCGGCGCGAGCTAGAGGAGGAAACCGGCGTCCACGATGTCTACCTGGAGCAGCTCTATACCTTTGGCGACGTCCACCGCGACCCGCGCACGCGGGTGATCAGCGTGGCCTATATCGCCCTGGTCCGTGCCGATGCCCAGAAGATCAAGGTGAGCGAGGAGAGCACCGACGTACGCTGGTGGCCGGTGCGCGCCCTCCCCGAGCGGCTCGCCTTTGATCACGACCAGGTGCTGGCCTACGCCATCTCGCGGCTGCGCTCCAAGCTTGAGTACACGACCCTGGCCTTCCAGCTTCTCCCCGAGCTCTTCTCCATCCTCGAGCTGAAGCATATCTACGAGCAGATCCTCGGTGAGAAGCTCGATAAGGGCAACTTCTACCGCAAGATCAAGGAGTCCGACCTGTTGGAGGAGACCGAGCATACGCGCGAGGGTCGGGGGCGGCCCACCCGCCTCTGGCGCTTCCGTCGCGACCGGGCGAGCGATAAGCAGTTCGTCTTCCGCTGGCGCGAGGACCGGATCGATGAGAAGCGCTAAATGGAACCACAACGCTGAGACAGGCCCCTGACCCCCTCTCCCAGAGCAGGAACAGAACTCCCGCCTGCGCGGTGCGGCTGGGTTCCCGCTTGCGCGGGAACGACTGCCTTGAGGCGGCACGGGCTCAGGGGCAGACCCACATGCATAGCAGCCCCGCGCCGGCTAGCGGCACGGCCCCAACGGCACGCCTGTGGTAAGATGCTCGCATGAGCCGAGCATCTCTCCTGCGGATCGGTGCCGCGCTCGCCCTCGCCGCCACCCTTGCAGGCTGCGAGGTGGTGAGTGCGCCGCTCCCCGGCGCAGCGACCGGCGATCCAGCGGCCCCCAGCGCTCCCACGGTCGTCCCGGTCCTGGCACCCACAACGCCCCCGCCCGCCCCCGTGCTCTTGCAGCGCGCCCTGGCCGCCCGCGCCATCGGCGATGACGCCGCCGCCGGTGATGATCTGAGCGCGCTGATCATGGCCTACCCCGAGGCCGCCGAGGCGCTGGAGGCCCGCTACTACCTCGCCGAGAGCTTTGCGCGCCGTGGCCGCTGGACATCTGCGGCCGAGCTGCTACGCACCTTCCGCGACATCGCCCCGGCCGATCATCGCCTGCAAGCCCCGGCGCTCTTCTGGATCGCCCGCGCCGCCGAGTCGGCCGGCGACCATGCCGCTGCCGTGGCGGCCTACCAGGCCTACCGCGCCCTCGCCACGCCGATCGAGCCCTACGCCGCCGCGCGTCAGGCCGCCCAGGAGCAGGTTCTTGGCCAGGCCGGCGCCGCCGCTGCTAACTACCTGCACGCCGCTCGCACCCTGGTGGTGCGCGGCGAGCGCGCTGGCAGCTTTGAGAAGGCCATCGCCCTGCTCCAGCAGGATGGCCGGCCATCCGAGGCGCTCGACCTCTACGCCGAGCTACTGCTCCTCGCCGATGAGCCAGACTACCGCGCCCGCATCCTCGCCGACGGCGCGGCGCTCGCCACGAGTCTGGGGCGCGCCGACCAGGCCACCGCCTGGCAGCTGGAGCTCGTAACCCGGCTCGCGGCCACGCCCCAGGCCGCCACCGCCGCTGATCAGCTGCTTGCCGCCGGCAACCCCGAAATCGGCGCCGCCCAGGCGGGCCGCGTCTACTTCGCCGCCGAGCGCTGGGCCGACGCGGTGGCCTGGCTCGACCAGGCCATCCCCCAGGAGGTTGAACCAGACGCGGGCGCCGAACTGCGCCGCCTGCGCGGGCTAGCGTTGCGGGCCCAGGGCGACTTCGCGGGGGCCCAGGCTGCCCTGGCTGAGGCCGCAGCCCTCAGCCCCAACGGCGCCGCCGGCCGCCAGGCCCAGCTCGACTGGGTGCAGACGATCGGTCAGGCCGGTGAGACCGAGCGGGCCATCCAGGGCTACCAGGAGTTCGCCACGGCCTATCCCGACGACCCGCTCGCGCCCGTGGCCCTCGACCGGGTGGCCCAGCTCCGCGAGCGTCTCGGCGACGGCGAGGGCGCGCTTCAGGCCCGCCTGGAGCTGGGCCAGCGCTACCCGGCCAGCGTTGAGGGGCAGACTGCGCTGCACACCGCCGGACTTGCCCTGCTCCAGGCCGGACGCGCCGCCGAGGCCCGCGCCGCATGGCAGGCCCTCGCCGATGGCAACACCGGCCCGCAGCGGGCCCGTGGCGCCTACTGGGCGGGCCGCGCCGCGCGGGCCTCGGGCGATCACGCCGCCGCCCTTGAGCTCTTCGCGGCCGCCCGCGCCGCCGCCCCCGCCAGCTACGAGGGCGCCCGCGCCGCCGATGAGCTTGGTGAGGCCTCCGCAGGAAGCACCCCGATCGGGGCCCCGATCGACGAAGCCCGGTGGGCCGAGCTCGCCGCATGGGTGGCCGGATGGGCCGGAGCAAGCCCGGCGCCCGCCCCGCCCGATGCCATCGCCACCCGCGCTGCCCTCCTGGACGAGGTTGGCCTCGCCGACGAAGCCCTCGCGGAATGGCTCGACGCGCTGACAGCCGCCTCTGGACGGCCACTCGAGCTAGCCCTGATTGCCCGTGGCGCCCACGAAGCTGGCTTGCCCTACGCCGCGCTCCTCGCAGCCGACGAACTGGCCGCGCTCGCGCCGCCCACGGCCCCCGCGCAGCCCGTAGCGCTGCGCCGCCTGATCTTCCCTACGCCCTACCCCGAACTGGTGCGCCGCGAGGCTGCGGAACGGGGCCTCGATCCGTTGCTGCTCTACGCACTCTTCCGTCAGGAGAGCCTCTTCAACCCGAACGCCACCTCCTGGGTCGGCGCCCGTGGTCTCGCCCAGGTAATGCCCGAGACAGGCCAGGGGATCGCCCAGAACCTCGGCGTGAGCGACTTCGCCCTGGACGACCTCTACCGGCCGGCGGTGAGCGTGCGCTTCGGCGCCTTCTACCTCGGCCGGCGCATCGAGGACATGGGCGGGAGCGTGCAGGCCGCCCTCGCCGCCTACAACGGTGGGCTTGGCAACGCCCAGCGCTGGGCCGGCGGCAACTACGTGGCCGACCCCGACCTCTTCACCGAGACGATCGATTTCCCGGAGACGAAGGGGTATGTGCGGGCAGTCTACGGGTTCTGGGGGGCGTACAAGGATTTGTACGCGCGCTAGAGCGCCGGGCGCCCCGACCCACCCGGCGCCCATGCATTGGAGCCGCCTGGTCAGGTGGCCGATGTTCGCGGGAACACCACGGTGAAGACCGTCCCCTTGCCCACAACGCTTCGCACCGTCACCTGGCCCCCGTGGCCCTCGACGATATGCTGCACGATCGCCAGGCCCAGGCCGGCGCCCGGCTGGCTTTCCTCTGCTCCCCCGATGCGGTAGAAGGGCAAGAAGATCTTGGGTAGCTGCTCGCGCTCAATCCCCGGGCCGGTGTCTTCGACCCGCAGGATCAGCCGCGATGGCTCGTCGTGAAGGATCACCCGCACGCGCCCCCCACGCGGTGTGAATTTGAGCGCGTTGTCGATCAGACTTCGCACCACCTGCTCGAAGGCCTCGGGATCCACGTGGAGCGGTGCCACCGCTGCGGCCACGACATCAAGGGCAACACCGAGATCCCGCGCCCGCTCCTGCATCGCCGCCAGCAGCGGGCGCAGCGCCTCCAGGGGCCGGGTGGGGCGCAGATCGAAGCTACGGGCCCGCAACTCCTGAAAGTAGAGCAGGTTGTTGAGCTGCTGGCCCAGGGTCTCGGCGCTCCGGCGCATCACGGTGATCGCATTCCGTTGGGGCGGGGTGAGCTGGCCGAGCAGCCCCCGGTCGAACAGATCCAGGTAGCCCATGAGCGCGGTCAGGGGTGTGCGCAGCTCGTGGGAGAGGCTGGAGAGGAACTGGCTCTTGAGCCGATCCAGCGCCTGCACCTCAGCGTTGGCCTGCGTGAGCTCACGCACCCGCTGCTCCAGCCGCTCGACGAGCTTCTGGTTGTAGGCGCGCAGCAACTCCGGCTCATCGGCCTCGTTGTGGAGCCGCTCGCGGCGCCCGTTGATGAACTCGCCGATCTGGCGGGGCAGCTGGCGCGGGTCGATCGGCTTGACGAGGTAGCCGTCGCAGCCAGCTACCAGGGCGCGCTCACGAGCCTCCTGGGTGCCGTCGGCTGTGAGCGCCACGATCGGCACCTCGCGCAGGTGGGCCAGGCTGCGCAGGCGGGTTGTCGTTTCGTAGCCGTCCAGACCCGGGATGCCAAGATCCACCAGCACCAGGTCGGGACGGCTCTCACGGGCCATCGCGACGCCTTCCGCCCCGTCCTCGGCAATCAGCACCCGGTACCCGCGCGCTTCCAGCAAGCGCTGCACCAGGCGCTGGTTGTCCGGGTTATCTTCGACATAGAGAATTTTTTGCTCTGCCATGGGGAAGGCATCCCCTCCTGCACATCACCGCCGCAGGCGCTCGAAAGCCTCTGGAAGGCGGCGCGCTCCTGATCTAACCATTAATATGCCCATCGTGTAGCTGCGCCAGCGGCCCGGTCTGGTGGGTGCCGTTGCGGCCATTGCTGGCCTGAGGCTGGATCGCGACGGGTAGGGTAAAGCTGAAGGTACTCCCAACACCGGGCTCACTCTCGACCCAGATCCGCCCCTGCTGGGCCTCCACCAGCTTGCGGGCGATCGCCAGGCCCAGGCCCGTGCCACCGCTGCGCGAGCGCCGGCCGTGGATCTGCACAAACTCCTGGAACACCTCGCTGAGACGGTCGGGCGGGATGCCGAGCCCGGTGTCGCGTACCCGAACCACGACAAAGCGGGTGATTCGCCCGTGGTCGTTGACCTCGTCGAGCGTATCGGCGCTGACCGTCACCGCGCCACGCTCGGTAAACTTGACGGCGTTCGAGAGCAGATTGAAGAGCACCTGCCGCACCCGGTCCGGATCGGCGAGCACACAGGGTAGCGCGGGAGGCAGGGCGTGAGTAAGGGTCAGAGGCCGCGCGTGGAGGAGCCCCTGGACGGCATCGAGGGCGTCAACGATGAGCTGCCGCAACTCCACGCTGCGCAACTCCAGGCGCAGGTGGCCGGCCTCGATCCGCGCCAGGTCGAGCAGTTCGTTGATCAGGTGCAGCAGGAAGCGCCCGTTGCGATTGATGCTCCGCACATCCTCGCGCTGCATGGGCGTCAGCGGACCGTCCAGGCCATCCAGTAGCACGGTGCTGAAGCCGATGATGGCGTTGAGAGGCGTGCGCAACTCGTGGCTCACGCTGGCCAGAAAGTCCGATTTGCGCCGGTCGGCGAGCTGGGCCTGGGCCAGCGCGGCGCGCAACTCGTCGGTGCGACGGGCCACCTGGCGCTCGAGATCGCTGTAGAGCTGCACATTCTGGATGGTCAGGCCAACCATGCTGGCGAACATCAGCAGGCGGCTGGCGTCCTGGGGCAGGATGGGGCGCCGGCTGAGGTGATAGTCGGCCGAGAGCAGGCCGATCACCTGGCCTTCGCGCCCGAAGATTGGCACCTGCACGTAAGCGTGGCTGGCCGAGGCGGCTTGCTTGCGCGGCTCGACCCCGGGGTGCTCCCAGGGATTGTCGACGATCACGGCCTTTCCGCTCCGCACGACATCGGCCTCGATCGTGGGGCTGCCGAGCTGGATCGGGCTACTGTTGGCCACCTGCATGAAGTGGCGGGCCTGCGCCTCGCGGCCGGCACCAAACGAGGCCGCGACGACGCGCAGCTGCTGCTCCTCCACCAGGTAGAGCGCCGCCCGGTCGAAGCCGAAGCGGGCACACACCGTACTCGGAATGGCCTCGAGCAGGCGTGACAGGTCGAGGATGCCCTTCAGCTCATTGGAAACGGCGTTGAGCGTGGCGAGTTGCTGGGCGTGCTCCTCCAACTCGGCCACCTTCTCCTGGAGCGCATCGGCCATGCTGTTGAAGGCCACCACCAGCTCGCCGATCTCGTCGCGACCGGCGGGGGGCAGGCGCCGGTTCAGATCGCCACCGGCCACGGCCTGCACGCCAGCCTGCACGACGCGGATACGCTCGGAGAAGGAGAGCGAGAGCAGGAAGCCGAGCACACTGATGGCGCCGCCGATCAACAGCAAGAGCAACAGCAGCCGGGTGCGCAGCTCGTCCTGGCTTTCGGCGATCCGGGCGCCGGTAGCGAGGGCGGGCTGCACCACGTCGTCGGCGGGGATCACCAGCGCCACGCTCCAGCCGGCGGTCTGAATGGGGGCATAGGCGATGTAGGAGCCATCGCCATCGTCATCGAGCCGGGCGATCCCGGCCGCGCCTTCCATCATCGCGGTGGCCACCTGGCGCAGCACCGGGTTCGGCGAGGCGGCGAGGTTCTCGGTGGCGAAGGGCTGGTCCCAGCGCACATCGCGGGCATCGAGGTCGGGGCGCACGATCACCTCGCCCGCCATGTTGAGGAGCATGGCGTAGCCCTCGCCGCCGATATCGAGGGCCAGCAGGTCGTCCTGGATGGTTTCCAGTAGCAGGTCGAAGGCCACCACGCCAAGAAAGCGGCCCTCGGTGTCGTAGAGCGGGGTGGCGCAGGTGGTGGCCAGCAGGCCCGTGTTGGCATCGACGTAGGTATCGGTCCACACGGTGGTGCCACGCTCGCGGGCCTTGAGGTACCACGGGCGCTCGCGCGGGTCGAAGGGTTGGATGGCGAGCAGCGCATCGATCACGGCATCGTTGTCGAAGGCGATCACGCCACCCTCGTCGAGGGCGATGTAGCCGATATTGACGAGGGGGTTGTTGGCCACGGTGGCGCGCAGCACCGGGATCATCCGCTGTACGAAGGCCACCCCGTCCGCATGTGTAGCGAGGAGTTCGGGGCTGGGAGCCGGGGCAACCCACACCCGATCAGCGGTAAGGGGAGGGCCGGGCTGCGCGGCGATCACGGTGGCGTAGGAGGCCACACTCTGCACCTGCTGTTGCACACCGGCGAGGGCCGCATCGTAGGACTGGGCCTTGTCGGCGGCGCGCTGAGCCAGGCTCCGCTCCGTCTGCTCGCGGAGCGCATTGGTGCCCTCCTGCACGGCGGTGGTGCGGGCGCGGGTGAGCCCGGCCAGGCCGAGCCAGCCCACGAGAATCAGCGGGGGAAGGGCGAGGCCCAGGAGCAGGAGCAAGATCTTCTGCTGGATGGTGGTGCGCACGCGCGTGCCCGCGATCAACAGACGACAATACAACGGGCTGGAAGGCCCGCCCCTCTATGCTATCACGGCGATCAGCGGGCCTCAATGCCACAAGATTAAGGTCGCCTTACAGGAGGGGGCTGCCAGAAGCGGTATGGTATACTTGCGGGAGAGAACGGGCTGCGCCCCATGGCGGCGCGGGCATTGTGGAGCGCTAGATGAGCTACGCCCTCGAACGGTTCAGCGAGGAGGCGCGGGCGGCGATCGCGGCGACGGGGATGGTCCCCGCTGAGATGATCGAGCTCGCCACTCCGAAGCCAAATATCCCGGCCGACCTGGCCTTCCCCGTCTTTCGGGCGGCCCGAGAGCTGGGAGTTGCCCCACCCCGGCTAGCGGCCGACCTCGCCGCCGCGATCAGTCCGGGCCCCGGCTCGCTGATCGGCGCGGTGGAGGCTGCGGGGCCTTTTTTGAACTTCAGCATGCATCCCGAGCGGATCGCCGAGGCAGTGCTTGGCGAGATCGCCGCCCACGGCGCGGCCTATGGCCACCACGCCGACGGCGCTGGCAAGCGCGTGGTGGTGGACTACTCGGCCCCCAATATCGCCCGGCGCATGCACGTGGGCCACATCCGCTCCACGATCATCGGCCAGACCCTGGTGAATATCTTCCGGGCCCTGGGCTACCAGGTGATCGGCGATAACCACCTGGGCGACTGGGGGACGCAGTTTGGCACCGTGATCGCCTCGATTATGCGCTACGGCCGGCCACAGGCCGAGGGCGAGGCGGCCATGGAGCAGCTGGAGGCGCTCTACGCGCGCTATAACAATGAGATGAAGGAGCGCTCCGAGCTCGAGGACGAGGCCCGCCGCTGGTCGCTCGCGCTCGAGCAGGGCGACCCGGAGGCCCGCGCGATCTGGCAGTGGTGCGTGGATCTGACGCTCAAGGCCGCGCAGAAGAACTACGATCGGCTCGGGATCGTCTTTGACCACGCCTATGGCGAGAGCTTCTATGAGGCCATGCTGCCCGAGGTGATCGCCGAGACGCTGCACTCGGAGGCGGCCTACCGCGACGCCGACGGCTCGGTGGTGGCCGAGCTCGACAAGCTGCCTAAATTCATCATCCAGCGTAGCGATGGCGGCACGGTTTATATGACGCGGGACATTGCGACCGTGAAGTTCCGCATCAGCGAGTTCCAGCCGTCCAAGATCGTCTACGTGGTGGATGGGCGTCAGGAGCTGCACTTTCGCCAGCTCTTCGCGATTGTGCGCGCGATGGGCTACGCCGAGGGTGTGGAGCTCGTCCATATTCCCTTTGGGATCGTCACCACCCCTGATGGCCAGCCGCTCTCCACCCGCAAGGGCAATATGGTCTACCTGGAGAGTCTGCTCGATGAGGCAGTGGCGCGGGCGCGGGCGGTGGTGGAGCGTAAAAACCCGGAGCTGGACGAGGCTGAGAAGGCCGCCGTGGCCGAGGCTGTTGGGGTGGGCGCCGTGATCTACAACGACCTCTACCAGGATCCACGGCGCAATATCAGCCTGGACTGGGAGCGGATGCTCGCCACCGAGGGCAACAGCGCAACCTACCTGCAGTATTCGTACGCCCGCTGCCGCTCGATCTTGCGCCGGGTCGAGGAGGAGCGGGGCGGCGCGGTCGCCCCCGCGAACCTCGCGCTGCTGACGCACCCGGCCGAGCAGCGGCTGCTCAAGCACCTGGCGCGGCTGCCCGAGGCCCTGCGGGAGGCCGGTGCCCGCTACGCGCCCTTCGTCATTGCCGAGTGGTGCTACACCACCGCTCGCGAGTTCGGGGTCTTCTTCGAGCAGTGCCCGGTGCTCAAGGCCGATACGCCCGAGCTGCGCGCCGCGCGCCTGGCCCTGGTGGAGGCAACCGGCACCGCCCTCAAGGGCGGTCTGGCGCTGCTGGGGATCAAGGCGCCCGAGCGGATGTGAGCGTACCGGTCGCCCGTTGACGGCTTGTGACCGCTTTGTACTCGGCTCTGCCGAGCCGATGGAGATCGTCCAGGACCATGCTCCACCTGGCATCAATTCGCGCGGTGCTGTTCGATATGGACGGGGTGCTGTACCGAGGGCAGCAGGTGCTCGACGGGGTGCGTGAGTTGCTGGCCTTCCTCGATGAGCGCGGGCATCGCTACGCATGCATCACCAACAACGCCTCGATGACGCCTGAGCAGTACGAGGCCAGGCTCGCCGCGATGGGCATCGCCATGCCGGCGGCCCGCGTGGTCACCTCGGCGATCGCGACGGGCCGGGCCCTGCGCGCCAGCTACCCGCGTGGCACCCGGGTCTATATTGTGGGGATGCGTGGGCTGCGCGAGGCGCTTCTGGCCGATGGGCACTTCGTCGAGGATGCCGAGGCGCCGGAACTGGTGGTGCAGGGCGCCGACTTCGAGCTCACCTACGCCACCCTGCGCCAGGCCACCCTGCTGATCCGCCGGGGTGCCCGCTACGTGGCCACGAACCCTGACCGCACCTTCCCCTCCGAGGACGGGCTGATCCCCGGCGCCGGCGCGATTATGGCGGCCCTGGTAGCCGCTACCGACGTCGAGCCCCTGGTGATCGGCAAGCCTGCACCAACCATGTTCCACGTGGCCGCCGAGCTGCTCGGCGCCGCCCCGGCGCGAACACTGGTGATCGGCGACCGGCTCGATACCGATATCGCCGGGGCCCGGGCGGCAGGCATGCCATCTGCCCTGGTGCTGACGGGCGTGAGCACCCGCGCCGAGGCCGAGGCAGGCCCCGTGCGGCCCGATGCGATCTACCCGGACTTGCCGGCACTGCTGCGCGCCTGGCAAGGCGCCCGGTAGCGGCAGCTGGCAGGGACGAGGGGTCGCCATGGAGCCCGAGCACGCGGCCCTCAGCCTCGCCGCCTATGACCGCCGCGCGGTCCATGCGCTGCTGCGAGACGTGACACCCCGTGCGTTACTCACCGAGCTGCGGGCGGGCCGGATGGGCGCCAGACTCACACCCGACCAGCGCGCCGAACTGGCCGAACTGCTCACGGCCTGGGAGCGTCGGGCGCTTGGCGCGCTCCCGCTGCGCGATGCGCTGCTGGTGGACGAGCGGCGCGGGCGGCGGGTGTTCGCGCTTCTCTGCGTTGAGCACACTACGGCCCGGATCACCCTCCCGCCGGTGCTGGCCGCCGAGTTGCCAGCCCCCCCGATCGATCTGCCCGACCCGCCTGCTCTCGTTGGGCAGGTGCCAGAAGCGGCGCCACTCGTCGAGGCCGCCGCGCGAGGGCTGAGCGTGGCGCTTCAGAATCACCCCGACGCCTACCCCCTCCCCAACGATCTGGAGCGGCTTCTGCCCACCCTCCCGCCAGCGATCGGCAGTTCTGGCGAGCCCTTCGTCCAGCCTACCGGCACCCGGCGGCGGATCGCGGCGGCCCTGGCCACCGCCGGAGTCGCGCTGCTCGCCCTCCCAATGCTCGCCGGGCGCATTCCCCAGCATCCCGCCGGGCTCCCGCTGGCGCTGCTGACACTGGCGCTACTGCTCGGCATCCGCGCCGGCTGGCCGGGCTATGCCGGCTCGCTCTGCATCTGGCTGGTGGCCAACCTCCCGGGCTTCCGCCACGGCACCGACCTGGCCGCCTTCTGGCCCGCCCTCCCGCTGCTCATCGCTGGCCTGCTGCTGCTCAGCCTCGATCGCCACGTCCGGGCGATGTGGCGCTGGCTACGGGCCTTGCTCACACGCGGGCGCCGGCCGCATCGTTCCTGAACGAGAGGCAGGCTGCTACCGTGGGCGCAGTTCCGCCGGATCGGCTGGCGGGCAAGCCGCCAGGAGTAGCCGTGATGAGCTTGACGCTGGAAACCCGCACTCCTCTTCCGATGATCGTACCCGCGCCCCAGTCGGCTGCTGCCCCTGAGGCCACCCATCGCTGGCGCAGCCCGTTGTGGTAGGATAGCTATCATATGACGCACACGACCAGCACACCCACACGGCCCGAGGGGCCGGAGCGGGGCGCCCCACTGCTGACGATCGGCCAACTCGCCCGGCGCGTGGGCCTGCGTCCCTCGGCGCTCCGATTCTACGAGGCCCAGGGCCTGCTCGCGCCCGCCGACTACTCCGCAGCGGGTTACCGGCTCTACACTGCGGCCGCCGAGGAGACCCTGCGCTTCATCCAGCGCGCCCAGCGCCTCGGCTTCGCCCTCGCCGATATCAAGACGCTCCTTGCCGGGCAGGCCGACGGCACTCTCGGCGAGGAGGCGCTGGCCACACTGGCCCGCAAGCGCCTGGTGGCCCTGGAGCGCCAGCTCACCCCGCTGCTCGTACAGCGCCACGAGCTCGGGCTCTTCCTGCGCGACCTGAGGGCCGCCCCAGCCGGGCCGCGCCACTCGGCGCTGGATCTGCTGATCGAGCGCGTCTGCGCCGATCCCCAGGCCCTCTCCCCCGATGCCGCCCTCGAACAGCTCCTCGCCGAGACCGATTGCGTGCTGACGGGCCACGAGGGCCGGGTGATTCTCGCCCTCCTCCGGGGCCGCCACGTCCATCTCTGGCAAGAAGACGACGCCTACCATATCCTGGTTGTCGGCGCCGATCCGTCCGCCGCCGATGCGCTGGCGCGGCTCGCCCGGCTCGAGGCCGGCTGCCACGCCTCGACGGGCCGTGAGGCGCCCGAGCTGCGTCAGGCTGAGGAGGGCTACCTCTTCGTGGCCCGTGGCGCCCATGCCTTCCTCTTCGCGCGGCTCTTCCTCGCCCTTGAGCAGGAGCGGCCGGCGCGCTAACGGGGCAGCCCGGGCTTGAAGAGCGTGCCGGGGGTTGCTGTACCACCCCCGCGCTCGAATTCAGGGGCTTGACTTTCAACCAGAGTCGAAGGTGTACACTCTCGCTGCGGTCGCTCCGGGCCGCCATGAGAGTGGTGCATCGATGACAACCTCTGCCGAACGTACCTTTACCATTCGCGGGATGGACTGCGCGGGATGCGCCCGCACGATCGAGAGTGGCGTCGCCCAGCTTCCGGGCGTCGAGTCCTGCGAGCTGAGCTTCGCCACCGAGCGCCTCACCGTGCGCGGCGTGGTGGCCCCCGAGGCCATCGTCGGGCGCGTCCGGGAGCTCGGCTACGAGGTGGACAACCCGGACGCGAGCCCGTCCGGGGGAGCTGTACCCGCGCCAGCTCCCGGCTTTTTTGGCTTTATGTGGGCGCGCCAGGAGACGCGCCTTGCGCTCCTTGGCGCGCTGCTGGTACTACCGGGCATCGTGCTCCACGAGCTGCTCGGCCAGGAGGCTGCCTGGATCGATGGGCTGGCTCTGCTCGCCATGGCGCTAACGATCGGGCCGATCGCCCGCAGCGCGTGGCGTGGCCTCACCCTCGGCAGCGAGCTGAATATCAACGCCCTGATGACGATCGCCGCCATCGGCGCGGTGGCGATCGGCGCCTACGTCGAGGCCGGGCTGGTGATGGTACTCTTCGCCCTTGGCGAGGCCCTGGAAGGCTACACCGCCACCCGCGCCCGCCACGCCATCCGGAGCCTGATGGAGGTGGTGCCGGCTACGGCCACGCGGCTGAGCACGGACTGCTGTGGCACCGGCTGCGAGGAGCAGGTGCCGGTGGGCGAACTCCGCGCCGGCGATGTGATCGTCGTGCGGCCCGGGGAGCGTATCGCCATGGACGGGGTGGTGCGGGCCGGGCACTCGTCGGTCAACCAGGCGCCAATCACCGGTGAGAGCCGGCTGGTTGAGAAGGAGCCCGGCGCCGAGGTGTTCGCCGGAAGCATCAACGGCGAGGGCAGCCTGGAACTGCTTGTCACCCGCCCGGCGGCCGACACGACCATCGCCCGCATGATCCGTCTGGTCGAGGAGGCGCAGGAGCGCCGGGCACCCGTGCAGCGCTTTGTCGACCGCTTCGCGCGCCTCTACACTCCCGCCGTGGTGGTGCTGGCGCTGCTGGTGGCCGTCATCCCACCGCTCCTCTTCGGGCAGCCCTTCTGGAACCCCGCCCCCGACACGTTTGGCTGGCTGTACCGGGGGCTCGCGCTGCTGGTCGTGGCCTGCCCCTGCGCGCTGGTCATCAGCACGCCGGTGAGCCTCGTGAGCGCGATGAGCGCGGCAGCCCGTGGTGGTGTGCTGATCAAGGGTGGCGCCTTCGTCGAAGCGCTGAGCCGCGTGCGGGCGGTGGCCCTCGACAAGACGGGCACGCTCACGGCCGGGCGCCCCTCCGTGGTAGCCGTGCGGGCTCTAGGTTGCTCCGCGCCTGGAGCTCCCCTCGGGCACTGCGTAGCCTGCGACGAAGTACTGGCCCTGGCCGGGGCCGTCGAGCGCCGTTCGGAGCACCCGCTGGCCCACGCGATCAACAGCGCATCGGCGGAGCGCGGGCTCGCGTCGCGGCTGCCGGCGGCCGAACGGGTGACGGCGCTGGTGGGCCGGGGGGTGGCCGGTCTGGTGGATGGGCGGGAGGTGCTGGTGGGCAGTCATCGCCACTTCGATGGCACGATCGCCCACGACCTCGCACACTGCCAGGCGGCAAGCGCCGATGCGGCGGCTGGCCACACCCCGGTGATGGTGAGTGTGGCGGGCGATTACCTTGGCACAATCACGCTCGCCGACAGCCCGCGCGCCAGCAGCCGCGAAGCCGTTGCCGAGCTGAAGAACCTTGGCCTGCGCGCCGTAGTGATGCTCACCGGCGACCAGCGCGCCACCGCCGAGCGTATCGGCGCCGAGGTTGGCGTTACCGAGGTGCGGGCCGAACTGCTGCCAGAGCAGAAGGTTGCTGCGGTAGAGGAGCTGCAGCGCGCCCACGGCCCCACGGCCATGGTCGGCGACGGGATCAACGATGCGCCGGCGCTCGCTGCGGCAAGCGTCGGTATCGCCATCGGCGGCGCCCACGGCGGCAGCAACCAGGCGATGGAGACGGCCGACGTGACTCTGATGAGCGATGATCTGCGCCGGCTGCCCTTCGCGATCGCGCTCAGCCGCGCGGCGATGGGCACGGTGAGCGCCAACATCGCTCTCAGCATCGGTATCAAACTGGCCTTCCTGGCCCTGGTCCTGCTCGGGGCGGGCACGATGTGGATGGCGGTCCTGGCCGACGTCGGCACCTCGCTGCTCGTCACGCTCAACGGCATGCGGCTGCTGGGGTACCGGGGCACGCACTGACGCGTGCCCCGACACTCACACGGCACGGCGTTCTACGGGCGGCCCGCCCCCGCGATCGCCTCCAGCGCATCCCAGAGCTCGCCCGGAATGGGGTGGCGCGCCAGCTCGATCGTGTGGGTCAGACGTTCGGCGCGGGCCATGCCCACAATCGTCGCGGTGACCCGCGGATCACGCAGGGAGAACTGCAGGGCCGCCGCCGCGAGCGGCACGTTGTACTCCCGGCAGGCCCTATCCATCTGGCGCACGCGCTCCACCAGCTCCGGCGAAGCCTGGCGGTACATATACTTCTGCCACTGGTCGGGACCCTTGGCGAGCATCCCACTACCGTAGGGAGCCGCATTCAGCACCGCCATGCCTTTGCGCGCCGCGAGGTCAAACAGCGGGCTCGCGCTACGGTCCACCAGCGTGTAGCGATTATGGCTCAGCACCGCATCGAAGGCATCGGTTTCGACATAGCGGATCAGCATGTCGATCGGGCCCGCGGCAATGCCAATGGCGCCAATGACGCCCTGGCGCTTGTAGTCGTGCAGGACCTCGACGGCGCCACCCGGCCCGACGATCTCCGCGAAGCTGGTGCTGGCATACTCCGGGTCGTGGAGGTGGACGATCGGCAGGTGCTCGACGCCAAGGAGGCGCAGGCTACGCTCGATCGAGCGCCTGGTCTGCTCGCCGCTAAAATCGCCACTCGCCAGATCGCGGTCGGCCTTGGTTGCGAGCACATAACCCTCCGGCATGCCGCCGAGCTCCCGCAATGCCAGGCCGATCCGCCGCTCGCTCTCGCCGTCGCCATAGGCGGCCGCCGTGTCGAGGAAACGGATCGGGCTCTGGAAGAAGGCCCGCAGCAACTCCAGGGCCTGAGTCTCCGGCACCGGATCGAACACGCCGCGCATATCTCCGATCTGGGCACATCCCAGACAGAGCGGCGTCACATCGAGCCCCGTGCGCCCGAAGGAAGGGGCGCAGCGCCATCCCGGCGCTCACTGGACCACCTCGTCGTTCTCGAGCAACTCCAGGATCGCGCCCAGGGTGGAGCCACCATCGACGTAGGCGTAGCGCCCGCCGGTATACTCGCCCCGCTGGATGAGCGGGACACCCCTGGCGTCCAGGTACGCGAGTCTTTCACCCAAACCCTGGACGCGGAAGGCGATGTGGTGCAGGCTCTCGCCGTGCCGATCGAGCTGCTCCTGCCAGGTGCTCGGGCCGCCGATGGGCTCGATCAGCTCCAGGTCTACCTGCCCGAGGTGGAAGAAGGCGAGCTTTGCCCGGGCGGGCGTAGAGGCGCCAGCATACTCGGTGCGGGCCGTCTCGACTGGCGCGGTGACGATGATCGGCGGGACCGGGACCCCCAGCACGTCGGCCCATGCCCGCGCGCGGGCCTCGATATCACGCACGATCAGCCCGACCTGGGCCACGGTGGTGGTGCCAATTCCCTGTACTGACATCGCTTTCCTCTTCCTGTGCGGCGCAGGCGCGCCGGGTCTCGGCGATTGTAACAGATCTCGCTGCGTATCCGGGTGGCGAGCAAGGCACGAGCAACGTCCGAAAACCACCGCTGCATGCCTTCCCAAAGATCGGCAGAATCGGGCACAATAAGAGTGTGGCATCCTTGCTGGATACGGACGAGGCCTATGCAGATCGACGCCCTCGACACCCCGGTGGCCGTGGTGGATCTGGACCGCCTGGAGGCCAATATCGCCGCGCTGCAGGCCTACCTGGATGAGCACGGCATCGCCAACCGCCCCCATATCAAGACCCACAAGATCCCGGCGATTGCGCAGATGCAGCTAGCCGCCGGGGCGATCGGGGTCACCTGCCAGAAGCTCGGCGAGGCCGAGGTGATGGCTGATGCCGGGATCGAGGACATCTTTATCACCTACAACATCGTCGGGGCGGCCAAGCTTGAGCGACTGGTGGCCCTGGCCCGCCGCGCGCGCCTTAGCGTCAGCGCCGACTCGACCGAGGTGGTTGCGGGCCTGTCCGGCGCGATGGCTGCGGCGGGTCTGGAGCTTGAGGTGCTGGTGGAGTGTGACACCGGGATGGGCCGCTGCGGCGTGCAAACGCCGGAGGCCGCCGCCGCGCTGGCCGCGCGGATCGCCCGGTCGCCAGGGCTGCGCTTCGGTGGCCTGATGACCTACCCCACTGGTGCCGGTACCGGGCCGTTCGTACGCGAGGCCCTCGAGCGGCTGCGCGCTCTGGGCCTGGAGGCCAGGCGCGTGAGCGGGGGCGGCACCCCTGGCATGTGGCGCGCCCACGAGTACCCCGAGGTGACCGAGCACCGCGCGGGCACGTATGTCTACGGCGACCGCGCCACCGTCAAGGCCGGCGCGATGGGTCTCGGGCAGTGCGCCATGACGGTGCTCGCCACGGTGGTGAGCCGGCCCACCGCCGAGCGGGCCATCCTCGACTGCGGGAGCAAGGCTCTCTCCTCCGACCTCCTGGGCCTCGAGGGCTATGGCCTGATCCTTGAGTACCCCGAGGCGACGATTGTGCGCCTCTCGGAGGAGCACGGCATGGTGGATCTCAGCGGGTGCAACGAACGTCCCGCCGTGGGCGAGCGCGTGACGGTGCTGCCGAACCATTGCTGTGTTGTGAGTAACCTGTTTGACATCATCGTGGGCGTGCGAGGCGAGACGGTCGAGGTCGTGTGGCCGGTGGCGGCGCGGGGGGCGCTGCGCTAAGGCAAGGGTACAGGGAACTGGGCTGCGGCAGCAGCAAGCCCTGGATGCACCCAAACGGTCAAGCGGCCTGAACCCTTGCCGAACGCCACGCGGAGGAGCCAGGGATGACACACTACGAGCAGCTCGATCTCACCATCGCAGATGGCATCGCGACAATCACCTTGCGCCGCCCCGAGCGGCTGAATGCGCTCGGCGTGCAGCTCGTGAATGAACTTATGGCGGCGCTAGCGACGCTGGCGGAGGGCGGCGATGCGCGGGTGCTGGTGCTCACCGGGGCCGGCGAGCGGGCCTTCTGCACCGGGGCGGATCTCAAGGAGCGCGCCGCGATGGACGCATCGGCGCGCTGGGCCCACAACCGCGCCATGAACGATTGCAACAATCAGCTGGCCCGCCTGCCGATCCCGACGATCGCGGCGATCAACGGGCTGGCCCTCGGCGGCGGGCTGGAGCTTGCCCTGGCCTGCGATCTGCGGCTGGCCGCAGAGCACGCGCAACTGGGCCTGCCCGAGGTGGGGCTGGGGATCATCCCCGGCGCGGGCGGCACCCAGCGCCTGCCGCGCCTGGTCGGCCCCGGGCGGGCCAAGGAGCTGATCTTCAGCGCCCGGCGGATCGGCGCGCAGGAGGCCCTCGCCTGGGGCCTCGTTGGCCAGGTGGCGCCGGCCAGTGAGCTGCCGCAGGCGGCCCGCGCCCTCGCCGCCGAGATCGCCCGTCGTAGCCCGCTCGCGCTGGCCTACGCCAAGGCCGCGATCGATATGGGGCTGGAGTGTGCCCTGGAACAGGGGCTGCGCTATGAGACGGCGGCCATCCGCGCGGCGCTCGCCTCCGAGGATTACCAGATCGGCCTGGCCGCCTTCGCCGCCCGCGAGGAACCGGCCTTCCCGCCGCTGCGGGGCCGGCCAATCACCTGATGCACGGCGCGCCAACAACTGAGTGCGAGCGCGGGTCGGCCTCGGCCCTCCCCGACCCTGCGGCGGGCGCTCTGGCGTGCCGGGCAGGCTGCGTGGCCTGCTGCATCGCGCCGTCGATCTCGTCGCCCATCCCCGGCATGCCCGGGGGTAAGCCAGCCGGGGTGCGCTGCGCCCAGCTCACCCCGGCGAACCGCTGCGCGCTCTTCGGCCGCCCCGAGCGCCCGGCCGTCTGCGTCAGCCTCCGGCCCACGCCCGAGATGTGCGGTGGCTCCAGCGAGGAGGCGCTGGCGAACCTTATCCAACTGGAGCTAGCGACGCGCCCACTCTAGCGGAATCGATCGCCCCGACCGGATTCCGCCGCCCCCGGGGAATCCGTCGTCCCGACCGGGTTCCGCCGCCCCGACCGGATTCCCCCACCCCCGGGGGATCCATCGCCCCGGGGAT